>NZ_JBSFOK010000007.1:0-255255 GCF_053587635.1 Streptomyces sp. NPDC003635 | reverse complement strand
GGGAAGAACTCGTACCAGGAGCCGTACAGGGCCCGTTCCCGCTCGACCAGCAAAGGCAGCGGATCGGAGGCGGTGACCAACTCCCGCAACGGATACCGCGACAACACCTCGTCCACGGGCGGAGTCAGGGCCGCCGCGAGCCGCGCGGCCGGGGGCCGGGTGTCGTCGCGGAGGTGCTCGACCGCGGTGAGCAGGATCCGCCGCTGCTCCGCGGGGACCTCGGTGGCCGCCCGTTCGTACAGCCGGGCGCCCTCCTCCAGGACCAACTCCGTGTCCATCCCCGCGGGGATCTTGATCTGGGCGTGGTGGCGCCAGGTGGTGACCGGATCGCCCCACGCCTCCACGGTGTACGTCCACAGTCCCGGGGCGTCCGGGGTGACGTCGGCGCCCCAGCGGTCGGTGCCCGGCGCCAGTTCGCGCATCGGCGTCCAGGGGCCCGGCCGGCCCTCGGGGTCCCGCAGGACGACATTGGCGGCCACGGCGTCGTGCCCCTCGCGGAACACGGTCGCCGAGACCTCGAACGTCTCGCCGACCACCGCCTTGGCCGGCCGGCGGCCACCCTGGACGAGCGGGCGGACATCGAGGACGGGGATGCGTCCGATGACTTGAGGGCCGGCGGCGGAGGGTGGCTCCGCGGCGGCCGGGCCGCGTACTTGAGGCGCTTCGGACTTGCGCGTCGGAGGTGCTGACGAGTGGTGCGTGGCGGGCATGACCGCTCCTGTCCGCGTCAACGTGGGTGGGCGGATGGCTGTGGGGAGGTGGGTCCTGCGGGTGCAGCTGTGGCGTGCCTGTGGTGTACCGGAGGAGCCTTCCCACCCTATTCGGGTGAGCAATCCGGCACTTTGCTAACTACTCACATGTATGTCTGCACACAAGACCGGCCCCGTCCGGGACAGACGGGGCCGATCCTTGCGTGCTGTCCTCAACAGGTCGCGAACAGGCCACTACGAGCCCGGTACCTGCAGAAGTTTGTTCGGTGAGCCGGGCCCGCGCCCGGAGACCCTTCCGTTCGCCGCCCCGGCCACGAGCGCCTTGGACACCTGTGCGGGAGTGGCCTTGCGGTGGTCGGCGAGATAGAGCGCGGCCGCGCCCGCCGCGTGCGGCGCCGCCATCGACGTACCGGAGTAGGTCGCCTTGGCGCTGTCGCCCGCGTACGACGACGAGGTGATCGCCACGCCCGGGGCGAACAGGTCGAGCGAGGAGCCGTGGTTCGAGAAGCTCGCCCGTGCGTCCTCGCGGTCGGTGGCGCCGACCGTGAGGGCCGGGCCCACGCTCGCCGGTGAGTACAGGCCCGCGGGGAGACCGTCGTTGCCCGCGGCGACCGTGTAGGTGACGCCGGAGGCGATGGAGTTGCGGACGGCCGCGTTCAGCTGGGCGTTGTAGCTGCCGCCCAGGCTGACATTGGCGACCGCGGGCTTCCTGGCGTTCCGGGTCACCCAGTCGATGCCGGCGATGACCTGGGCCGTGGTGCCGGCGCCCGCGTTGTCGAGGACGCGCACGGAAACCACCTTCGCCCGTTTGGCGACCCCGTACTTGGACCCGGCGGCCGTGCCCGCGACATGCGTGCCGTGGCCGTTGCCGTCGCCCGCCGACTTGTCGCCCCCGACGAAGTCCCAGCCGTAACTCGCGCGGCCGCCGAAATCCTTGTGCGAGATGCGGACGCCGGTGTCGATCACGTACACCGTCACCCCGGTACCCCCGGAGTCCGGCCAGGTGTACCGGTTGTTCAGCGGCAGACTGCGCTGGTCGATCCGGTCCAGGCCCCAGGACGGCGGGTTCTTCTGGGTTCGCTCCAGCGTCACCCGGGTGTCCTGGACGACCGAGGCGACCCGCGGGTCGGCCGCGAGGCGTTCGGCCTGTCTCTCGCTCGCCCTGATCGCGTAGCCGTTCAGGACCGTGTCGTAAGTGTGGCTGATTTTCGCCCCGTACGTCGCGGCGAGGCCTTTTCCGGCCGCCGACGGAGCCTGTGTTCCCCCCTTGAGTGTCACCAGGTAGCTTCCGCTGACGGAGCCGGGCCGGCCGGCGCCGACGATGAGCCCCTCCGGTGCGGCGTGCGCGGGCGGGCTGATGGCCGAAAGTGCCGCGGCACAGGTCACCGCGGTCAGGCCCCCCGCCCAGCGCAGACGCATGCTTCGCGTCCGTGCCATGGTTCGAGTCCCCTCCTCGATACGGCGTCCGGCCACCGCTGACCGCCGGGTGCACCCGGCGCGGGCCGGAACGCCATGTGCAGCCTCTCGTGGCGGGCAAAGTCGCCACAAGGACGCCTACAGGGGCGGAATCGGCCATACCGGCGATGGCGGATCCGTGAAGGTTGCGGCTCTTTTCGGACGGAGTGCGCATGTCGCCCGGGTGGAGTCCGAGTCGAGACCGGATGGAGACGCGGGGAAAGGCGCCGTGGTTACAGAGCGCCCGCACCGATACCGTGCAGATGATGACAGGACGCACACCGCCGTGCGTCCTCTTCCGCACGCCTGCCGAGGTGGAATGTGAAGGCGATCCGTCGATTCACCGTCCGTCCCGTTCTCCCCGAACCCCTCCGGCCGCTCAGCGACCTGGCGCGCAATCTGCGCTGGTCCTGGCATGCGGAGACCCGCGACCTCTTTCAGTCCGTCGACCCCGAGCGCTGGGCCTCCTCGGACGGTGACCCCGTACGGCTCCTGGGCAGTGTGGCGCCCGGGAGACTGGCCGAGCTGGCCGAGGACCGCCGCTTCCTGCGCCGTCTGGGCGCGGTGGCCGACGACCTGAACGACTATGTCTCCGGGGACCGCTGGTATCAGGCCCAGTCCTCCGAACTGCCCGCCGCCGTCGCCTATTTCTCCCCCGAGTTCGGTATCACCGCCGCCTTGCCGCAGTACTCCGGAGGCCTCGGCATCCTGGCCGGCGACCACCTGAAGGCGGCCAGCGACCTCGGGGTTCCGCTCATCGGAGTGGGTCTGCTGTACCGGCACGGCTACTTCCGGCAGACCCTTTCGAGGGACGGCTGGCAGCAGGAGCACTACCCGGTCCTCGACCCCAACGAACTGCCGGTGGCCCTGCTCCGGGAGGACGACGGCACCCCCGCCCAGGTCTCCCTCGCGCTGCCCGGCGGCCGCGCGCTGCACGCCCGGATCTGGCTGGCCCAGGTCGGCAGGGTCCCGCTGCTGCTGCTCGACTCCGACGTGGAGGAGAACGACCTCGGCGAACGCGGGGTGACGGACCGGCTCTACGGCGGCGGCAGCGAGCACCGGCTGCTCCAGGAAATGCTCCTCGGCATAGGAGGTGTGCGCGCGGTCCGGACGTACTGCCGGCTGACCGGGCACGCGGAACCCGAGGTCTTCCACACCAACGAGGGGCACGCGGGCTTCCTCGGCCTGGAGCGGATCGCCGAGCTCGCCGACCGGGGGCTCGACTTCGACGCGGGGCTCGAGGCGGTGCGGGCCGGGACGGTGTTCACCACCCACACGCCCGTCCCCGCCGGTATCGACCGCTTCGACCGCGAACTGGTCGCCCGCCACTTCGGACCCGACGCCGAACTGCCGCGCATCGACGTCGAACGGATCCTCCAGCTCGGCATGGAGACCTACTCGGGCGGCGAGCCCAACGTCTTCAACATGGCGGTGATGGGCCTGCGCCTCGGCCAGCGGGCCAACGGGGTCTCGCTGCTGCACGGCAACGTCAGCCGCGAGATGTTCTCCGGCCTGTGGCCGGGCTTCGACGCCGACGAGGTGCCGATCACCTCGGTCACCAACGGCGTCCACGCCCCGACCTGGGTCGCCCCCGAGGTGTTCCGGCTCGGCGCCAAGCAGATCGGCGCCCAGCGCACCGAGGACGCCCTCACCGTCGGCGGCTCGGACCGCTGGGACGCGGTGGCGGACATCCCCGACCAGGAGATCTTCGAGCTGCGCCGGGTCCTGCGCGAGCAGCTGGTGGTGGAGGTGCGCGAGCGGCTGCGGGCCTCGTGGCGGCAGCGCGGCGCCGGCAGCGCCGAGCTGGGGTGGATCGACGGGGTGCTCGACCCCGACGTCCTCACCATCGGTTTCGCCCGGCGCGTCCCGTCGTACAAGCGGCTCACGCTGATGCTGCGCGACCGCGACCGGCTGATGGACCTGCTGCTGCACCCCGAGCGGCCGGTGCAGATCGTGGTGGCGGGCAAGGCGCACCCGGCGGACGACGGCGGCAAGCGGCTCATCCAGGACCTGGTGCGGTTCGCGGACGACCCGCGGGTGCGCCACCGCATCGTCTTCCTGCCCGACTACGGCATGGCCATGGCGCAGAAGCTGTACCCGGGCTGCGACATCTGGCTGAACAATCCGCTCCGGCCGCTGGAGGCGTGCGGGACGAGCGGAATGAAGGCGGCCCTGAACGGCTGCCTCAACCTGTCGGTGCTGGACGGCTGGTGGGACGAGTGGTTCCAGCCGGACTTCGGCTGGGCGATCCCCACGGCCGACGGCTCCGCGACCGACGCGGACCGGCGCGACGACATCGAGGCGGCGGCGCTGTACGACCTGATGGAGCAGCGGGTCACCCCGCGCTTCTACGAGCGCGGCCAGGGCGGGCTGCCGGACCGCTGGATCGAGATGGTCCGCCAGACCCTCACCCTGCTCGGCCCGAAGGTGCTGGCCGGGCGGATGGTGCGGGAGTACGTCGAGCGCCTCTACACCCCTGCCGCGCTCGCCCACCGCTCGATGGACGCGGAGGCGGCGCGGGAACTGGCTCGGTGGAAGGCGCGGGTGCGCGGCGCCTGGCACGGGGTGACGGTCGACCACGTGGAGACCTCGGTGGCCACGACCACCGCGGAACTGGGCACGACCCTGAGCCTGCGGGTCCGTGTGGGCCTCGGCGACCTCGGTCCCGAGGACGTCGAGGTGCAGGTGGTCTCCGGCCGGGTGGACGCCGAGGACCGCATCACCGACGCGGCGACGGTCCCGTTGAAGTCGACGGGCGGCCCCGATCTGGACGGACGCTGGGTGTACGAGGGCCCGCTGTCCCTGGACCGCACCGGTCCGTACGGCTACACGGTACGGATCCTTCCGGCGCACCGGCTGCTGGCGTCCGGCGCGGAACTGGGTCTGGTGGCCTCGCCCTCGCAGGACGTGGTGGAGGGCGCCGGAGTGCTCATGCGCTGAGGCTCGATCGGCGGGGGCGTCACTCCTCGGCGTCCCCGCACAGCCTGCGCAGTATCACCCCGCACCGCCGGGCGTACGCCTGTTGCAGGCCGCGCGTGGCCGGACCGCCCGCCTTGGCGTACCACTTCGCGCCCCGGCTGAAGGCGCGCACCGTCAGCCACACGGTGCCGTCCCCGGTGCGGTCCACGAGGAAGGCCTCCTCCCCGCACTCCGGGTGGCCGGCCAACGTGCCGTACGCCCAGCCCGCCCGGCGGTGTTCCTCCACGGTCCACACCACGCGGCACGGCGCCTTGATGACACCGGCCAGGGTGACCGTGACGTCCACGCCGGGCGCCGCCCGTTCGGCGGAGGCGTCGATGCCGACGCCCATCGCCCGGTGCATGCCCCAGGTCAGTACGGACTCGGAGGCCCGGCGGAAGACCTCCTGACCCTCGCCGAGGCGGGTGCGCACGTGCAGGGGGTGGAAGCCGGGCGGGCAGAACTCGGGGTCCCGGGTGGCGCCGACGTGGTCGTACGAGAAGGCCATGGGGCCTTAGCGTACGGCGGCACCCGGGGCCGCCTTCGTCCCGGGTGCCGCCGGCCGACGCGGTGTCGGTCAGCTGACGTTGACCGCCGTCCAGGCCGCGGCGACCGCGTTGTACTCGGTGCTGCCGGAGCCGTACAGGGCGGAGGCCGCGCTCAGCGTGGCCGTGCGGGCGGCCTTGTAGTTGGTGGTCGAGGTCATGTACGTGGTGAGCGCCTTGTACCAGATCTTGACCGCCTTGTCCCGGCCGATGCCGGTGACCGCGGAGCCGTTGTACGTGGGCGAGTTGTAGCTGACGCCGTTGATGGTCTTGGCGCCGCTGCCCTCGCTGAGCAGGTAGAAGAAGTGGTTCGCGGGGCCGGACGAGTAGTGCACGTCCAGGCTGCCCAGCGAGGAGGACCAGTAGTTGGCGGAGGAGCCGTCCTTGCTGGGCTGGTCCATGTGGCGCAGCGGGGTGCCGTCGCCGTTGATGTCGATCTTCTCACCGATGAGGTAGTCGCCGGTGTCCTTGGAGTTGGCCGCGTAGAACTCGACGGCCGTGCCGAAGATGTCCGAGGTCGCCTCGTTCAGGCCGCCCGACTCGCCCGAGTAGTTGAGCCCGGCGGTGTTGGAGGTGACGCCGTGCGTCATCTCGTGCCCGGCGACGTCCAGGGACGTCAGCGGCTTCACATTGCCCGCGCCGTCGCCGTACGTCATGCAGAAGCAGCTGTCGGACCAGAAGGCGTTGACGTAGGCGTTGCCGTAGTGGACCCGGGAGTAGGCGGCGACGCCGTTGTTCTTGATGCCGTTGCGACCGAGGACGTTCTTGTAGAAGTCCCAGGTGACCTGGGCGCCGTAGTGGGCGTCCACGGCGGCGGTCTGGGAGGTGGAGGAGCTGGACGCGGCTCCGGTGCCCCAGGTGTCGTCCGCGTCGGTGAAGAGGGTGCCCGCCGAGGAGGAGGTGGAGCGCGCCTTGTTGTACGTCTTGTGGGCGCCGCGCGAGGCGTCGTTCAGCTGGTAGGTGGAGCCCGAGAGCGAGGTGCCGATGGTCACCGTGCCGCTGTACTGGCTGTTGCCGGAGCCGGTCTGGATCGCCTCCCACTCGTACAGCTTCTCGCCTGTCCGCGCATCGGTGACGACGTGCAGTTCCTGCGGGGTGCCGTCGTGCTGGAATCCGCCGACGACCGTCTCGTAGGCGAGTCTCGGCGTGCCGCTCGCGGCCCAGACGACCTTGCGCGGGGCCTTGTCCGCGGCGGACTTGGTGGAGCCCTCCGCCTGGGCGGCCTTGACGGCCTGCTGCTCGGCGGCGGCCTTGGTGACGTCCGCGGTCAGGTCGGCGACCTTGACGGCGGCCTTGGTCGCCTTGGTGACGCCCGTGGTCCTCCCGGACGCGGTCTCGTGGACGATCAGGTCGCCCCCGAGGACGGGGAGGCCGGCGTAGGTGCGCTCGTAGCGGGTGTGGGTGGTGCCGTCGGCGTCCTTGACGACGTCCTTGACGACCAGCTTCTCCTGGGCGCCGAGGCCTATCGCGTCCGCCGTGGCGGGCGCCTCGGTGGACGCCTGCCCGATCAGCGCGGTGCGGGCGGCGGCGGTGAGCTGGACCGGGGTGGCGCCCGCGGCCGGGTCGGTCTTGGCGGCGGCACCGGTGCTGGTCAGGCCGGTGGTGAGGAGGGCTCCGGCCGCGATCGCGGTGGCGATGGCCAGGGTGGTGCGCTGGTGACGCGCGTAGCGGGGGGTCACACAAGCTCCTTTTGTGGGGGAGGGCTGGGAAGTTGTGCGGCGGGTGAGGGAAGAGTGACACCTGGGACGCGTACATGTCAGGACCCCCCGATGATGTTGGCCGAAACCTGGCTGTCCGGTGAACGTTTCAGAAAGGTAAAGCGGGCGCCGTCCCGGGGAGTTGAACCACCGGGACGGCGCCCTGTTCAGGAGGGAGCGGGACGTTCTACGGGAACGTCAGCTTCCAGCTGTTGATGTAGCCGGTGTCGATGGCCGCGTTGTCCTGGACCCGCAGCAGCCAGGTGCCGTTGGCGACCTCGGAGGAGGCGTTCACCGTGTACGTGGTGTTGATGTTGTCCGAACTTCCGCCGGTGCCGTAGCCCTTGAGGGTGTACGCCGTGCCGTCGGGCGCGACGAGCTGGACCTGGAGGTCACCGATGTAGGTGTGGACGATGTCGACCGCCACGGCGAGGTTCGACGGCGCGTTGCCCGTCCGCCCGGAGACGGTGATCGGCGAGGTGACCGCCGCGCCCCGGTCCGGAATGGCCACGTCGGCGGTGTTCTCGAAGGACGTACCGCCACCGCCGCCGGGACGCGAGCCCACCGCGACGCCCGCCCAGGCGTGCTGCACCGCCGCGTACTCGGGGCTGGTGGTGCCGTACAGCTCACCGGCCGCCGCGAGGGTGCCGGTGCGGGCGCCCGCGTAGTTGGTGTTCGAGGTGAACTTCGTGGTCAGCGCGCGGAACCAGATCTTCTCCGCCTTGTCCCGGCCGATGCCGGTGACCGGAAGGCCGTCCGCGGTGGGCGAGTTGTAGGTGACACCGTTGATGGTCTTGGTGCCACTGCCCTCGCTCAGCAGGTAGAAGAAGTGGTTGGCCGGGCCCGACGAGTAGTGCACGTCGATCGAGCCGATGCCCGAGTACCAGCTGTCCTTGGACGAGCCGTCCTTGCTCGGCTTGTCCATGTAGCGCAGCGGGGTGCCGTCGCCGTTGATGTTGATCTCCTCGCCGATGAGGTAGTCACCGACGTCGGAGGAGTTGTTGGCGTAGAACTCGACGGTCGAACCGAAGATGTCGGAGGTCGCCTCGTTCAGACCGCCGGACTCGCCGCTGTAGACGAGGCCCGCGGTGTTGGAGGTGAGACCGTGGGTCATCTCGTGCGCGGCCACGTCGATCGAGGTCAGCGGGTTGGCGTTGCCCGAGCCGTCACCGTAGGTCATGCAGAAGCAGCTGTCGGACCAGAACGCGTTGACGTAGTTGTTGCCGTAGTGGACCCGGGAGTAGGCGCCCACACCGTCACCGCGGATGCCGCTGCGGCCGTGCACGTTCTTGTAGTAGTCCCAGGTCAGCGCGGCGCCGTAGTGGGCATCGGCGGCGGCCGACTCCAGGTTGGACGGGCTGCCGTTGCCCCAGACGTCGTCCGGACCGGAGAAGAGCGTGCCGGTGCCGGACGTGCCGCGGTTGAGGTTGTACGTCTTGTGGTTGCCGCGCGCGCCGTCGGTGAGGTTGTACGTCGACCCGGACTGCGTGGTCGTCAGCGGGACCGTGCCGGAGTACACCGTGTTGCCGGTGCCGGTCTCGATGGCCTCCCACTCGTACAGCTTCTCGCCCGTGGTGGCGTCGGTGACGACGTGCAGCTCCTGCGGGGTGCCGTCGTGCTGGAATCCGCCGACGACCGTCTCGAAGGCGACCTTCGGGGTGCCGCTCGCGGCCCAGATCACCTTGCGGGGAGCACGGTTGACGTCCGCGTCCTTGGCGTGCTCCGCCTTCGCCGCGGCCAGCGCCTGCCGCTCGGCCTTCGCCGCGGAGACGGCGGCCTTGGTGGTGGCCGGCGCGATGGCCTTCTTGGTGGCCTTCACGACGGCGGCCGTCGCGTCCGCCTTGGTGCTCTTGACGACGAGGTCGCCGCCGAGGACCGGCAGGCCGTCGTAGGTGCGCTCGTAGCGCGTGTGGATCGTGCCGTTGCCGTCCTTGAGGACGTCACGGACGACCAGCTTCTCCTTGGCGCCGAGGCCCAGTTCGCGGGCGGTGTCCGCCTTGGCGGCGTTCGCCGTGCGGATCAGCTCGGCCCGCTGGGCGGGGGTGAGCTTGACCGACTCGGAGCCCGGGATGACCTTGCCCGCGGCCGACGGTGCCTTCTCCGGGGCGGCGGTGGCGGCGCCGGACTGCACGGCCGCGGCGACCAGGGCGGAGACCCCGACGAGGGCGACGGCGGCGGCCCGGCGGGTGGTGGATCTGTGGGAGGTGCGTCTGTCTGAGGAACTGCTTCTCAAAACCGACTCCTTCTGCGCGGCCGCGGATCGCGCGGCCAGGGGAGACCGGTCGGCGGATCGGCCGACCGGGCAGAGCAGGGTGGTGCGCAGAACCACGTGCGGGAGCGTCGGCCGCCCAGCGGGCGAACTATGGGGTTGCTGTGAAGCGGCCGTGGGAAGAGTGGCAGGAGATCGCCGGTTCTGTCAGGGGCGCGTCAGAAAGTTGGCCGGAAATCGTTCGTTGTCCGGGAGTTCATGTTCGCTATACGGACGTGTGACTTTGTAGGGTTACGCCAGCCGAGCGGGCGCGCTCACGCCAGGCTGTCCCGCCACGCCCGGTGCAGATCCGCGAACCGCCCGGTCCCCGCGATGAGTTCGGCGGGGGAGCCGTCCTCGACGATCCGCCCGTGCTCCATGACCAGCACCCGGTCCGCGATCTCCACGGTGGACAGCCGGTGCGCGATCACCACGGCCGTGCGCCCGTGCAGCACCGTCGCCATCGCGCGTTGCACCGCCCGCTCGCCCGGGATGTCCAGCGAGCTGGTCGCCTCGTCCAGGATCAGCACCGCCGGATCGGCGAGCAACGCCCGTGCGAACGCCACCAGTTGACGCTGCCCGGCCGAGATACGGCCGCCCCGCTTGCGGACGTCCGTGTCGTAGCCGTCGGGCAGGGCGCTGATGAACTCATGGGCGCCGATGGCTTTCGCGGCCCGCTCGATCTCCTCCCGGTCGGCGTCCGGCCGCCCGAGGGCGATGTTCTCCGCGACCGTGCCGGAGAACAGGAACGCCTCCTGGGTCACCATCACCACCCCGCGCCGCAGCTCGGCCATGGACAGCTCCCGCAGGTCCACCCCGTCGAGCAGCACCCGGCCCTCGGAGGGGTCGTAGAACCGGGCGAGCAGCTTCGCCAGCGTCGACTTGCCGGCGCCGGTCGAGCCGACCACGGCGACCGTCTGCCCGGCCGGAAGGGTGAGGTCGAAGGTGGGCAGCACCTCGCCGCCGGTGCGGTAGGCGAACCGCACGCCGTCGAAGACGACCTCGCGGCCGGGGTGCTCGGACTCGAGAGCCGGGAGCTGCCGGGGAGCCGAGGGCTCGGGCACGGACGGGGTCTGCGCCAGCAGGCCCGCGATCTTCTCCAGGGAGGCCGCCGCCGACTGGTAGGAGTTGAGGAACATGCCGAGCCGGTCGATCGGGTCGTACAGCCGCCGCAGGTACAGCACCGCCGCGGCCAGCACGCCGAGCGCCAGGGTGTCGCCCGCGACCCGGTGGGCACCCCACAGCACGATCAGCGCGACAGCCGTGTTGGCGACCAGCCGGGAGCCGACGACGTACCGGGCCATCTCCAGCAGCGCGTCGCCGTTGGTGCGCTCGTGCCGCTTGTTGAGTACGGCGAAGTCGGCGTCGTTGACGGCCTCGCGGCGGAACGCGCGCACCGGCCGGATGCCGTTCATCGTCTCCACGAACTTCACGATCACCGCTGCGATGGCGGTCGACCGCACCCGGTACACCCGACCCGCGCGCCGCTGGTAGCCGCGCATGAGCAGGTACAGCGGCACGAAGGAGGCCACCGCGACCGCGCCGAGCCCGAGGTCCAGCCAGAGCAGCATGGCCGAGATGTAGACGAACGACAGGATGACCGTGACGAGTTCCTGGAGCCCCTCGCTGAGCAGCTCCCGCAGCGACTCCACGTCCGTGGTGGACCGGGAGATCAGGCGGCCGCTCGTGTAGCGCTCGTGGAAGTCGAGGCTCAGCGCCTGGGCGTGCCGGAAGATCCGGCCGCGCAGGTCCAGCAGCACGTCCTGGTTGACCCGGGCGGCGGTGATGACGAACGCGTACTGCAGCGCGCCGGACAGGGCCGCGCACAGCAGATAGCCCACGGCCACCGCGATCAGCGGGCCGTGGTCGTCGCGGCGGAACGCGGGCACGGCCTCGTCGATGGCGTACGCCACCAGCAGCGGGCCCGCCTGTACGGCCGCCTGCTGGACGAGCAGCAGCAGCGTGGTGAGCGCGACGCGGGCCCTCATCGGGGCGAGCAGCGACCGCAGCAGCGCGCCGGTGGCGCCCGGAGCGGTGGGCAGCACGTCCTGGTCGAACGGGTCGCCGGACCGCTCGCGGCGGGGCTCGTCCGTGGCCGGTGCCGTGGTGGTGGGCGCGGTCATCGACGGGCCTCCTGGTCGGGTCGCGGCGTCGGGTGGGGCTTCTGGTCCGGTTCCGGGGTCGGGTGGGGTTCCTGGTGCGGTCCCCGCGTCCGGTGCGGCTCCTCGTCCGCTCCCGACATCAGATGGGCGTACTCGGCGTTCGTGCGCAGCAGTTCGTGATGGGTGCCGACCGCGGTGATCCGCCCGCCGGACAGCAGCGCGACGCGGTCGGCGAGCAGCACCGTGGAGGGGCGGTGCGCCACGATCAGCGCGGTGGTCTCCGCGAGCACGTCCCGCAGGGCGGCCTCCACGGCGGCCTCGGTGTGCACGTCCAGGGCGGACAGCGGATCGTCCAGCACCAGGAACCGCGGCCGTCCCACGACGGCCCTGGCGAGCGCCAGCCGCTGTCGCTGCCCACCGGAGAGGCTGAGCCCCTGCTCGCCGACCTGGGTGTCGGTGCCGTCCGGGAGGGCGTGCGCGAAGTCGGCCTGGGCGACGGAGAGGGCCCGCCGCAGCTCTGCGGCGCCGGCCGCGTCGTCGGCGCCCATGAGCACGTTCTCCCCGACGGAGGCGGAGAAGAGGGTGGGTTCCTCGAAGGCGACGGCGACCCGGGAGCGCAGCTCCTCGCGGGACATCGCCATGACGTCCTCCCCGTCGAGCGTGATCCGCCCCTCGGTGACCTCGTGCAACCGGGGCACGAGCGCGGTGAGCGTGGTCTTCCCGGACCCGGTCGCGCCGACGAGGGCCATGGACTCGCCGGGGAGGATGTGCAGGTCGATGCGGTCGAGGACGGGCGGGGAGCCGGAGGGAGCGTCCGGGTAACGGAAGGTGACGTTCTCGAAGCGGAGCCCCCGGGTCGCCGAGGGCCGCGTGCTTCGCTGCTCGGCCGACTCCGGCTCCTCGTCCATCACCTCGAAGTACCGCTCCGTGGCGGTTGCCGCCTCCTGGCTCATCGCGAGCAGGAACCCGATCGACTCGACGGGCCACCTCAGGGCGAGCGCCGTGGACAGAAAGGCGACCAGGGTGCCCGCGGACAGCGCCCCGTCCGCGACCTGCACGCACCCCACCACCAGTGCCGCCCCCACCGCCACCTCGGGCAGCGTCACGATCACCGCCCAGATGACCGCCAGCAGCCGGGCCTTGCGCAACTCCGTCCCCCGCAGCGTCCACGACAGCTCCCGGAACGCCCGCGCCTGGCTCCGGTGCCGCCCGAACCCCTTGATGATCCGGATCCCGAGCACGCTCTCCTCGACCACGGTCGTCAGATCCCCGACCTGGTCCTGCGCTCGCCGGGCCACCTCGGCGTACCGCTTCTCGAAGACCACGCACATCACGATCACCGGCAGGGCGGGCCCGAGGATCACCAGCCCCAGTGTCCAGTCCTGGAGCAGCATGATGACGACGCCGACCAGGATGGTCACGCCGTTGACCAGCAGGAACGTCAGCGGAAACGCGAGGAACATGCGCAGCAGCATCAGGTCGGTCGTCGCCCGGGACAGCAACTGCCCGGACGCCCACCGGTCGTGGAAGGCGACCGGAAGCCGCTGCAGATGCCGGTAGAGCCCCGCCCGCATCTCCGCCTCGACATGCGACAACGGCCGGGCCACCAGCCACCGCCGCAGCCCGAACAGCAGGGCCTCACCGACCCCGAGCAGCAGCAGGAACAGCGCCCCGAGCCACACCCCGGCCGGGTCCCGGTCGGCGACCGGGCCGTCCACCATCCATTTCAGGACGAGCGGGATCACCAGCCCCACGCACGAGGCGAGGATCGCCACGAATGCGGCGGTGAACAGCCGCGCCCGCACGGGCCGCACATACGGCCACAGGCGCAACAAGGTCCGGACGGCGGAGCGTTCCGCTGCGTTTCCAGGTGTCGTCGGCATCAGCAGCGAGCCTACGGATAGCCACTGACAACGCCCACCGAGTTTTGGCCGTACCCCTCTCCTCCGCTGGTCCTACGACCTGCGCGTTCGAGGGGCCGGACAGGCTCAGGAGGGATACGGCAGCAGCCCGCCCGCGATCTCCTCCCAGGCCCCTCTCAGCTCGGCCAGCAGCTCGGGCTCGTCCTCGGCGCGGTCGGCCTGCTCACGCTGGTCGGCGGCCAGGTCGTACAGGTGGTCCGCGCCCGCCGCGTCCCGGAAGTACTTCCAGTCCCCGCGCCGCAGCGCCCGCCCCGCCCGCACCCGCCAGAACAGATCGCGCTCCGGCACCTCCTCGCCGCGCAGCAGGTATCCGGCGAGACTCGTTCCGTCCAGCGGGTAGGCGGGGTCCGGCCGGGCGCCGCCGATCTCCAGCAGGGTCGCCGTCCAGTCGGGGGAGAAGTTCGGCTCATGGCTGACCTGGCGGCCGTCGATCCGGGCCGGCCAGCGCAGGATCGCCGGCACCCGGATGCCGCCCTCCAGCAGCCCGGACTTGGCGCCGCTGAGCGGCCAGTTGTAGGAGAAGCGCTCGCCACCGTTGTCGCTGGCGAACAGCACGAGCGTGTCCTCCTCCTGCCCGGACCGGCGCAGGGCGTCGAGGACCTCGCCGACGGCGGCGTCCAGGTCCTGGACCATCTCGACGTACTTGGCGACCGAGCCGCCGTCGTAATGGAACAGCGCCTTGCTGACCTCGGCCTGGGAGGTTGCTGCCCGTATCTTCGCCGCGATCGCGGCGCCGGCCTCCTCGTCGCCCTCGGCCAGCCAGGGCCAGTGCGGTGTGGTGAAGTTGAGGTTCAGCAGCCAGGGCGCGTCGTGGTCGCGGCCGACGTACTCGACGGCCCGCTCGGTCAGGACGGTGGTGTAGTACCGCAGGTCCCGGTACTCGGCGTCCCCTTCGTAAAGGTCGTACGTGCCGAGCTGGCCCAGCTTGGAGAAGTACTCCAGGACGCCCCCGAAGTTGCCGAAGAACTCGTCCCAGCCCGACTTGGTGGGGCTGTAGTCGGGCAGCCAGCCGCAGTGCCACTTGCCGATGAGCGCGGTGGAGTAACCGGCCTTCCTCAGCAGGGAGGCGAGGGTGGGGTGGCGCGGGTCGAGCCCCTGCGACCGGTTGGCGATGGGCTCGGCGAGCCCGCCGCGCGTACGGCCCGGATAGCGGCCGGTGTACAGGCTGAACCGGGTCGGGGAGCAGGTCGCCGAGCCGGAGTAGGCGTCGGTGAAGCGCACGCCCTGCCGGGCCAGCCGGTCCAGGTGCGGGGTGCGGATGTGCGGGGCGCCGTACGACGACAGATCGGCCCAGCCGAGGTCGTCGCCCAGGATCACCAGGATGTTCGGACGCCGGGAGGAGGCGGGGCGGGCCCTGAAGGGGCGTTCGGCGGCTTCGGCCGCGGTGGTCGTGGCGGCGACGGCGGACACGGCACCGCCGCCGACGAGACCACCGAAGGCACGGCGGGATATCTCGGGCATGCGCTTCAGTTGATCAGCGGGCCCCGGGCCACGGCCAGGAATCCGGCCGGGAGTTCACGGACCCGCAATGCTCCTTCAACACGGGAACCGCAACGCCCCTCGACACCGGACCCGCCATGCCCCCTCGGCAGACGCGGTTCAGCCGACCACCCTCAGCAGCAGCACCGCCCGCCCCGGCACCGTGATCGCCGTCCCCGCGCGATGGACCTCGCCCGGCGCCTCGTCCTGCTCCTCCCGTGCGGTGTCGACGACCAGTTCGTACTCCTCCGCCCACGGCGGCGCCGGCAGCACGAAGCTCGCCGGGCGGTCCCCGGCGTGCAGGACGGCCAGGAAACTGTCGTCCACGATCGGCGCGCCCCGCTCGTCCCGGCCGGGGATGTCCCGCCCGGACAGGTACATCCCGAGCGTGGCCGCGGGCGCGTACCAGTCCCCTTCCGTCATCTCGGTGCCCCGCGCGGTGAACCAGGCCAGGTCCCGCAGCCCGTCCGCCGAGTGCGCGCGCCCGGAGAAGAAGGCCCGGCGGCGCAGCACCGGATGCCGGTGGCGCAGCTCGATCAGCCGTGAGGTCAGCTCGAACAGCGCCTTCCAGCCCGGGTCGTCCAGCAACCCCCAGTCCAGCCAGCTGATCTCGTTGTCCTGGCAGTAGGCGTTGTTGTTGCCGCGCTGGGTCCGCCCCAGCTCGTCGCCCGCGACCAGCATCGGCACGCCCGTGGACAGCAGCAGGGTCGTCAGCAGGTTCCGCAACTGCCGCCGCCGCAGCCCCCGTACGCCCTCGTCGTCCGTCTCCCCTTCGGCGCCGCAGTTCCAGGCCCGGTTGTCGTCCGTGCCGTCGCGGTTGCCCTCGCCGTTGGCCTCGTTGTGCTTGCGCTCGTAGGAGACGAGGTCGCGCAGGGTGAAACCGTCATGGGCGGTCACGAAGTTCACCGAGGCGTACGGCCGCCTGCCGCCCCACGCGTACAGGTCGCTGGAGCCCGACAGCCGGTAGCCGAGATCCCGCACGTCCGGCAGCGCGCCGCGCCAGAAGTCCCGGACGGCGTTGCGGTACCGGTCGTTCCACTCGGTCCACAGCGGGGGAAAGGCGCCGACCTGGTAGCCGCCGGAACCCACGTCCCACGGCTCGGCGATCAGCTTCACCCGGCTCAGCAGGGGGTCCTGGGCGATGACGGCGAGGAAGGGGGAGAGCATGTCGACGTCGTGCATGGAGCGGGCCAGCGCGGCGGCGAGGTCGAAGCGGAAGCCGTCGACGCCCATCTCCGTGACCCAGTAGCGCAGGGAGTCGGTGATGAGCCGCAGGACGTGCGGCTGGACCACGTGGAGCGTGTTGCCGCAGCCGGTGTAGTCGGCGTATCGGCGCGCGTCGCCCTGGAGCCGGTAGTAGCCCCGGTTGTCGATGCCCTTCAAAGACAGCGTGGGCCCCAGCTCGCCCGCCTCCGCCGTGTGGTTGTAGACCACGTCGAGGATGACCTCGATCCCGGCCTCGTGCAGCGCCCGCACCATCCGCTTGAACTCGCCGACCTGCTGACCGGTCGTCCCCGAGGCCGCGTACCCGGCGTGCGGGGCGAAGTAGCCGATGGAGTTGTAGCCCCAGTAGTTCTTCAGGCCGCGCCGCAGCAGATGGTCCTCGTGCGCGAACTGGTGGACCGGCAGCAGCTCCACCGCCGTCACGCCCAGCTTGACCAGGTGCTCGATCGCCGCCGGGTGCGCGAGACCGGCGTACGTCCCGCGCAGCTCCTCCGGGATCCCCGGGTGCAGCTTGGTGAAGCCCCGCACGTGCACCTCGTAGATGACCGAGTCCGCCCACGGGGTCTTGGGCCGCCGGTCGTCCGTCCAGTCGTCGTCGTCGTGGACCACGACGCCCTTGGGGACGTACGGCGCCGAGTCCCGGTCGTCCCGGACGGTGTCCGCGACCTGCTGCTGCGGCCAGTCCCGGACATGGCCGTACACCTCCGGCGGCAGCCCGAAGTCGCCGTCCACCGCGCGGGCGTACGGGTCGAGCAGCAGCTTGGCCGGGTTCCAGCGGGCGCCGGTCCACGGATCCCAGCGGCCGTGCACCCGGAAGCCGTAGCGCTGTCCCGGCATCACGCCGGGCACGAAACCGTGCCAGATCTCGTGCGTCAGCTCGGTCAGCTTGGCCCGGGTCTCCCTGCCCGACTCGTCGAACAGACACAGCTCGACCGCCTCGGCGCCGCCCGCCCACAGCGCGAAGTTGGTCCCGGCCACCCCGTCGGGGCCCACCCGGAAGCGGGCGCCCAGCGGAGTCGGCGCGCCCGGCCACACGGGCACGCCCGGTGTCCGGCGCGCTGTTCCGTTCCGTACGGGCGCCGGGCCCTGCACGGCACGCTCCTGAGCCACTGCCTCACGCTCGGCTGCGCTGCTCGACACCTTCGGCCTCCCACGGCTCTCGGAACGACGTGGAAACGGGCATGCCGAGTCCCGGAAGCGGCTCCCCGTCGCGTCGTCCTCCCCACTGTTCTGCCCAGCGCTTGGCTCGCACTCACGTTTCCCCGGAGCGTGCCCGGTCGTTGGGCTCGTCGTGAGGCACGTACAAGGGCGCGCGCGGCGCGCGGGGGCCGCACTGGCCGCCGTACTGACATGGGCAGGACTGCTGGCCGGAGCGGCCGGCTGCACTTCGGACACCCCCGGCGGGGTGGGGCTGGGCGGGCTGGGCAGACCCCCGGCACCCAAGGAGGTGATCCAGGTCTCCCCGGACGACGGCAGCAAGGGGGTGGACCCCGAGGAGGAGCTGCGGGTCCGGGTGCCCAGCGGGCGCCTGGAGTCCGTGAAGGTCGTCAAGTCCCAGGACGCCCAGGAGACCCCGGTCCCCGGGCACATCTCCGCCGACGGGCTGCGCTGGGAACCCGACGACCGGCAGCTGGCGCTCGCCGCCCGCTACACGGTCGACGTCGTCGCCCTCGACGGCCACGGCCGCCGCTCCGCCCGGCACACCACCTTCGCCACCTACGTCCCCGAGGAGCGCTTCATCGGGTACGTGACCCCCGAGAACCGCGCCACCGTAGGCACCGGAATGATCGTCTCCCTGGAGTTCAACCGGGAGATCGAGAACCGCGCCGCCGTCGAACGGGCCGTCCATGTGACGGCCCGCCCGGCCGTGGAGATCCGGCCGCACTGGTTCGGCAAGGGCCGCCTCGACTTCCGCCCCGAGCGGTACTGGAAGCCCGGCACCCAGGTCACCGTCTCGCTCAAACTCCGTGACGTGGAGGGCGCGCCCGGGGTCTACGGCCTGCAGTACAAGACGTTCTCCTTCACCGTCGGCCGCCATCAGGTCTCCACCGTCGACGCGGCCGCGCACACCATGGACGTCCGGCGCGACGGCGAGCTGCTCGCCACCGTGCCGATCACGGCGGGCGCCCCGAAGACCACGACGTACAACGGCAAGATGGTGGTCACCGAGATGCTCGAAGTGACCCGGATGAACGGCGCGACGGTCGGCTTCACCGACAACGACGGCAAGGGCGAGTACGACATCCCCGACGTCCCGCACGCCATGCGGCTGACCCGGTCCGGCACCTTCCTGCACGGCAACTACTGGGCGCCGGACGCCTTCGGGAAGGTCAACGTGAGCCACGGCTGCGTGGGGCTCAGGGACGTCAAGGGCGGGGGCTCGGACACGCCCGCCGGCTGGTTCTTCGACCGCAGCCTGATCGGGGACGTCGTCGAGGTCGTCCACAGCAAGGACAAGAAGGTCGCTCCCGACAACGGCCTGGGCGGATGGAATATGGACTGGAAGGCGTGGAAGGCCGGGAGTGCGGTGAAGTAACGGGACACGGGCACCACTTGGCGCCCCTTTCCGTCCAAGTCGGTACCCCACTCGGTACGGAACGGTGACAAACGCGGGGCGCTGAGCGAGATGACCTTGTGGTTAATATGCGCCGAGCGCCTGCCGACGCGCGGGGGCGGGGGGCCTGACCGGGCCCGGCGAGGGGAGAGAAGGACTTGAACGTGCGACCGATATCGGGGGCGTCGGTTGGGGGGCGCAGGAGGCTTGCCGCGGTGCTCGCGGGGGGCCTCCTGCTGGCCGTCACCGCGTGCGGCGGGGGCTCGGACTCGGGCTCCGGCGACGGGAAGGGCAAGTCCGGGGGCACCTCCGGGCAGGCCGACAGCAAGCCGTCGCAGGCCGTGGTCTCCATAGCCCCGAAGGACGGCGCCAAGTCCGTCGAGACCAGCGGCGCCCTCGAGGTCAGCGCCGCCAAGGGCAAGCTGTCCGAGGTCGTCGTGAAGGACCCCAAGGGCAGGGCGATATCGGGGAAGATCACCGACGGGGGCGCCTCCTGGACGCCGTCCACGCATCTGGCGGCGTCCACGAAGTACACCGTGCACGCGGTCGCGAAGGACTCCGAGGGCCGCGAGACCACCGAGGACTCCAGCTTCACCACCCTCACGCCTCAGAACACCTTCCTCGGCACCTTCACCCCCGAGGACGGCTCCAAGGTCGGCGTCGGGATGTCCTTCTCGCTCCGCTTCGACCGGGGCATCACCAACCCGGACGAGGTCGAGAAGGCCGTCACCATCAAGACCGAGCCGGCCGTGGACGTCCAGGGCCACTGGTTCGGCAACGACCGCCTCGACTTCCGCCCCGAGAAGTACTGGAAGGAAGGCACCAAGGTCACCGTCCGTCTCAACCTCGACGGCGTCGAGGGCCGGGACGGCGTCTACGGCGAGCAGGACAAGACCGTCGACTTCACCATCGGGCGCGACCAGGTCTCCGTCGTCGACGTGAAGACCAGGAAGATGAAGGTCATGCAGGACGGCAAGGTCGTCAAGACCCTCCCCGTCACCACCGGCAAGCCCGGGTACGACACCTGGAACGGCCAGATGGTCATCACCGAGAAGTTCGTCGAGACCCGGATGAACGGCGACACGGTCGGCTACGACGGCGAGTACGACATCGACGACGTCCCGCACGCCATGCGCCTGAGCCAGTCCGGCACCTTCATCCACGGCAACTACTGGGGCGGCGACGCCTTCGGCAACTACAACGCCAGCCACGGCTGCGTCGGCCTGCGCGATGTGAAGGGCGCCTGGGACAGCAAGACCCCGGCCGCCTGGTTCTTCGACCACTCCATGATCGGCGACGTGGTGGTCGTGAAGAACTCCAACGACGCGACGATCGCCCCGGACAACGGCCTCAACGGCTGGAACATGTCCTGGGAGGAGTGGACGAAGTAGCGGGGGCCGGGGTTCTGCCGGGGGTTAGTCACCGTTAACCTGCGGGGCATGACCGTGAATCTCGAAGTCGCCGAGGGCGTGGGCACGCTCCGCCTGGACCGCCCCCCGATGAACGCGCTGGACGTCGCCACCCAGGACCGGCTCAAGGAGCTGGCCGAGGAGGCGAGCCGCCGCGACGATGTGCGCGCCGTGGTGATCTACGGCGGCGAGAAGGTGTTCGCGGCCGGCGCGGACATCAAGGAGATGCAGGCCATGGACCACACGGCCATGGTCCTGCGCGCCCGTGCCCTGCAGGACTCCTTCACCGCCGTGGCCCGCATCCCCAAGCCGGTGGTGGCGGCGGTGACGGGGTACGCCCTCGGCGGCGGCTGCGAGCTGGCGCTCTGCGCGGACTTCCGGATCGCCGGGGAGAACGCCAAGCTCGGCCAGCCGGAGATCCTGCTCGGTCTGATCCCGGGCGCGGGCGGCACCCAGCGGCTGTCCCGTCTGGTCGGCCCGTCGAAGGCCAAGGACCTCATCTTCACCGGCCGGATGGTCAAGGCGGACGAGGCGCTGTCCCTCGGCCTGGTGGACCGGGTGGTCCCGGCCGAGGAGGTGTACACCGCCGCGCACGAGTGGGCCGCGAAACTCGCCCAGGGGCCGGCGCTCGCGCTGCGCGCGGCGAAGGAGTCCGTCGACACCGGCCTCGAGACCGACATCGAGACGGGCCTCGCGGTGGAACGGAACTGGTTCGCCGGCCTGTTCGCGACCGAGGACCGGGAGCGCGGGATGCGGAGCTTCGTGGAGGAAGGCCCGGGCAAGGCGAAGTTCCTCTGAACCGGGGCGCCTGATCCGGTAAAAGTGCTTGCAATTGACGTGATGTCTGATCCGGGTCCCTCGATGGGACGGTTTATGGCAGCCTTAACTGAGCCTTAAGCCTGTCTTGTCGAGGAGGCCCGTCGATTGCCGTCAGCAGAGCCTCCGCCGCAGGTCAGACGGGCTGTGGAAGACTCCGAACTGCCTCTGGCATATGCCGATCGACGCTCGCGGAATGGTGGATTCCGGGGGGCGTATTCCGCGGGAACGGCCCCGGAGCGTGCTCTGGGCGGCCATGATGGGGGCATGGCGGGGCTGGAGGGTATCGAACAGCCGCGGGGACACAGCCGTGCGACCGCGGCGCGCTGGTCGCCTGCGGTCGAGGACGAACACGCCTTGAGGGCGCTGGAGTTGTTCGGCAATCCCACGGAGGCTGAGGTGGTGCTCCCTTCCCGCCCGGAGTCGGCGGCGACGGCTCGACGGCTCGCCCAGGTAGTGGTACTGCGCCAGTGGGGCCTGACGGCGAAAATGACGGAGGACGCCGTCTTACTGGTCTCGGAACTGGTGGGAAACGCGGTCCGCCACACCGGCGCCCGGGTGTTCGGCCTCCGGATGCGTCGGCGGCGCGGCTGGATCCGTATCGAGGTCCGCGATCCCTCGCGGGGCCTGCCCTGTCTGATGCCGGTTCAGGAGATGGACATCAGCGGCCGGGGTCTGTTCCTGGTGGACAAACTGGCCGACCGCTGGGGAGTGGACCTGCTGCCGCGGGGCAAGACGACCTGGTTCGAGATGCGGGTCGCGGACCGCTGACGCTCCCCTCCGCGTCGAGGGCACCGCCACCAAGCGGACCAATCGCCCGAATTCCACCCCATCCGCCCTTAAATAGGGCAGGTGACCACGACCGACCGCCGGACGGTCCTCAGCGCAGCCGCCGGACTCGTCACCGCCACGGCCCTCACCGCCGCCTGCACCACCACCGGCGCCGTCGCCCACCACGTCGCCCCCGCGCACCGCACCCCCCGCCGCATTCCGGGCCACGCCGCCCACCTCACCCACGGCCCCCGCGACACCCCCCGGGTGGCCCTCACCTTCCACGGCGACGGCGACCCCGCCACCGCCGACGCGATCCTCGAGGAAGCCGAGCGCCGAGGCGCCCACCTCACCGTCCTCGCCGTGGGCAGCTGGCTCGACGCGAACCCCCGCCTCGCCCGCCGCGTCCTCGACGGCGGCCACGACCTAGGCAACCACACCGAGCACCACCTCGACATCAACACGATGCCAAAGGCCCGGGCTCAGGCGGAGATCACCGCCTGTGCCCGGCGCCTGCGCCGCCTCACCGGTTCCATCGGCACCTGGTTCCGCCCCTCCCGGGCTCCCCGGGCCTCCCCGCTCGTCGCCCGTCTGGCCCGGGACGCCGGATACCCCCACGTTCTCTCCTACGACGTCGACTCCCTCGACTTCACCTCACCTGGCCCGGAGACCGTCACCCGCACGCTGGCCACGGACATCCGCCCCGGATCGATCGTGAGCCTGCACTTCGGCTACCCGGACACGGTCGCCGCCCTGCCCGCCGTACTCGACGACCTCGACCGTCGCGGACTGATCCCCGTCACCACCACGGAGTTGTTCAGCTGATGCACCGCTACCCCCCGCACCGCAACCTCGTCAGATCGACCCTCCTCGCCGGCGCCGTCCTCGCCGTGCTCGCCGCCTGCGGCACCGAGACCAGGAACAAGACCACCGACGCAGGTGGCACCAAGGCCGCCGCGGTCCCCGCGCCGCCGAAGAAGAAGCCGGTCCAGGGCCTGCCCGGGATGCCCCCGGTCCTCGACCCGAAGGACGTCTACGCCGCCGACCGCCCGAACAAGCTCTCCCCGGTGGTGAAGGACTTCCCGAGCCGGGTCTACGTCCCCAACACCGAGTCCGACACCGTCTCGGTCATCGACCCGAAGACGTACGAGATCATCGACACGATCCCGGTCGGCCGGCAGCCCCAGCACGTCGTCCCCTCCTGGGACATGAAGACCCTCTGGGTGAACAACAACCGCGGTCACACGCTCACCCCCATCGACCCGAAGACCGGCAAGGCGGGCAAGGAGGTGGAGGTGCACGACCCGTACAACCTCTACTTCACGCCCAACGGCAAGTACGCCGTGGTGATGGCCTCCCTCGACCGCGAGCTGGTCTTCCGCGACCCGCACACCATGAAGACGGTCAAGACCGAGCCGGTCACCTGCTACGGCGTCAACCACGCCGACTTCTCGCTGGACGGCAAGTACTTCATCGTCTCCTGCGAGTTCAGCG
The DNA here is from genome assembly GCF_053587635.1 of Streptomyces sp. NPDC003635. Taxonomy (NCBI): domain Bacteria; kingdom Bacillati; phylum Actinomycetota; class Actinomycetes; order Kitasatosporales; family Streptomycetaceae; genus Streptomyces; species Streptomyces sp. NPDC003635. The sequence continues at coordinate 231,871 of NZ_JBSFOK010000007.1, read as the reverse complement.
GTGAACTGCTCAAGGTCGACACCCAGAAGATGAAGGTGATCGGGCAGCAGAAGCTCCCCTTCGACGGCGCCATGCCGCAGGACGTCAAGATCTCCCCGGACGGCAAGAGGTTCTACATCGCCGACATGATGGCCGACGGCATGTGGGTCCTCGACGGCGACTCCTTCGCCGAGCCGAAGCTGCTGCGCACCGGCAAGGGCTGCCACGGCCTGTACGTCAGCCGCGACTCGCGCGAGATGTACGTCTCCAACCGCGGCGAGGGCACGGTGTCGGTCTTCGACTTCACCCGGAACGAGCTCACCAAGAAGTGGCACCTGCCCGACGGCGGCAGCCCCGACATGGGCGGGGTCTCGGCGGACGGCAAGGTCCTGTGGCTGTCGGGGCGTTACGACGCCGAGGTGTACGCCATCGACACCCGTACCGGCAGCCAGCTGGCCCGCATCCCCGTGGGCAGCGGCCCGCACGGCCTGGCGGTGTACCCGCAGCCGGGGCGCTACTCGCTGGGTCACACCGGCATCTTCCGCTGACGCCGCACGGCGCCGAGATCACGAGCGGCCGCGAGAGCGATCCGCACCGCGAGGCCCGGCGCTGAGCAGCAGCTCCGATCCCACGGGACGGTAGCCGGCCGCCTGGAACGCCCGCAGACTGCGGGCGTTCCCCGCCGAGACCTGCGCCCACACCGGCTCGCCCTCGCCCAACTGCCGTGCCGCTCGCGCCAGTTCACGCCCCAACCCGCGATGCCGTACCGCGTCCGCCACCTCGACCGCGGCCTCCAGCCGCCCCGCGACCCCGCGCCCGAGGACCAGGACACCGCCCAGCGCGGCCCACACCCGCACGTCGTCCCGGCGCCTGCGCGAGGACACCACGCGAGAATGCCCGGGATCGTCGATCTCCGTCAGCTCCACGACGGGCCGCCCCGGCAGCGGAGTGCCGACCGTCATCACGTCGATCGTGTCCGCCCGGCGTCCGGTCCGTTCCATCAGGGCCGCCAGGAACAGCGGGTTCATGGTCGCCGCGAGTGCGTCGCAGTCCAGCCCGCCGAGCGTCTCGTACACCCAGTCCTCGTCCTCGTCCGTGGCGATCACGGAGTGCGCGGTGAAGGCGAAGACCCCGGCGTCCCGGTAGGAGGGCTGGGGCACGACGGTCGTACGGCCGTCCGGAGGCGGGAAGATCCCCTCGGCCGCCGCGTCGAGAATGTCCTTCAAGGTCTCCACGCGTGCTCCCCGGGGTGTGGTCGCGGCACCGGCCGCTCGGACGGCCAGTTAATCTGACCTCCGGCAACAAGCCGCAAGGTACGACGGAAAAGGGGCGGATCGGTGGCCGACATCGACGAGGCACGCAAGCATTTCGAGCGGATCGACACGGACGGTGACGGCTTCATCACCGCGGCCGAGTTCAAGACCGCCCTCGCCCAGGGCGGCGACTGGAACGTCACCGAGGCCGTAGCCGAGGCCATCATCAAGTCCCGCGACCTCAACGGCGACAAGGTGCTGTCCTTCGACGAGTTCTGGACGTACCTGAACAAGTGACGCGTGCGGACAGGGGGGCGCCTGTCGGGCGCCCCCCTTCCCGTCTCAGGACGCCCGTCTGCGGTACTGGCCCGGCGCCACCCCGAACTCCCTCTTGAACGCCTTGGCGAAGGCGAACTCCGAGGCGTAGCCGGTGCGTTGGGCGATCAGGCGGAGCGGTACATCGTCCTCGCGCAGCAGCCGGCCCGCCGTCGTCATGCGCCACCAGGTCAGATACGTCAGCGGCGGCGTCCCCACCAGCGTCGTGAACCGGCGGGCGAAGGCCGCGCGGGACAGGCCGCCGCGGGCGCCGAGCTCCTCCACCGTCCACAGGTGCGCCGGGTCGCCGTGGATCGCGCGCAGCGCCGCAGCGACCGCCGGGTCGGCGAGAGCCGCCGCCCAGCCGGTGGGATGCCCGGAGCCATGGCGCTCCCGCAGCCACCAGGCCCGCAGGATGTAGAGCAGCAGGGTGTCCAGCAGCGAGGTCACGATGGTGTCCGAGCCCGGTTGGGGGTCCGCCAGCTCGGCGCCCAGCAGCTCCACCGCCGCCCGCAGTGAGCGGTGCGTGCCGACGCGGGCGGGCAGATGCACCACCTCGGGCAGCTCGGTCAGCAGCGGGTGGGCGCGGGAGCGGTCCAGCAGGTACGCGCCGCACAGCATGACGGTGGTCGGGGGCCCCGAGCCCACCGGATCGGGGGACAGCTCCGGCCAGGTGCCGTCGTCCTTGAGCCGCACCTCCTCCATCGGCACGTCCAGGTCGCTGGCCACCCCGTGTCCGCTGCCGCTCGCCAGGAACACCACGTCACCGGGGGCGAGTTGGACCGGTTCGCCGTGCCCGGGGATCAGCCAGGCGGACCCCCTGAGCAGTACATGGAACCCGGCGCCGGACGAGGCCTCGAAGCGCATGCCCCAGGGTCCGTACTTGTCCTGGCGGGAGGAGTGCGGCCGCCCGGTGCGCATGGCGGCGACGGCGTCGCTGAGGACATCCATGCCCGCACCATAGCGCCCATATTGACCAGCGAGACGAAGAGACATGAATAAGAGACCGACGGACATGGATCGTCTCACGGCGCCCTCGTACCGTCGTTTTCATGCCAACTACCGCACGTACCGTGCTCTTTCATGAGATCGGCGGCCCCGAGGTGCTGGTGATCGAGGACGCGCCCCTGCCCGAGAGGCCCGGACCGGGTGAAGTCACCCTCCGCGTCGAGGCGTTGGGCCTGAACCGCGCCGAAGCCCTCTTCCGCTCGGGCGCCTACTACTACCAGCCGACGCTCCCGGGCTCCCGGCTCGGCTACGAGGCTTCCGCCGTCGTGGAGGCGGTCGGTGAGGGCGTCACCGAACTCGCTGTCGGCGACCCGGTGATGACAGGACCCGGGATCGAGTTCGGCACCCAGGGCGTGTACGCCGAGCGGGTCGTCCTGCCGCAGTCCGCCGTCGTACGGCGCCCCGCCTCCGTCGACCCGGTGGCCGGGGCCGCCGCCTGGCTGACGTACACCACCGCCTACGGCGGCCTGCTGGAGACGGCGGGCCTGCGCCCCGGGGACCACGTCCTGATCACCGGCGGGTCCAGCGGTGTCGGCACGGCGGCGATCCAGGTCGCCCGGCGCGTGGGCGCGATCCCGGTGGTCACGACCCGCACGGAGGACAAGCGCAAGCAGTTGCTGGACCTGGGCGCGGCAGAGGTGATCGTGACCGACGGCGCGGGCGAGGGGACGGTGGCCGAGGAGGTCCGCCGCGTCACCGACGGCCGAGGCGTGGAGGTGATCTTCGACGCGATCGGCGGCCCTGGCTTCAAGGAGGTGGCGGGCGCCCTCGCGGAGGGCGGTTGCGCGGTCGTCTACGGCTGGCTGGACGGCCGCCCCACCGAGATCCCCTTCAACTGGCCCTTCACGATCCACACGTACGCCAACATGGCCCTCGCCGTCACCCCTGGCGGCCGCCGCCGCTCCACCGCCTTCCTCAACGCCGGCCTGGCGGACGGCGGCTTCCGCCCGGTGATCGCGGAGGTCTTCGAGGGCCTGGAGAGCATCCAGGACGCCCACCGGCTGATGGAGTCGAACCGGCATACGGGGAAGATCGTCGTACGGCTCTGAGGGGGCGGGCGGAATAGCCGGAGAGCCGACGGGGTTGGCGCACGGTATATGCGCGTGCATCAACAATGAAGGGTGGCACTCTCATGAAGATCGGCATCATCGGCGCGGGCAACATCGGCGGAAACCTCACCCGGCGGCTCACCGCCCTCGGGCACGAGGTGTCCGTCGCCAACTCACGCGGACCCCGGACGCTCACCGAGCTGGCGGCGGAGACCGGGGCGACCGCCGTACCCGTGGAGGAGGCCGCGCGGGGCGCCGAGATCGTCGTGGTCACCGTCCCGCTGAAGGCCGTGGCGGACCTTCCGGCGGGTGTGCTGGACGGGGCGGCCGAGGGGGCCGCCGTGATCGACACCGGCAACTACTACCCGAAGCAGCGGGACGGGAGGATCGCCGGGATCGAGGACGAGGGCCTCACCGAGAGCCGCTGGACCGAACGGCAGCTCGGGCACCCGGTGATCAAGGCCTTCAACGGCACCTACGCCCAGGACATCCTGGACCGCCACCGCCCGGCCGGCGACCCCGACCGCATGGCCCTCCCGGTCGCCGGGGACGACGAGGCTGCCAAGGCGAAGGTCCGCGCCCTGATCGACGAACTCGGCTATGACACCGTCGACGCGGGCGGCATCGACGACTCCTGGCGCCAGCAGCCCGACACCCCCGTCTACGGTCTGCGGGCGGGAGTCGAGGAGGTCACCAAGGCCCTGGCGGAGGCCTCCCCGGACCGCAAGCCGGAGTTCAGGGCCTGAGGCCGGCCGCTCAGACGGTCTCCACAGGCAGGTGCGGCCCGTCGGCGACGCGCCCTTCTCGTTGTCGCCGGGCCGCACTCAGTTGTTCTGGGCCCACTCCCGCAGAGCGGCCTTGCTCGCGAAATCCGCGACGTTGCGGTCCAGCGGATCGTCCGTGTACTGGTGGAAGCGCCACTTGGCCCGGATGCGGGGCTTGCCGGCGGTGACGTAGTCCGCGATCCAGAGGCCGTCACCGGCGTAGGACGTCCGGTCGATGTTGAGCCAGTAGTTCCTGTTGCAGTAGAGCACGACCGGGTTGTTCGGCCGCAGTTCCTTCACCTTGCGGATGAAGAGGTCCTTCTCCGCGTTGCCGGCGTGCGTGCCGTCGCTCGTCGTCTCCCAGTCGACCGCGAGGATGTCACCTGCCTTCTCCGGGGCGTGCTTGACGAAGTACTCGGCCTGGGCGGAGAGGTTGCCGGGCCAGAGGAAGTGGTAGAAGCCGACCACCAGGCCCGCCTCGCGCGCTCGCTTCGTCTGGGCCGACAGCTTCGGGTTGACGTACGAGCGGCCCTCCGTCGCCTTGATGAAGACGAAGGAGAGGCCGTCCGTGTCGTAGTTCGAGGACTGGTACGCGCTCACGTCGATGCCGCGCAACATCGTGGGGGACTCCCTGAAGTGTGAGTGGGGGGACGGGAGTTGTTGATGCCCCATATGCGCCCGGCCGGAACGCTCAGCACTCGATGATGTTCACCGCGAGCCCGCCCCGCGCCGTCTCCTTGTACTTGACGCTCATGTCGGCGCCGGTGTCCTTCATCGTCTTGATGACCTTGTCGAGGGAGACAAGGTGCGAGCCGTCGCCGCGCATGGACATCTTCGCCGCGGTGACCGCCTTCACCGCGGCCATGCCGTTGCGCTCGATGCACGGGATCTGGACGAGGCCGCCGACCGGGTCGCAGGTCAGGCCGAGGTTGTGCTCCATGCCGATCTCGGCCGCGTTCTCCACCTGCTCCGGGGAGCCGCCGAGCACCTCGGCCAGCGCGCCCGCCGCCATCGAGCACGCCGAGCCCACCTCGCCCTGGCAGCCGACCTCGGCGCCGGAGATGGACGCGTTCTCCTTGAAGAGCATGCCGATCGCGCCCGCGGCCAGCAGGAAGCGGACGACGCCGTCCTCGTCGGCGCCCGGCACGAAGTTGATGTAGTAGTGGAGGACGGCGGGGATGATGCCCGCGGCGCCGTTCGTCGGGGCCGTCACCACGCGGCCGCCCGCCGCGTTCTCCTCGTTGACCGCCATCGCGTAGAGCGTGATCCACTCCATGGCGTGCGCGAGCGGATCGCCCTCGGCCCGCAGCTGGCGCGCGGACATCGCGGCCCTGCGCCGCACCCGCAGCCCGCCCGGCAGGATGCCCTCCCGGGACATGCCGCGCGACACGCACGCCTGCATGACCCGCCAGATCTCCAGCAGACCGGTCCGGATCTCCTCCTCGGTCCGCCAGGCCCGCTCGTTCTCCAGCATCAGGGACGAGATCGAAAGACCCGTCTCCTTGGTCAGGCGCAGCAGCTCGTCACCCGTGCGGAAGGGGTACTTCAGCACCGTGTCGTCGAGCTTGATGCGGTCGGCGCCGACCGCGTCCTCGTCCACGACGAAGCCGCCGCCGACGGAGTAGTACGTCTTCGACAGGAGCTCGGCCCCCGAGGCGTCGTACGCCCATATCGTCATGCCGTTGGCGTGGTACGGCAGCGTCTCGCGCCGGTGCAGGACGAGATCGTCGTCGAAGGAGAACGGGATCTCGTGCTCGCCGAGCAGGGAGAGCCGGCCGGCCGACTTGATCGTCTCGACCCGCTCGTCAGCCGTCTCCACGTCCACCGTCCGCGGCGAGGAGCCCTCCAGGCCCAGCAGCACCGCCTTGGGGGTGCCGTGGCCGTGTCCGGTCGCGCCCAGCGAGCCGTACAGCTCGGAGCGGACCGAGGCGACGGAGGGCAGCAGGCCCTCGTTGCGCAGTCGGCGGGCGAACATACGGGCCGCACGCATCGGGCCGACCGTGTGGGAGCTCGACGGGCCGATGCCGATCGAGAACAGGTCGAAGACCGAGATGGCCACGGGGAACTCCTCAAAAAGGGGTGGGGGCACACATCCTTGGGCGCCCCCACCAGGGAACTACTACTTGCTCAGGCCGGGGTACAGCGGGTGCTTGTCGGCCAGGGCCTTGACCCGGGCCTTCAGCGCCTCCACGTCGTACGACGGCTTCAGCGCCTGTGCGATCACGTCCGCGACCTCGGCGAAGTCCTCGGCGGTGAAGCCGCGGGTGGCCAGGGCCGGGGTGCCGATCCGCAGACCCGAGGTCACCATCGGCGGGCGCGGGTCGTTGGGGACGGCGTTGCGGTTGACCGTGATGCCGACCTCGTGGAGTCGGTCCTCGGCCTGCTGTCCGTCCAGCTCGGACTCGCGCAGGTCGACGAGGATCAGGTGCACGTCCGTGCCGCCGGACAGGACGTTCACCCCGGCCTCACGGGCGTCGGGGGCGGTCAGCCGCTCGGCGAGGATGCGGGCACCCTCCACCGTACGCCGCTGGCGCTCCTTGAAGTCCTCCGAGGCCGCGACCTTGAAGGAGACCGCCTTCGCGGCGATCACGTGCTCCAGCGGGCCGCCCTGGAAACCGGGGAAGACCGAGGAGTTCAGCTTCTTGGCGAAGTCGGTGCCGCGGGCGAGGATGATGCCGCCGCGCGGCCCGCCCAGGGTCTTGTGGGTGGTGGAGGTGACCACGTCGGCGTACGGCACCGGGTTCGGGTGCAGCCCCGCCGCGACCAGCCCGGCGAAGTGCGCCATGTCGACCCACAGGTACGCCTCGACCTCGTCGGCGATCCGACGGAACTCGGCGAAGTCCAGCTGCCGCGGATAGGCCGACCAGCCGGCGATGATCACCTTGGGGCGGTGCTCCTTGGCCAGGCGCTCGACCTCGGCCATGTCGACCAGGCCGGCCTCGTCGACGTGGTAGGCGACCACGTTGAACTGCTTGCCGGAGAAGTTCAGCCGCATGCCGTGGGTGAGGTGGCCGCCGTGGGCCAGGTCCAGGCCGAGGATCGTGTCGCCGGGCTGGGCCAGCGCGAACAGCGCGGCCTGGTTGGCGGAGGCGCCGGAGTGGGGCTGGACGTTGGCGTAGGCGGCGCCGAACAGCTCCTTGACCCGGTCGATGGCGATCTGCTCGGCGACGTCGACGTGCTCGCAGCCGCCGTAGTAGCGGCGGCCCGGGTAGCCCTCGGCGTACTTGTTGGTCAGGACCGAGCCCTGCGCCTCCATGACCGCCAGCGGAGCGAAGTTCTCCGAGGCGATCATCTCGAGCGTGGACTGCTGACGGCCCACCTCGGCGTCGACCGCGGCGGCGATCTCCGGGTCGAGCTCGTGCAGGGGAGTGTTGAGAAGAGTCATCTACGATCCTCAGCCGGCGGAGAAGGCGGTGTACTCGTCGGCGGAGAGCAGCTCGGCCGGCTCCTCCGCCACGCGTACCTTGAACAGCCAGCCGCCCTCGAAGGGGGCGGAGTTCACCAGGGACGGGTCGTTGACGACGTCCTCGTTGATCTCGGTGACCTCGCCGCTGACCGGGGAGTACAGGTCGCTGACCGACTTGGTGGACTCCAGCTCGCCACAGGACTCGCCCGCGGTCACCGTGGAGCCGACCTCGGGGAGCTGGGCGTAGACGACGTCACCGAGCGCGTTGGCCGCGAACTCCGTGATGCCGACCGTCGAGACGCCGTCCTCGGCGACCGACAGCCACTCGTGCTCCTTGCTGTAGCGCAGCTGCTGGGGGTTGCTCATGGCCTGAATTCTCCTGTACGCGGGGGAGTGCTGATGAATGGGGGACTGCTGGAGGCGTGCGTGAGCAGCGGTGATGTGCTCAGCATCACCTACGGCTACTACTTCTGACGCTTGTAGAACGGCAGCGCCACGACCTCGTACGGCTCGTGACTGCCCCGGATGTCCACGCCGACACCGGCCGTGCCGGGCGCCGAGTGCGCGGCGTCGACGTAGGCCATGGCGATCGGCTTGCCCAGCGTGGGGGAGGGGGCGCCGGAGGTGATCTCGCCGATGACCTGGCCGGCGGCGACGACCGGGTACCCGGCGCGCGGGACCCGGCGGCCCTCGGCGATCAGGCCGACGAGGACGCGCGGCGGGTTGCCCTCCGCGCGGGCGGCGGCCTCGGTGAGCGCCTCGCGCCCGACGAAGTCGCCCTCCTTCTCGAACTTGACCACCCGGCCGAGCCCGGCGTCGAAGGGGGTGAGGCCGGTCGTCAGCTCGTGCCCGTACAGGGGCATCCCCGCCTCCAGGCGCAGGGTGTCCCGGCAGGACAGCCCGCAGGGGACCAGACCGACGGGCGCGCCGGCCTCGGTCAGCGCCTGCCACAGCGTCTCGGCGTCCGAGGGCTTCACGAACAGCTCGAAGCCGTCCTCGCCGGTGTACCCGGTGCGCGCGATCAGCGCCGGGACGCCCGCGACGGTGCCGGGCAGGCCCGCGTAGTACTTCAGGCCGTCGAGGTCGGCGTCGGTGAGCGACTTCAGGATGCCCGGGGACTCGGGGCCCTGGACGGCGATCAGCGCGTACGCGTCCCGGTCGTCACGGACCTCGGCGTCGAAACCGGCGGAACGATCCACCAGGGCGTCCAGCACGACCTGGGCGTTCGAGGCGTTGGCGACGACCATGTACTCGGTCTCCGCGAGCCGGTAGACGATCAGGTCGTCCAGGATGCCGCCGTCGGCCCGGCAGATCATGGTGTACCGGGCGCGGCCGACGCCGACGGAGGCGATGTTCCCGACCAGGGCGAAGTTCAGCAGCCGGGCCGCCTGCGGTCCGGTCACGGTGATCTCGCCCATGTGGGAGAGGTCGAAGAGGCCGGCCTTGGTGCGCACGGCGTTGTGCTCGTCCCGCTCGGAGCCGTAGCGCAGCGGCATGTCCCAGCCGGCGAAGTCGGTCATGGTCGCGCCCAGCGAGCGATGCAGGGCATCGAGGGCGGTACGACGGGGTTCGGTGCTGCTCATCGGACGGATGTCTCCCAAGGCATGACGGGCGAGGTCGTTCCTCCCCATCTGTCATCGGAACCTGAGAGGTTCGCCATGACCCCCAGTGGGCATGGCTTGCACCTTGGGTGGGACCACCACAGGGGCGGTCCGCTTTTCAGATGTGCCTCGCCCGCGCGGTAACGGGGCCTGAGAGATTCAAGGGAGGGACTTGCTCCTTCGGCGCCCCAGCTCAAGGCTGGGAACTCTCCCGCGCGGATTCAAACGGCCGGTATGCAGTTGGCGCGGACATCATTGCACGCATCGGTCCGGTCCGGCAGGGCCGCATCTGTAACCGGGCTGTGGCGGTACGCGTACAGAAACGGAAGGCGCACGGCATTACCTTCTCTTTACGCTCAACGGGCAGGTGCTCTACCTGACCCAGGGGAGGACGATCACGTTGAACAGGACCACGGCGTACGCGACCACCACGGGCATCGCGGTGCCCCGGCAGCCCGCTGCCCCCGTTCTCGAGGGCTGCGCCCCGGTCGTACGCGATCTGCGCGAGCGCGGCGGTCGCAGCCCGCACGCGCTGCTCTTCGGGCCCCAGGACCTCGTCGTGATCACCGGCCTGCCCGGCAGCGGCAAGTCCACGCTGATGAAGCGGGCCGTGAAGGGCACCCGCATCGACTCCCAGGACACCCGGGACCGCTGGGACGCCCGCATGCCCGGCTTCCTTCCCTACGCCGTCTACCGCCCCCTCGTCCGCCTGGCCCACTACGCCGGTCTGTGGCGAGCCCTCCGTTCCGGCCAGGGCGTCGTCGTGCACGACTGCGGTACGCAGGCCTGGGTACGCGGCTGGCTCGCCCGCGAGGCCCGGCGCCGGGGCGGCGCCCTGCACCTGCTCGTGCTGGACGTCACCCCGGACCAGGCCCTGGAGGGCCAGCGGGAGCGCGGCCGGGGCGTGTCCCGATACGCCTTCCTGCGGCACCGCACGGCGGCCGGGCGGCTGCTGCGCGCGGTGGAGAAGGGGGAACTGCCCCAGGGCTGCGGGTCGGCGGTGCTGATCGACCGGCCCGCGGCGGGAGTGCTGCGCCGGATCGGCTTCACGGGCTGATTCCGGCTGATTCCCGGTCCGCCGGGAGGCGCTAGCCTTTTCAGCCACAGCAGTGGTTACGGCAGGCGGTCAGACAGATGGACTTCCCGGCGGATCTCCCCGCGGACTTTCCGGCGCAGGCACACCCCCATCCGCACGGCGGATGGCCCGGCAACGAGCTGGAGGAGGTGCTCTCCGCCTCCCTCGGCGTGCCCTCGGCGGGCGGCCGGATCATCGAGGTCCTGGGGCGCAGCTTCCTGTGGGTCCCGCTGCCGTCCGGCGGCGGCCCGCACAGCGGCCCCCTGGACCTGCCCACGCTGGAGATCGAGGGCCAGGCCTACGTCCCCGTCTTCAGCTCCGAGGAGCAGTTCCGCCAGGTCGTCGGCGCGCACATGTCGTTCACCATCGCCCCCGCGGTGGAGTTCGCCCGCGGCCTGCCCCCGCAGGTCGGGATCGCGGTCAACCCCGACGGCGTGGTGGGGATACCCCTCCCGCCGGTCGCGGTGGCCGAGCTGTGTCGGGTCGGCCGCACGCCGCTGGACGGCCCCGCGAGCGGCGGCCGGGTCAAGCTGTACGAGCCGGACTGGCAGGACGACCCGGTCGACTTCCTGGCCGCGGCCTCGGCGGAGTTCGCCGCCACGGGAGTCGTGACGACGGCCCGCCGCTGTCTGGCCGCCATCGAAACGGCGGATCCCGTGATGTTCGTGGGAGTGGAACTCTCCAACTGGGAAGGCGACCTCCGCACGCTTCCGATGGATGCTTTGGGCAGGGCCCTGGGCAGGGTGCCGACGAAGTGGCCGGTGAACCTCATCCTGCTGGACATGGCGGCCCAGGACCCCGTGGCGATCTGGATGCGTGAAAAGGTGCGGCCCTTCTACACCCAGGGCTAGCGGGGGAACCCAGGGGCGCGGTGGGCCGGGTCGATGTGCGGCTCCGCCGCGTGGGCGCGACAGACCCCCACGCCGCCGCAGCCGCACGACCACCGCAAGTCCCGGAGGGGCGGGCGGCCTTAAGCTAGGGTCACGGCTCGGGCGAGAGTGAAGATGAAGGGGCGGTACAGGTGAGCGCCAGCGGCATCGCGGCCGGTCAGGTCGAGCACATGCTGCGCCAGGTCACGCCCGGGCGGTACGACGCCTACGAGGCGCTCCTGCGCGCGCTCGCGACGCCCAACTCCGGCCAGATCTGGATGCTGTTGTGGCACGGCCAGGCCGGCTCCCCGGACGCCCAGTACGGGAACATGGAGGTCGAGGGCTACGGCTACGCCCCTTGCGTCACCTCCGCCCAGGAGTTGTCGGCGAGCGGCTGGAACCGTTCCTACGAGGTCGTGGACGGCATCGACGTCGCCCGCACCCTGTACCCGGACCACTTCGGCCTCTGGCTGAACCCGCACGCCCAGGGCGGCGGCGTCGGCATCCCCTGGCTCGATCTGCGCCGGATCGCCACCGGCCTCGACCGTCAGCCGGCCGGGCCGCTGCGCCTCTCGGAACCCGGCATCGAGATCCCGCACTTCTACGCCCTGCTCGCGCAGAACGCCCACCGCACCCCCGCGGTCCGCACCTTGCGCCGCGCCTGGGTGCAACCGGCCCTCGGTGCGCCGTATCTGGCCATCGGCCTGGATGTGTACGACACCAGCCCGCCCGCGGTGGACTCGGTGCGCGCGATGATGCAGCAGTCCATCGGGGCGGTCCCGGACGGCCTTCCGGTCTCGACGGTGGCGATGTCCGACGAGTACGACCCGGTCGCGATGTGGATGCGGGCGAACGCCCGACCGTTCTACGACCGTGAGGCGCACGCGGCCCAGGCACCCGCCGCGGGATACGGCTACCCTCCGGCGCACGGCGGCTACTGACGTATGACGGACCGTCGGCCTCTTCACGCGCCGGGCACATTTCTGCGCGCGTAGATGATGGCGAACGTCATGAAATGTCCGATGTGTCCCAACTCCCTACCGTCCGGGGTCCGTTATCCCCTGTTCGGATAACGGAATCCCTAGCGCATCATCACGGTTACGCATACTTTCACCGCCAGACCTGGCGGGTGATCGTGACGACGCTGAAGACTCCCGACTCAGACACGGGGTCGGTCGATCCTGTGATCGAGTGCAAGTCGACAAAGCCGTAATCCACGGCGGGTGTAGGCCGGTCACCACCGGCGAGAGGGGTCGGGTCACTGTGACCGCACCGATCGAGACCACCGGGGCAGCCGAGGCGCAGCCGGAGGCTGTGCTCAGCGGCGCCGACAAGGGGCAGATCGAGGGCCGTTCCCTTGGGCAGATCGCCTGGTCCCGGTTCAAGAAGGACAAGGTCGCCGTGGCGGGTGGCGTCGTCGTCATCCTGCTGGTGCTGCTCGCGGTCCTGGCCCGTCCCATCCAGGCCCTCTTCGGCCTCGACCCCAACGCCTTCAACCAGGACCTGCTCGACCCCAACACCTCGCTGCCCGCCGGGGACTGGGGCGGCATGAGCGCGGAGCACCCGCTGGGTGTGGACCCCAAGTTCGGGCGGGACATCGCCACCCGGATCCTGGAGGGCTCCTGGGTCTCCCTGGTCGTGGCGTTCGGGGCCACCATCCTGTCCAACACCATCGGCACGATCCTCGGTGTGATGGCGGGCTACTACGGAGGGCGGGTGGACACGATCATCAGCCGTCTGATGGACACCTTCCTCGCCTTCCCGCTGCTGCTGTTCGCCATCGCCATCTCGGCGACGCTGCAGGGCGGTGCCTTCGGCCTGGAGGGTCTGCCGCTGCACATCAGCGTGCTGATCTTCATCATCGGCTTCTTCAACTGGCCGTATCTGGGCCGCATCGTCCGCGGTCAGACCCTGGCCCTCAAGGAGCGCGAGTTCATCGACGCCTCCCGGGGCATGGGAGCCAAGGGACCGTACATCCTCTTCCGGGAGCTGCTCCCGAACCTGGTCGGCCCGATCATCGTCTACTCGACGCTGCTCATCCCGACGAACATCCTTTTCGAGGCCAGCCTGAGCTTCCTCGGCGTCGGCATCCAGCCCCCGCAGGCGTCGTGGGGCGGCATGCTCAGCGAGGCGGTCAACTTCTACAAGGTCGATCCGCAGTTCATGATCGTGCCTGGCCTCGCCATCTTCGTCACCGTCCTGGCGTTCAACCTGCTCGGCGACGGACTCCGTGACGCTCTCGACCCGCGCAGTAGCCGCTGACGTGCGGCCGCGTCGAGGGCCCATCAAGTTTCCAACTATGGAGGGGAAGCAGACCATCATGCGAAGGTCAGCGCTGGCCGCCATCGCGGCCATCGGCACTGTGAGCCTGGTGCTTTCGGGTTGCAGCAAGGCCGATGACAACAACGACAATGGCGACGGCAACAGCAAGTCGGCCGGTGCCAACGCAGCGACCAAGGGTGTCGTCAACGCCTCCGACGCGAAGGGGGGCACGGTCACGTACGAGTACTCGGACGTGCCGGACTCCTTCGACCCGGGCAACACGTACTACGCGTACATGTACAACCTCTCCCGGCTGTACGCCCGTCCGCTGATGACGTTCAAGCCCGCCGCGGGCGAGGCCGGCAACGAGCTGGTCCCGGACCTCGCGTCGGCGCCGGGTGAGCCCAGCGACGGCGGCAAGACCTGGACGTACAAGCTGCGTGAGGGCCTCAAGTACGAGGACGGCACGCCGATCACGTCCAAGGACGTCAAGTACGCCGTGGAGCGCTCCAACTTCGCGCGTGACGTGCTCTCGCTCGGCCCCAACTACTTCCAGCAGTTCCTCGAGGGCGGCGACAAGTACAAGGGCCCGTACAAGGACAAGAGCGGCAAGGGCCTCGCGTCCATCGAGACGCCGGACGACACCACGATCGTCTTCAAGCTCAACCGCGCCTTCCAGGAGTTCGACTACCTCGTCGCCACCCCGCAGACGGCCCCGGTGCCGAAGGCGAAGGACAAGGGCGTCGAGTACGTCAAGAACATCGTGTCCTCGGGCTCCTACAAGTTCGAGAGCTACTCCGAGGGCAAGGAAGCCGTCCTCGTCCGCAACGAGAACTGGGACGCCAAGACCGACCCGCTGCGCAAGCAGTACCCGGACAAGATCGTCGTCAAGCTGAAGGTCAACGCCGAGACGATCGACCAGGACGTCCGCGCCGGCAAGGCGATCGACCTCGGCGGCGGTGGCGTCCAGGCCGCCACGCAGGCGGAGGTCGTGGGCGACCCCGACCTCAAGGCCAACACCGACAACACCTTCGGTGGCCGTCTGGTCTACATGGCGATCAACACCAAGCTCGCGCCGTTCGACAAGGTCGAGTGCCGCAAGGCCGTGCAGTACGCGGTCGACAAGAACTCGGTGCAGACCGCCCTGGGCGGCCCGATCCGCGGTGACATCGCCACCACGGTCCTGCCGCCGGACATCCCGGGCTACGAGAAGTCCGACCTGTACGCCACCCCGGACAGCAAGGGTGACGCGGCCAAGGCCAAGGAGCAGCTGAAGGCCTGCGGCAAGGACACGATCAGCACCAACATCTCGGCGCGCAGCGACCGTCCGCAGGAGATCGCCGCGGCCACCGCGATCATCAACTCGCTGAAGGCGGCGGGCATCAACGCCACCCTCAAGCAGTACCCGTCGGGCAAGTACTTCACCGACAGCGCGGGTGTGCCGAAGTTCAACAAGAAGCAGAACATCGGCCTGCACATGATGCAGTGGGGTGCCGACTGGCCCTCCGGCTACGGCTTCGAGCAGCAGATCCTGCACGGTGACGCGATCGGCGAGTCCGGCAACACCAACCTGTCGCAGCTCGACAACGCGGACATCAACTCGATGCTCGAGAAGGCGATCGCGACCGAGGACGAGGCCGAGCGCAACAGCCTCTACGCCGAGATCGACAAGAAGACCATGGAGGAGGCGGCTCTCGTTCCGCTGACCTACTTCAAGGTCCTGCTGTACCGTCCCGCCGGCTTCACCAACCTGGTCTCGACGGCGGCCTTCAGCGGTCAGTACGACTACCTCAACATCGGCACGACCAAGAAGTAGCCCCGGAAGGCAGGTGAAGGCATTGGTGCCCGCGGGCTTCGCGGCCCGCGGGCACCAGCGCCGATCCCCGTGATCTCGTATATCCTCCGCCGGACGGTCGCGGCAGTGATCCTGCTGCTGGTCGTCACCGCGGTCACCTTCGCGATCTTCTTCCTGCTGCCCCGGCTCGCCGGCCAGACGGCCGACCAGCTGGCTCAGCAGTACATCGGGAAGAGCCCCTCGAAGGCCGACATCGAAGCGGTCAAGCAGAACCTCGGTCTCGACCAGCCCGTGTACGTCCAGTACTGGGACTTCATCAAGGGGATCGTCTCCGGCGCGACCTATGACCTGGGCCCCACCACCGCGCAGTGCAACGCGCCCTGCTTCGGCTACTCCTTCAAGACCCACGAGGCTGTCTGGCCGCATCTGACCGACCGTCTGCCGGTGACGCTGTCCCTGGCCGTCGGTGCCGCCGTCATGTGGCTGCTGGGCGGAGTCACGGCCGGTGTGATCTCCGCGCTCAAGCCGCGGTCGTTCGCCGACCGGACGTTCATGGGCATCGCCCTCGCCGGTGTCTCGCTGCCCATGTTCTTCACGGGCCAGCTCGCGATCTTCCTCTTCACCTACCAGTGGCCGATCTTCGGCCGCGAGTACGTCCCCTTCACCGAGAACCCCTCGCAGTGGGCCAACACGCTCTTCCCGGCATGGTGTTCGCTCGCCCTGCTCTACTCCGCCATCTACGCCCGGCTCACTCGCTCGGGCATGCTGGAGACGATGAGCGAGGACTTCATCCGCACGGCCCGCGCCAAGGGCCTGCGCGAGCGGAACGTGGTGACCAAGCACGGGCTGCGGGCCGCGCTGACCCCGATCATCACCGTCTTCGGCATGGACCTCGGACTGCTGCTCGGCGGCGCCGTGATCACCGAGTCGGTCTTCTCCCTGCACGGCATCGGTGAGTACGCCGTGCAGTCCATCCGGGACAACGACCTGCCCCCGATCCTCGGCGTCACCCTCCTCGCCTCCTTCTTCGTCGTGCTTGCCAACTTCCTGGTGGACCTGTTGTATGCCGCCGCCGACCCGCGGGTGAGGCTCTCGTGACCGAACGCTCCAAGACCGGTGCCGCTGTGGGGGAGCCCGTGAAGGGCCCCTCCGACGCGCCCACCGCGTTCCTCGAAGTCCGTGACCTCAAGGTGCACTTCCCGACCGACGACGGCCTGGTCAAGTCCGTCGACGGGCTCAGCTTCAAGCTGGAGAAGGGCAAGACCCTCTCCATCGTGGGCGAGTCCGGCTCCGGCAAGTCCGTCACCTCGCTGGCGATCATGGGCCTGCACAAGCTCGGCGCGCGGGGCAAGAGCGTCCAGATGTCGGGCGAGATCTGGCTCGACGGCAAGGAACTGATCTCCGCCGCCCCGGACGAGGTACGCCGGCTGCGCGGTCGCGAGATGGCGATGATCTTCCAGGACCCGCTGTCCGCGATGCACCCGTACTACACGATCGGCAACCAGATCGTGGAGGCGTACCGCGTCCACCACGACGTCAGCAAGAAGGTCGCGCGCAAGCGGGCCATCGAGATGCTCGACCGGGTCGGCATCCCCGAGCCCGCCAAGCGTGTCGACGGCTACCCGCACGAGTTCTCCGGCGGTATGCGCCAGCGCGCGATGATCGCCATGGCGCTGGTGAACAACCCCGAGCTGCTCATCGCGGACGAGCCGACGACCGCCCTGGACGTGACCGTCCAGGCGCAGATCCTCGACCTGATCCGGGACCTGCAGAAGGAGTTCGGCTCCGCGGTCGTCATCATCACCCACGACCTCGGCGTGGTCGCCGAGATCGCCGACGACGTCCTCGTGATGTACGGCGGCCGGTGCGTGGAACGCGGCTCGGTCGACGACGTCTTCGAGCGGCCGCAACACCCCTACACCTGGGGCCTGCTCGGCTCGATGCCCCGCATCGACCGGGAGACCTCCGACCGGCTCATCCCGGTCAAGGGCGCGCCGCCGAGCCTCATCAACGTCCCCTCGGGCTGCGCCTTCCACCCGCGCTGCCCGTACGCGGACGTCCCCAAGGGCGATGTCACCCGCACCGTGCGCCCCGAGCTGACGCAGGTCGGCACCGGACACTTCTCCGCCTGCCACCTCTCACCGGAGGACCGCACGCGGATCTGGACCGAAGAGATTGCGCCGAAGCTGTGAGTGAAACCAGGAAATCGGACGTGACCGTCCCGGCGCAGGCCTCGGCGCCCGCCGCGGAGCGCGAGGTGCTGCTCAAGGTCGAGGGCCTGCAGAAGCACTTCCCGATCCGCAAGGGCGTGCTCCAGCGGCAGGTCGGCGCGGTCAAGGCCGTCGACGGCATCGACTTCGAGGTGCGCAAGGGCGAGACGCTCGGCGTGGTCGGCGAGTCGGGCTGCGGCAAGTCGACCATGGGCCGGGTCATCACCCGGCTCCAGGACCCGACGGGCGGCTCGATCCACTTCGAGGGCAAGGACATCACGCGGCTGAACACGGCCGGGATGCGTCCGCTGCGGCGGGACATCCAGATGATCTTCCAGGACCCGTACGGCTCCCTGAACCCCCGGCACACCATCGGCTCGATCGTCTCGGCGCCCTTCCGGCTCCAGGGCGTCGAGCCCGAGGGCGGGGTGAAGAAGGAGGTCCAGCGGCTGCTGTCGCTCGTCGGTCTGAGCCCCGAGCACTACAACCGCTACCCGCACGAGTTCTCCGGCGGTCAGCGTCAGCGCATCGGCATCGCGCGGGCGCTCGCCCTGAAGCCGAAGCTGGTCGTGGCGGACGAGCCGGTCTCGGCGCTGGACGTGTCGATCCAGGCGCAGGTCGTGAACCTGATGGACGACCTCCAGCAGGAACTGGGCCTGACGTACGTGATCATCGCGCACGACCTCTCCGTCGTACGCCACGTCTCGGACCGCATCGCGGTGATGTACCTCGGCAAGATCGTCGAACTCGCCGACCGCACCTCGCTGTACGAGGCGCCGATGCACCCGTACACCAAGGCGCTGATGTCCGCGGTACCGGTGCCGGACCCCAAGCGCCGGGGCGCCAAGAGCGAGCGCATCCTGCTCCGCGGTGACGTGCCCTCGCCGATCGCGCCGCCGAGCGGCTGCCGCTTCCACACGCGGTGCTGGAAGGCGACGGAGATCTGCAAGACGACCGAGCCGCCGCTGCTGGAGCTGCGCCCCGGTCAGCAGGTCGCCTGCCACCACCCCGAGAGCTTCGAGGACCAGGCCCCGCAGGACACGGTCCTGCTGACCGCCGCGAAGAAGGCGGCGGAACTGGTCTCCGACGAGGTCCTGGCGGAGTCGGCGGAGACGTCGGCCGCGGTGGCGGCGGAGGTGCAGGCGGCCTCCGAGGAGAGCTCCTCCGAGGAGCCGGTCGAGGAGACTGTCGAGAAGCGGGACTAGTACCCCAAGCCTGACCGAGCCCCCGCCTTGCAATGTAAGGCGGGGGCTTGCTGTCGGGTGAGAATGTACGGGTGCTCCAGCAACTGTTCACCCCGTCCGTCCAGCACACGCTCGACCTGATCGGCATCTTCGTCTTCGCCATCTCCGGCGCCCTGCTGGCGGTCCGCAAGAACTTCGACGTCTTCGGCATCGCCGTCCTCGCCGAGGTCACCGCGCTGGGCGGCGGGCTCTTCCGCGATCTGATCATCGGCGCCGTACCGCCCGCCGCCTTCACGGATCTGGGGTACTTCCTGACGCCACTGCTCGCCGCGCTCCTGGTCGTCTTCCTGCACCCGCACGTGGAGCGGATCCAGACCGGCGTGAACGTCTTCGACGCGGCGGGCCTCGGCCTCTTCTGCGTCACGGGCACGACGAAGGCGTACGACCACGGCCTCGGGCTCACCCAGTCGGCCGCCCTGGGCCTGGCCACGGCGGTCGGCGGCGGCGTCCTGCGGGACGTACTCGCGAACGAGGTGCCCTCGCTGCTGCGCTGGGACCGTGACCTCTACGCGGTCCCGGCGATCGTCGGCGCCACGATGGTCGCCCTGTGCATCCGGTTCGACGCCCTGAACCCCTTCACCAGCGGGCTCGCGGTGGTCACGGCGTTCGTGCTGCGGCTGTTGGCCATGCGGTTCCACTGGCGGGCACCTCGGGCGTGGAACCGGCGGTCGACGGTGCGGGAGGAGTGAGGGCCTCGGCGGCCGGATGAACTGGGCGGGTGGGGCCGTAGCCGAATGACAGAAAAGCTACCGCTTAGTAGTTAGTTGTTGTACCGTTCACCCATGCCAGAAGCAGCGTCCACGCAGGCCACCATCGGCGACAGCGAGTTCGACCGCGACACCGCCCTCACCCGGCGTGAGCCCGGGGTCTACGACATCGACCTCTCCGCCGGCTGGACCATCATCAGCGCCGTCAACGGCGGCTATCTGCTGGCCGTCCTCGGCCGCGCGCTCGCGGACGCGCTGCCGCACGCCGACCCCTTCACGATCTCGGCGCACTACCTGACCGCTTCCCAGCCGGGTCCGGCTGTCGTCCGCACCTCGGTGGTCCGCACCGGACGCACCCTCTCGACCGGCCAGGCCTCGCTCTTCCAGTACGACGAGCAGGGCCGGGAGGTCGAACGCATCCGCGTCCTCGCCTCCTACGGTGACCTCGGCTCCCTCCCGGACGACGTGCGTACGACGGCGAAGCCGCCCGCGATCCCGCCGATGGACCAGTGCTTCGGGCCCCAGGACGGCCCGGCCCCCGTCCCGGGCAGCTCGGCCATCACCGACCGTCTGATGATCAAGCTGGACCCCTCGACGCTGGGCTGGGCCCTCGGCGCCCCCTCCGGCAAGGGCGAGATGCGGGCGTGGTTCGGCCTGGCCGACGGCCGCGACGCCGACCCCCTCTCCCTGCTCCTGGCGGTGGACGCGCTGCCTCCGACCGCCTTCGAGCTCGGCATCAAGGGCTGGGTCCCCACGGTCGAACTGACGGTCCATGTCCGTTCCCGTCCGGCCCCGGGCCCGCTCCGGGTCTCGATCACGACGCGCAACCTGGCGGGCGGCTTCCTGGAGGAGGACGCGGAGGTCTGGGACAGCGAGGACCGCCTCGTGGCGCAGTCCCGCCAACTGGCGAGGGTCCGCCTGGGCTGACGTTCGATGCCCGGCAGGGCTGACGCGAGAGCGGACGCGGTCGTACGGCGAAGGCGGCGCACCCGGGACGGGTGCGCCGCCTTCGCCGTGGTCCCGGTGGTCCCGGTCGCCCCGGTGTCAGTCCAGCCAGTGCCGGCGGCCGATGCTGATGAGGCGCATCCGTCGGGTGGCGACCTGGACGACCTGTTGCCGCTGCTCCCGCGATCCCTCCTCCAGGGTGTCGAGGAAGAGCGAGGCGGTGATGAGCATCTGGTCGACGTAGAGGTGGGCCAGCATCAGCAGGTCGTCGTCGCTCCAGCCCTCGGACTGCGGGTCCTTGGCGAGCTCGCGCTTCACCTCCTCGCCGAAACGGGCGAGTTGGTCCTGGATGGCCTCGCGCACGGGCTGCACCCCGCCGTGCCGTTCACGGGCGATGAACCGGACGTGCGCCGGGTGCGTGGCGACGTGCCCGGCGATCAACTCGACGGCGCGGGCTATGCGTTCGTCGGGGTCGCCGTCGGCGGAGACGGTGACGCGGATCATCGCGTGCAGGCTGCCGAGCGCCTCCTCGACGAGGGCGACGCCGAGATCCGCGGTGGAACGGAAATGCCGGTAGAAGGCGGTGGGGGCGACGCCGACGGCGCGGGTGACCTCACGCAGGCCCAGACTGCTCAGGCTCTGCTCCTCCAGCAGTCCCAACGCGGCGTCCAGGAGCGCCTGTCGGGTCTTCTGCTTCTGGGCCTGCCGGATGCCGAGGGTGTGACTCATGCCATGCAGTTAACAACTGTTCTCCGGAATTGAAAAGCCGTCGGACGGGTTAGACTTCTAAGTCAGTGAACAAGTGTTACTACAACCGTTCACCGAAATGTCACGAGGGGGATCTCGTCCCATGCTGTTTCTCGTTGCCGCGCTCCTGCTGCTGGGCGTCGTCATGGGCACCGTGGCCCACGCACCGCTCGGCTTCACCGTCGTGGCCGCCGTGGTGATCGCCGCCTGGCTGGCCGTCTTCGCGCTCCGCGAGCGTCACGCCCGCCGCCACTGACCGCGCCCGTCACCGACCGCGCAGGGAGTAGACCCACCATGCAACTCACCGCAGAGACATCCACCCGTCCCGTCCGCCGGGACGCCGACGGCATGGCCGTGGCGTCCTTCATCCTCGGTCTCGTGGGCCTGCTGGTCCTCAACGTCTTCCTCGGCCCGACCGCGATCACCCTGGCGGCGGTGGCGCTCTGGCGCGGCACGCAGCGCCGGGGCCGCGCGTACCTGGGCCTGACCCTGGGAGTCGCCGACCTCGTGGTCCTCCTGGCCTTCATGCAGGCCGACGGCACGGTGTCCTGGAGCTTCTGACACCGTCCGGGCCGGGGCGGCCGCCCGCACCGGCCCGCCCCGCGTCCGCACTCCGGCGGGGCCCGTAGAATCGGGCTCACCATGGCTTACCTCGACCACGCCGCGACCACGCCGATGCTCCCCGAGGCAGTCGAGGCACTCACCGCGCACCTCACCGTCACCGGCAACGCCTCCTCCCTCCACGCGGCCGGCCGCCAGGCCCGTCGCACGGTCGAGGAGTCGAGAGAGGCCCTCGCGGAAGCGCTCGGCGCCCGCCCCAGCGAGGTCGTCCTCACCTCCGGCGGCACCGAGGCCGACAACCTCGCGGTCAAGGGCCTGTACTGGTCCCGCCGGGACGCCGACCCGGCCCGCACCCGGGTCCTCGCGAGCCCCGTCGAGCACCACGCCGTGCTCGACGCCGTCCACTGGCTCGGCGAACACGAGGGCGCCACGGTCGAGTACCTCCCGGTGGACGAGTACGGCCGGGTCCACCCCGAGGTCCTGCGCGAAGCCATCACCCGCAACCCCGACGACGTGGCCCTGGCCACCGTCATGTGGGCGAACAACGAGATCGGCACCATCATGCCGGTCCGTGAACTCGCCGACACCGCGGCCGAGTTCGGCGTCCCGCTGCACGCCGACGCCGTCCAGGCCTTCGGCCAGCTCGACGTTGACTTCGCCGCGTCGGGACTCGCCGCGATGACCGTCTCCGGCCACAAGATCGGCGGGCCCTACGGCATCGGCGCGCTGATCCTCGGCCGCGACCACACGCCGGTCCCCGTCCTGCACGGCGGCGGCCAGGAGCGCCAGGTCCGCTCCGGCACCCTCGACGTCCCCGCCGTCGCCTCCTTCGCCGTGGCGGGCCGGCTGGCCGCCGAACAGCGCGAGTGGTTCGCGCGGGAGATCGGCGCCCTGCGCGACGAACTGATCCGGGTCGTCCGCACCGCCGTGCCCGACGCGATCCTCGGCGGCGACCCGGTGGACCGCCTCCCGGCCAACGCCCACTTCGTGTTCCCCGGCTGCGAGGGCGACTCCCTGCTGCTCCTGCTGGACGCCCAGGGCATCGAGTGCTCCACCGGCTCCGCCTGCACCGCGGGCGTCGCCCAGCCCAGCCACGTCCTGCTGGCCGCCGGCACCGACCCGGACCTGGCCCGCGGCACCCTCCGCTTCTCCCTCGGCCACACCTCCACGGAGGCCGACGTCGAGGCGGTGGCCAAGGCGATCGGCCCGGCGGTGGAAAGGGCCCGTGCGGCGGGGCTGACGTAAGGCTCCGCACGCAGGACAATCCGGGCGTGAACGTCATCACGCAGATCTTCGTCCTCGCCGCTGCCCTGATCCATCTCGCGGTCGGCGTCCTGGAGCGCTTCTTCTACGACCGCCCCGCCGTTCGAGAGTTCCTGACCACCTCCACCGCCGACGCGCCCGAGGTCACCCTGTGGCGCTCCGGCGTGGCCGTCTACAACCTGCTGCTCGGCGCGGGCCTGATCGCCGGCTTCGTCGCCCTGCACACCGGGGACACCACCGTGGGCCGCACGCTCATCGTGTACCTGTGCGCCTTCCTGATCGTCTCCGCCGCGGTCTTCGCCCTCTCCTTCCCCCGCCTGTGGAAGGGCGCGCTGGGGCAGGGGCTGGCGCCCGCCGTCGCCCTGCTCGCGGCGCCGTTCTGAGCGGCCGGAACGTCAGGCCGTCGCCGTACGCGCCTTGCGGACCAGCCTCATGTACCGGTCCCAGTCCCAGTGCTCGCCCGGGTCCGTGTGGTCAGTGCCCGGCACCTCGACGTGGCCGATGATGTGGTCGCGGTCCACGGGGATGTCGTAGCGGGCGCATATCCGGGCCGTGAGCCGTGCCGAGGCCGCGTACATCTCGTCCGTGAAGCCCTCCGGGCGGTCCACGAAACCCTCGTGCTCGATGCCCACACTGCGTTCGTTGTAGTCGCGGTTGCCCGCGTGGTACGCCACGTCCAACTCGCGGATCATCTGGGTGACATGGCCGTCCTTGCGGACGATGTAGTGCGAGGCCGCGCCGTGCTCCGGGTCCTGGAACACCCGCACCGCGCTGTCGAAGCTGCCCTGGGTGACATGGATGATCACCATGTCGATGCCGTAGTCGTCGGGGCGGTCCGCGCGCCGCCAGTTCGCGTCCGACGCCGCCACCCAGCGCGCGCCCGCGAAGTCGACCTCGCCCTCCTTGCGCGGCTTCTCCACGCCGGGCATCCGCCACCACAGCCGCCCCAGCTCGTCGCGCGCGAGCACCGCCGTGCCCACCGCGGCCGCGGCGCCGCCGATCAGCAGCGCCCGCCGCCCGATGCGCCGGTCCGTGTCCTTGGATGCCTTCTCCGCCCCCATGTGATCGTCAACGGATACCCGGCGGCCCCGGTTCCCGCGGACCCGTACTCTTGAAGAGTTATGACTGACACCCCGCAGCGCCCCCTTCGTGTCCTCGCCGCCATGTCCGGAGGCGTGGACTCCGCCGTCGCCGCCGCCCGCGCCGCGGAAGCCGGCCACGACGTGACCGGTGTCCACCTCGCGCTCTCCGCGAACCCGCAGTCGTTCCGCACGGGCGCCCGTGGCTGTTGCACCATCGAGGACTCCCACGACGCCCGCCGCGCCGCGGACGTCATCGGCATCCCCTTCTACGTCTGGGACCTCGCCGACCGCTTCCGCGAGGACGTGGTCGAGGACTTCGTCGCCGAGTACGAGGCGGGCCGCACCCCCAACCCCTGCCTGCGCTGCAACGAGAAGATCAAGTTCGCCGCGCTGCTGGACAAGGCGCTGGCCCTCGGTTTCGACGCGGTCTGCACCGGCCACTACGCCAAGGTGATCGTGCGCGAGGACGGCTCCCGCGAGCTGCACCGCGCCTCCGACATGGCCAAGGACCAGTCGTACGTCCTCGGCGTCCTGGACGACCGGCAGCTCGCGCACGCGCTCTTCCCGCTCGGCGACACCGTCACCACCAAGGACGAGATCCGCGCGGAGGCCGCGCGCCGGGGCCTGGCGGTCGCGAAGAAGCCCGACTCCCACGACATCTGCTTCATCGCCGACGGCGACACCCAGGGCTTCCTGGCCAAGCGGCTCGGCAAGGCCGAGGGCGACATCGTCGACGAGTCCGGCGCCAAGCTGGGCACCCACGAGGGCGCGTACGGCTTCACCATCGGCCAGCGCAAGGGCCTGCGCATCGGCACCCCGGCCGCCGACGGCAAGCCGCGCTACGTCCTCGACATCTCCCCGGTCGACAACACGGTCACGGTCGGTCCGGCCGCCGCCCTGGACGTGACCGCCCTGCGCGCGATCAAGCCCCGCTGGTGCGGCACCGCCCCCACCGGCCCCGGCGCCTACACCGCCCAGCTCCGCGCCCACGGCGGCGAGACCGAGGTCACCGCCGAACTGGTCGACGGGACCCTCGAGGTGTCCTTCACGGAGCCGGTCCGCGGCGTGGCCCCCGGCCAGGCGATCGTCCTGTACGACGGCACGCGCGTGGTGGGCTCGGCGACGATCTCGACGACCACCCGCGCGACGGCGGGCGTGGCCTGAGCGGTCCTGCGACGCCGGCGGCGCCGTAGGACTAGCCGCCGAAGTACTCCGCCAGCACCGGGCCGAGGACCTGCGGCTCGACCATGTGGGTCTGGCCCGGCAGAGAGCGGTACGAGCCCTGGGGTGCCGCCTCCGCGACCGCCCGGGCGGCCTCCCGCATCCACGCGGGGCTCGCGCCGCCCGCGATCGCCAGCACCGGCACCTCGATCGCGGCCACCCGCTCGCCCGGTACCCCGCCGTCGCCCAGCACGGCGGCGTCGTACGCGAGACTCGGCGCCACGGCCTCCATGCCGGCCCACATCGGGGACTGGCGGGCGCCCTGGATCATCTCCTCGGCGAGTCCGGTGAGCCGGAGGAACAACTCCACGGCGTCCCCGCGCCGCCCCTGTCCGAGTGCCTCGCCGAGCCGCTCGGTGTACTCGGCCCACTCCGCCTTCCCGTTCTCGTGCACGGCGAACGGCGTCTCGTACACGGCTACCTGACGCACCGGCAGCCCGCTCGCCGCCGCCTCCAGCGCCAACGCGCCGCCCGAGGAGACCCCGCACAGGGCCGCCTCCCCGCTCGCCGCCCCGATCAGCGCCGCGAGATCCTCGACCTCGCGGGCCACGTCGTACGGTGCCGTGTCACCGCTCTCACCGCGGCCCCGGCGGTCGTACGTGACCACGGCGAACCCGTGCCCCGCCAGGGACTGTGCCAACGGCGCCAGCGTCGCCCCCGTCGACATCGCGCCACTGACGAGGACGACCGCCGGGCCGTCACCGGTGCTCTCGTACGCGAGGGAAGTGCCGTCGCGCGAACTGGTCTCGTGTCCCATACCCGACAGCCTGCCATCGGGCGCCGGACTAATCGGTCACAACACTTCTACTTCGTAGAAGCACAGGTGGTCCTTGATCCGGGCCACGTCCGGCTTGGGCTCGGGATACGCCCACACCAGGTCCGCGGCGTCCGGCAGCGACCAGTAGGAGGCCGTGCCCTTGAAGGGGCAGTAGGTGTGCGTGTCGGAGGGCTTCAGCAGATCCAGACGTACGTCCTCCGGCGGGATGTAGTAGCGGACGGGACAGCCGGTCTCCCGCAGGACCAGCGGCCGGTCGGTCTCGGCGAGGATCCGGTCGCCGTGGACGACCCGTACGCGCCGCGTGCCCTGCTCGATCGTGATCGTGTGTCCTTCAGCCATGCCTGTGGGAGCGCTCGCGGGCCGCCGGTTCTTCCCACGTACCGTGGCCCCATGCGAATTTGCGTCTTCCTCTCCGCCGCCGATCTCGACGAGCGTTACACCCGCCCCGCGCGGGAGTTCGCGAACCTGCTGGGCAAGGGCGGTCACACGCTCGTGTGGGGCGGCTCCGACGTCGGGCTGATGAAGGTGGTCGCCGACGGGGTGGAGGAGGCGGGCGGCCGGCTCGTCGGGGTGTCCGTGGAGTTCCTCGCCGCGAAGGTCCGCCCGGGCGTGGACGAGATGGTGATCGCCAGGGACCTCGCCGAGCGCAAGAGGCTGCTCCTGGAGAAGGCCGACGCCGTGGTCATCATGGTCGGTGGCACCGGCACGCTCGACGAGGCCACCGAGATCCTGGAGCTGAAGAAGCACGGGCACACGGACAAGCCGGTCGTCCTGCTGAACACCGCGGGCTTCTACGACGGCCTCCAGGAGCAGTTCCAGCGCATGGAGGACGAGGGCTTCCTGCCCCGCCCCTTGGCCGACCTGGTGTTCTTCGCACAGGAGCCGGTGGGGGCGCTGGCGTACCTGGAGGAGAGCCAGGGCGTGGAGTGAGGCCGCCGTGATGCGACGATGTCGGGCATGGCAACTCATGTGATCACCGGGGCCGGTTCCGGAATCGGCGCGGCCGTGGCGCGGCGGCTGCACGCGCGCGGGGACGAACTCGTGCTGCACGCGCGGGACGCGGGGCGGGCGAAGGAACTGGCGGCGCGGTTCCCGGGGGCGCGGACGCTGGTGGGCGACCTGTCGGACCCGGACAAGCTGTCCTGGGCCTTCTCCCACCAGTCGCTCCCGGACCGGGTGGACTCCCTGCTCCACATCGCGGGCGTGGTCGACCTGGGACGGGTGGGCGATCTGACCCCGAAGGCCTGGCGCCACCAGCTGAACGTCAACCTGATCGCCCCGGCCGAGCTGACCCGGCACTTCCTTCCCCAGCTCCGCGCCACTCGCGGCCATGTGCTGTTCGTGAACTCGGGCGCGGGCCTCAACGCCCACGCCGACTGGTCCGCGTACGCCGCCTCCAAGCACGGCCTGAAGGCCCTCGCCGACTCCCTGCGGCACGAGGAGCACGCGAACGGCGTCCGGGTGACCTCCGTCTACCCCGGCCGCACGGCGAGCCCGATGCAGGCGAAGGTCCACCAGCAGGAGGGCAAGGAGTACGACGAGTCGAAGTGGATCGACCCGGAGTCCGTGGCGACCACGATCGTGATGGCGCTCGACCTGCCCAGGGACGCGGAGGTCAACGACCTGACGGTGAGGCCGGGCCGGTGACGTTTCGCTTCGCCCCCGCCACCGGCGTCGGTTCGCTGCCCGGCGGTGACGCCCGGGAGGCCGCCAAGACGACCACCGGGTCCTTCGAGGACTTCCCGTTCCTCGCCGAGCTGCCCGCCCGGGGCCCCGGCGCCGACATGATCGGCCGTACCGCCGGAATGCTCGTCGAGCTGTACGCGCGCGTGGAGCCCAGTGGATGGCGGATCGGGGACCGGCCGGGGCGGGACACCAAGCGGGCGCGGTCCTGGCTCGTCGAGGACCTCGACGCGCTGGAGGAGTTCACCCAGGGGTACGAGGGGCAGGTGAAGGTGCAGGCCGTCGGGCCCTGGACCCTCGCCGCCGCGCTGGAGCTCAGGAACGGCGAGGCGGCCCTCTCCGACCCGGGCGCCTGCCGTGACCTCGGCGCGTCGCTCGCCGAGGGGCTGCGGCAGCACCTCGCTGAGGTCCGGCGCCGCATCCCCGGCGCCCAACTCGTGCTCCAGCTCGACGAACCGTCGCTCACCACCGTGCTCCGGGGCCAGGTGAGGACCGCCAGCGGCTACCGGACGCACCGGGCCCCGGACCGCCAGGTCGTCGAGGCCGCCCTCCGCGATGTCGTCGGGGTTCACGAGGGCGGTCCCGTCGTGGTCCACTCGTGCGCACCGGACGTCCCCTTCGCCCTGCTGCGTCGGGCGGGAGCCACGGCGATCTCGTTCGACTTCGCGCTCCTCACCGAGCGTGACGACGACGTGATCGGTGAGGCGGTGGAGGAGGGCACCCGGCTGTTCGCCGGTGTCGTCCCCGGCACGGACGGCCCATTGTCAGACCCTGCCGGTAGCGTCATGGGTGTCAGGACGCTGTGGCGCAGGCTGGGACTGCGACCGGGGCTTCTCGCGGAGTCCGTCACGGTCACCCCGGCGTGCGGACTCGCGGGCGCTTCCCCCGAGTACGCCCGCAAGGCCCTCGCCCACTGCGTCCGGGCGGCGAGATCACTCGCGGACAACCCTGAGTAACGGGAGGACAACACGGTGGCCGGCGACAAGCAAGCGGAGACGACGGTGCCCGCCGAGGCGCGGGAACAGCACGCCAAGCTCGCTGAGCAGATCGAGGAGCACCGCTTCCGGTACTACGTGAAGGACGCCCCGGTCGTCAGCGACGCGGAGTTCGACATGCTCCTGCGTTCGCTGGAGGCGCTGGAGGAGGAGCACCCCGAGCTGCGGACGCCGGACTCGCCGACGCAGAAGGTCGCGGGCGCGTACGAGACGGAGTTCACCGCCGTCGAGCACCGCCTGCGCATGCTCTCGCTGGACAACGCCTTCGACGACCTGGAGTTGGCCGCCTGGGCCGAGCGCGTCCACAAGGACGTCGGCACCTCCGCGTACCACTTCCTGTGCGAGCTGAAGGTCGACGGCCTCGCCGTCAACCTGACCTACGAGCGCGGCCGGCTCACCCGCGCGGCGACCCGCGGCGACGGCCGCACCGGCGAGGACATCACTCCCAACGTGCGCACCATCGCGGAGATCCCCGACCGCCTGACGGGGGACAGCGTCCCCGACCTCGTCGAGATCCGCGGCGAGGTCTACTTCCCGATGGAGAAGTTCCAGGAGCTCAACGCCCGTCTGGTCGAGGCCGGCGACAAGCCGTTCGCCAACCCGCGCAACGCCGCCGCGGGTTCGCTGCGCCAGAAGGACCCGCGCGTCACCGCCACCCGCCCGCTGCACATGGTCGTCCACGGCATCGGCGCCCTGGAGGGCTTCGACGGCATGACCCGGCTCTCCCAGGCGTACGACCTGCTCAAGACCTGGGGGCTGCCCACCTCCGGCCACAACAAGGTGGTCGGCGACCTGGACGGCGTCCGGGAGTTCATCGCGTACTTCGGCGAGAACCGCCACTCCGTGGAGCACGAGATCGACGGAGTCGTCGTCAAGCTCGACGAGATCCCGCTCCAGGGCCGCCTCGGCTCCACCTCCCGCGCCCCGCGCTGGGCCATCGCGTACAAGTACGCGCCGGAGGAGGTCAACACCAAGCTGGTCAACATCCGCGTGGGCGTGGGCCGTACGGGCCGGGTCACGCCGTACGCCCAGGTCGAGCCGGTGACGGTGGCCGGTTCGGAGGTCGAGTTCGCCACCCTGCACAACCAGGACGTCGTCAAGCTGAAGGGCGTCCTCATCGGCGACACCGTGGTGCTGCGCAAGGCCGGGGACGTCATCCCGGAGATCCTCGGTCCGGTGGTCGACCTGCGCGACGGCAGCGAGCGGGAGTTCGTGATGCCGAGCGAGTGCCCCGAGTGCGGTACGGCGCTGCGGCCCATGAAGGAGGGCGACGTCGACCTGCGCTGCCCGAACGCCCGTACCTGCCCGGCCCAGTTGCGTGAGCGCCTCTTCTACCTCGCGGGCCGCAAGTCGCTGGACATCGAGCACTTCGGGTACGTCGCCGCGGCGGCCCTCACCAAGCCGCTGGAGCCCGCGGACCCCCCGCTGGTCGACGAGGGCGATCTGTTCGACCTCACCATCGAGCAGCTGCTGCCCATCAAGGCGTACGTCCTCGACCAGGACAGCGGTCTGCCCAAGCGCGATCCGAAGACCGGCGAGGAGAAGCTCGCCATGGTCTTCGCCAACCAGCAGGGCGAGCCGAAGAAGAACGCGCTTGCCATGCTGGAGAACATCCGTGCGGCCAAGGACCGCCCGCTCGCCCGCGTCCTGACGGGTCTTTCGATCCGTCATGTGGGCCCGGTCGCCGCCGAGGCGCTGGCCCGTGAATTCCGCTCGATCGAGCGGATCGAGCAGGCCAGTGAGGAGGAGCTGGCGGCCACCGACGGGGTCGGCGGGATCATCGCCGCCTCGCTCAAGGAGTGGTTCGCCGAGGACTGGCACCAGGAGATCCTCCGCAAGTGGAGAGCGGCCGGCGTCCGCATGGAGGAGGAGGGCTCCGGCGAGGACCAGGGCCCGCGCCCGCTGGAGGGCCTCACCGTCGTGGTGACCGGCACTCTTGAGCACTTCACACGGGACGGCGCCAAGGAGGCGCTCCAGACCCGCGGGGCCAAGGTGACCGGGTCGGTTTCGAAGAAGACGTCCTTCGTCGTCGTAGGCGACAATCCTGGTTCGAAGTACGACAAGGCGATGCAGCTCAAGGTCCCTGTTCTGAACGAGGACGGCTTCAACGTCCTGCTGGAACAGGGCCCCGAGGCGGCGGCCGACGTCGCGCTTCCGACCGAGGAGTAGCCGACGGCAGCGGTTGAAGGCCACCCGATCGGCGCATACCAGATGCATACGGGTGGCCAGGGCGCATTCGGGCAACCGTCGACGACCGCTGCCCGTGGAAGCCTTCTGCGGCCTACTGTTGAGATGTGCGCCTGCCGTGCCCAGCTGCGGTCGGGGCATTCCCTTGCTCTTGATGAGCCGGGGGAAGGGTTTTCCAACGCGGTGCCGCCCGAGTCGTCGGGGGCGGTACCGCGTGGCGTGGGCACCGCCGGCAGTGAGAGGGACGGGAATGGAACCGACCGAGAGCGCCGCCCCGGACTCACGGCTGCGCCTGCGCCGGGTCACCGGCGCCTGGCGGGCGAGCCGCTGGTCCGGTCTGGCCACCGGGAGCCCGGGTACGGCGGGGCGTGCCACCGGACCACTCACCGGGGCGGACGGCCGCTCCGTCGTCCAGCTCAGCACCGGGCACCTGTCCGGACTGCCGGACGGAGACGCCGAGCGGCACCTGTCCTGGCCCGCGCTGCCCGCGGCCGTCGTCGCGGCGGCCGGCTTCGTGCTCGGCGCCGGGTTCTACCGGGCCTTCACCGGCGGCCACGCCCTCTTCCCGTCCGGCACCGTCGGCTGGTCGCTGGCCGTGCTCACCGGCATCATCGTCGGCCATCTCGTCGCCCTCGGCCGCGCCCGCTGGTGGGGCGGCACCGGCTCCGGCGCCGCCCTCACCCTCGCCGTCCTGATGCTCTACGGCTGGGTGCCCGCCGGGATGGTCAGCCTCACCGTCGTCGTCCTGGTCGGCATAGCCCGGCGCCACCGCTGGCGGCAGGGCGTCCTGCACGGCTCGGTGGACATCCTCGGCATCGCCGCCGGCGCCCTGGTCCTCGCCGCCTGCGGCCGGGTGCCGTCCGTCGAGGAGCCCTGGAACCCCGACACCTGGACCTTCTACACCGCCCCCGAGGTGGTGCTGGTCGCCGCCGCCTACCTGCTGGTCAGCCGCACCCTGCTGTGGTACCTGCACGCCCCCCGCGCCAAGGGCCTGCCCACCGTCGCCCGTACCGCCCTGGTCAGACAGGGCCTCGTCGCTGTCGCCCTGCTCGGCATCGCCCCGCTGGTCTGCGTCGTCGCCATGGCCAAGCCCGTGCTGCTGCCGCTGTTCTCCATCCCGCTGATCGCCCTCGACTCCACCCTGTGGATAGCCCGGGCCCGCGCCGAGGAGCAGCTGCGCGACCCGCTGACCGGGCTGCCCAACCGGCAGTGGCTGCTGGAGCGGATCTGGACCGCGCTCGACGACGCCGAGCGGATCGGCGCCCGGTCCGCGCTGATGCTGATCGACCTGGACCGCTTCCGTTCGGTCAATGACACGCTCGGTCATCTCGCCGGTGACCGGCTGCTGCTGCAGATAGCCGACCGGCTCCGGCTGGCGCTGCCCCGCGGGGCCGAGGCCGCGCGTCTGGGCGGCGACGAGTTCGCCGTCTTACTGCCGGTCGCCGACTCCACGACGTCCGCGACTCGCGTCGCCCGCAGTCTGGTCGCCGACCTCAGCTCCCCGCTCGACCTCGACGGTCTCACCCTGGTCCTGGAGGCCAGCGCCGGAGTCGCCGTCTTCCCCGACCACGCCCTCGACGCCGAGGGCCTGCTGCGCCGCGCGGACGTGGCGATGTACCAGGCGAAGCGGGACCGCACGGGCGTGGAGGTCTACGAGTCCAAGCGGGACTCCAACACCCCGGACCGCCTCGGCCTGCTCGGGGATCTCAGAAGGGCCCTCGACGCGCACGAGGTGCAGCTGCACTACCAGCCCAAGGTCCGCTTCGACGGCCAGGTGGCAGGCCTGGAGGCGCTCGTCCGCTGGGTGCACCCGGAGCGCGGGAAGGTGCCGCCGGACGAGTTCATAGCCATCGCCGAGTCCTCCGGGCTGATGCCCTACCTCACCGAGTACGTCCTGGAGACGGCCCTCGGGCAAGTGGCCAAATGGCGGGCCCAGGGACTGCACGTCCCGGTCGCCGTCAACGTCTCCCCACGCGATGTCCACACCCCCGGCTTCGCCGGATCGGTCGCCGCCCGGCTCGCCCGGCACGGCGTCCCGGCGGGCTCGCTCCAGCTGGAGATAACCGAGCACGTCCTCCTGGAGGACCCGCAGCGCGCCGCCGACACCCTCGCGGGCCTGACCGGGCACGGCGTGAAGATGTCCCTGGACGACTTCGGCACGGGCTACTCCTCCCTCGTGCACCTCAGGCGGCTCCCGGTGAGCGAGCTGAAGATCGACCGCTCGTTCGTGGCCCGGCTCGCGGTGGACACCGAGGACGCGGAGATCGTGCGCTGCACGGTGGATCTGGCTCACTCGCTCGGCCTGCTCGTGGTCGCCGAGGGCGTCGAGGACGACGAGACCTGGGAACGGCTGCGCGACCTGGGCTGCGACGCCGTACAGGGTTGGCTGGTCGCGGCGGCGATGCCGCCCGAGGAGACGACGGCGTGGCTGCGGGCCCGGGGTTCGCGGGGCTGGCAGCGACCGCGCGCCGCGCTGCCGGCGGCCGAGTGAGCGTGGGGTCGGTGCCGGCACCGACCGTGGTCGTCCGCAGCACCGGTGGTTGAGCGCAGTTCCCGCGCCCCTCGGGTCCGCCGCAGGACCCTCCCGCGAGGACTGCTGTTAACCGTTTCACGGGCACGGGTCCCCGCCCCATAGGATTGGGCCCAAACCACACGCACTCACCCCAGAGGATCGCTGCATGCCTGGCATCACGCGCGAGGAGGTCGCCCACCTCGCCCGGCTGGCGCGTCTGGAGCTGAAGCCCGAAGAGCTCGAGCACTTCGCGGGACAGCTGGACGACATCATCGGCGCGGTCGCACGCGTCAGTGAGGTCGCCGACCAAGACGTACCGCCGAC
Source organism: Streptomyces sp. NPDC003635 (assembly GCF_053587635.1). Classification (NCBI taxonomy): domain Bacteria; kingdom Bacillati; phylum Actinomycetota; class Actinomycetes; order Kitasatosporales; family Streptomycetaceae; genus Streptomyces; species Streptomyces sp. NPDC003635. The sequence goes on along the minus strand of NZ_JBSFOK010000007.1, from coordinate 198,036 downwards.
CTCGCACCCGCTCCCGCTGACGAACGTCATGCGCGCGGACGAGGTCCGTCCGTCGCTCACCCCCGAGCAGGCGCTCTCCGGCGCCCCGGCCCAGGAGCAGCAGCGTTTCAAGGTGCCGCAGATCCTGGGGGAGGACTAAGAAGCCATGACGGACATCATCAAGCTCACGGCCGCCGAGACCGCCGAGAAGATCGCCTCCGGCGAGCTCACCGCGGTCCAGGTCACCGAGGCCCACCTCGCCCGTATCGAGGCCGTCGACGAGAAGGTGCACGCCTTCCTGCACGTCGACCGCGAGGGCGCCCTCGCGCAGGCCCGTGCCGTCGACGAGAAGCGGGAGCGCGGCGAGAAGCTCGGCCCGCTGGCCGGTGTGCCGCTCGCGCTGAAGGACATCTTCACCACCGAGGGCATCCCCACGACGGTCGGTTCGAAGATCCTCGAGGGCTGGATCCCGCCGTACGACGCGACGCTCACCAAGCGGCTGAAGGCCGCCGACGTCGTCATCCTCGGCAAGACCAACATGGACGAGTTCGCCATGGGGTCCTCCACCGAGAACAGCGCCTACGGGCCCACCGGCAACCCCTGGGACCTCACCAAGATCCCCGGCGGTTCGGGCGGTGGCTCGTCCGCCGCGCTCGCCTCCTTCCAGGCCCCGCTGGCCATCGGCACCGACACCGGCGGCTCCATCCGCCAGCCGGCCGCCGTCACCGGCACGGTCGGCGTGAAGCCGACGTACGGCGCGGTCTCCCGCTACGGCATGGTCGCCTTCTCCTCCTCCCTCGACCAGGGCGGCCCCTGCGCCCGCACGGTCCTGGACGCGGCCCTGCTGCACGAGGTCATCGCCGGCCACGACCCGCTCGACTCGACCTCCATCGACGCCCCGGTCCCGCCGGTCGTGGAGGCCGCCCGCAACGGCAGCGTCGAGGGCATGCGCGTCGGCGTCGTCAAGCAGTTCCGCGGTGAGGGCTACCAGGCCGGTGTCATCCAGCGCTTCGACGAGTCCGTCGAGCTGCTGAAGGAGCTGGGCGCGGAGATCGTCGAGCTGGACTGCCCGTCCTTCGACCTGGCGCTCTCGGCGTACTACCTGATCGCGCCCTCCGAGTGCTCCTCCAACCTCGCCCGCTTCGACGGCCTGCGCTACGGCCTGCGCAGCGGCGACGACGGCACGCACTCCGCCGAGGAGGTCACCTCCCTCACCCGTGAGGCCGGCTTCGGCCCCGAGGTGAAGCGCCGCATCATGCTCGGCACGTACGCCCTGTCGAGCGGCTACTACGACGCCTACTACGGCAGCGCCCAGAAGGTCCGCACGCTCATCACGCGCGACTTCGAGAAGGCGTTCGAGCAGGTGGACGTCATCGTCTCCCCGACGACCCCGACCACCGCCTTCGCGATCGGCGAGCGCGCCGACGACCCGATGGCGATGTACCTCGCGGACCTGTGCACCATCCCGACCAACCTCGCGGGCAACGCGGCCATGTCGCTCCCGTGCGGTCTGGCCCCGGAGGACAACCTCCCGGTCGGCCTGCAGATCATCGCCCCGGCACTGCAGGACGACCGCCTGTACAAGGTGGGCGCCGCAGTGGAGGCCGCCTTCGTGGAAAGGTGGGGGCACCCGCTTCTTGAGGAGGCTCCGTCGCTGTGAGCAAGCTGTCCAAGGCCAAGGACTTCAAGAAGTCCAAGTCCGGTCTGTACATCTCGATGGCCACGTCGGCGTTCGGCGCCGTCGGTGTCTACAAGCAGATCAAGAAGGCCCGCGGAGACAACGACGCGCTGCGGCTGCTCGACGCCGTCGTGACCGGTGCCGCGGTTGTCACCAACCTGGCCATTCTCTACCGCGAGCTGAAGCGGCTGGGCGACGACGACGTCCTGCTGGGCTGAGAGGGAAGTTTCATCGTGACCACCACGACCGACCTGGTGTCGTACGAGGACGCGCTGGCGTCGTACGACCCCGTCATGGGCCTCGAGGTCCATGTCGAACTCGGCACCAAGACCAAGATGTTCTGCGGCTGTTCGACGGCCCTCGGTCAGGACGCCAACACCCAGACCTGCCCGGTCTGCCTCGGCCTGCCCGGCGCGCTCCCGGTCGTCAACGCGACCGGCGTGGAGTCGGCGATCAAGATCGGTCTCGCGCTGAACTGCGAGATCGCCGAGTGGTGCCGTTTCGCCCGGAAGAACTACTTCTATCCGGACATGCCGAAGAACTTCCAGACCTCCCAGTACGACGAGCCGATCGCCTTCAACGGCTACCTCGACGTGCAGCTGGAGGACGGCGAGACCTTCCGGGTGGAGATCGAGCGCGCCCACATGGAGGAGGACACCGGCAAGTCGACGCACGTGGGCGGCGCGACGGGCCGGATCCACGGCGCCTCGCACTCGCTGCTGGACTACAACCGCGCGGGCATCCCGCTCATCGAGATCGTCACCAAGCCGATCGAGGGCGCGGGCGCGCGTGCTCCCGAGGTCGCGCGGGCGTACGTCCGTGAGCTGCGCGAGCTCATCAGGGCGCTCGGCGTCTCCGAGGCGCGTATGGAGATGGGCCAGATGCGCTGCGACGTGAACCTGTCGCTGCGCCCGAACGGCACCGAGAAGTTCGGCACCCGCTCGGAGACGAAGAACGTCAACTCGCTGCGGTCCGTGGAGCGCGCGGCCCGTTTCGAGATCATGCGGCACGCGGCCGTGCTGTCCTCCGGCGGCACGATCGTGCAGGAGACCCGCCACTTCCACGAGGACACCGGGTCGACGACCTCGGGCCGCGTGAAGGAGGAGGCCGAGGACTACCGGTACTTCCCGGAGCCCGACCTCGTCCCGGTGGCGCCCTCGCGCGAGTGGGTCGAGGAGATCCGCGCGGCGCTCCCCGAGCTGCCGCTGGTGCGCCGCAACCGCCTGCGCGAGGAGTGGGGCATCTCCGCCACCGACATGCAGGCCATTCTCAACGCCGGTGCCCTGGACCCGATCGTCGCCACGATCGACGCCGGTGCCGACGCGGCCTCCGCCCGCAAGTGGTGGATGGGTGAACTCGCCCGCAGCGCCAACGAGTCCGGCAAGTCGCTGGACGAGCTGTCGATCACGCCGGTCGAGGTCGCCCGCGTCTCCGAGCTGGTCTCGAAGGGCGACCTGAACGACAAGCTGGCCCGGCAGGTCATCGAGGGCGTCCTCGCGGGCGAGGGCACCCCGGACGAGGTCGTCGACAAGCGCGGTCTGAAGGTCGTCTCCGACGAGGGCGCCCTGACGACGGCCGTCGAGGAGGCCATCGCCGGCAACCCGGCCATCGCGGACAAGATCCGCGGCGGCAAGGTCGCCGCGGCCGGTGCCCTGGTGGGCGCGGTCATGAAGGCGACCCGGGGTCAGGCCGACGCGGCACGCGTCAAGGAGCTGATCCTGGAGAAGCTGGGCGTCAGCGAGGGCTGAACCCCCTCGCCGGTACGGCCCCGGAGGCACGTCCTCCGGGGCCGTCGCCGTACCTGCCCGCGGCGTCCCGCGAGCCGTACGGAAACCGTCCGTCCCTGGCCAGGAGGACCGCGGCAGTGGCCCGGCCGCTGACCTGGGCGAGCACCCGGGCGCACGGACGCGGGCCGTCCAGGCCGAGCGCGGGCGCGAGCCCCTACGCGGCCGGACCCTCGGCACGGGGCCGGACCCTCGACACGTGGTCGTGCGCGCGACCAGTGATCCGGCGCTCGCCAAAGGGCGCTACGCTCGCCCGTCATGAGTGGACGCCCCGATTCCGAGAACCCCGCGGACATAGCCGAGGCGGACGAGGTGCACGACGCGCGGCGAGCCCGCTGGACCGCCGTCGCGGTCGGCGCGCTGCTGACCCTGGCCGGCCTCGCCGCCTCCACACTCCGGGCCGGCGGGCCCGCCCCGGCCCTCGTCCCGGCCGCCTACGCCCTCGGTGCCGGTGTCTGCGGCCTCGCGGCCTTCCTCGGCTCCCGCGGACGGACCCGGCGGGCACTGTGGCTGCTGATCGCCGGAGTGACGGTGATGGCGTTCGGCGACCAGTTCGACTGACGTGACAGAGCGGTCGTTACTGTCCTGTGATCTGCCTCCCACTCCTGTGAATAAGCCCACGAACGCATCAAAGGATCACTTTCGCCTGCAAGAGTGGTCCTCGCATTGCTCATGCGTTCTTTGCGGGCTGTTCACCTCATGAACGACTACTCCCGGTCAAAGATCCACAAATCGGAACTACTGGGAGCACGTTCGTGGCAGCCCTCGCACGCTGGTGTGTCCAGCGCCGCCTCGTCGCCGTACTGCTGTGGCTCCTCGCGCTCGGCTCAGTGAGCGCGGGCGCCGTGACAGTGGGCACCGCGTACTCCAACGACTACGAGGTCGCCGGCACCGAGTCGGGCCGCGCCACCCAGCTTTTGAAGGACGGCTTCCCGGGCCTCGGCGGCGACAGCGACACCGTCGTCTGGCACACCGACTCCGGCACGGTCCGCGCCGCCGACGTCCAGCAGACGATGACCCGCACCCTGGAGGAGATCGCCGAGCTGCCCGGGGTGGCCTCGGTGACCGGCCCCTACGACGGTCACGGCGCGTCCCAGGTCAGCGAGGACGGACGTACGGCCTACGCCACCGTCACCTTCGACGACAGCGCCGAGAACATCGACCGCGCCGAGGCGCAGGCCGTCGTCGACACCGCCAAGGAAGCCGAGGCCGACGGGCTCCGGGTGGAGCTCGGGGGCACCGCCGTGGGGCTCACCGAGTCCTCCGGCGGGCATCTCGCCGAGGTGGTCGGAGTGGCCGTCGCCGCCCTGGTGCTCTTCCTCGCCTTCGGCTCGCTCGCCGCCTCCCTGCTGCCCATCGCCACCGCCCTGGTCAGCGTCGGCACCGCCTACGCCGGGACCGTGCTCCTCGGGCACGTCATGACCGTCGCCGACTTCGCGCCCATGCTCGGCATGCTGGTCGGCCTGGGCGTCGGCATCGACTACGCGCTGTTCATCGTCACCCGGCACCGGCGCGGTCTGAAGCGCGGACTGACCGTCGACGAGTCGATCACCAACGCCGTGACGACCACCGGACGGGCCGTCGTGTTCGCGGGTGCCACCGTTTGCATCGCCCTGCTGGGGATGCTGATCCTGCGGCTCAACTTCCTCAACGGCGTCGCGATCGCCGCCTCGCTCACCGTGGTGCTGACCGTCGCGGCCTCGGTGACCCTGCTGCCCGCCCTGCTCTCCTTCATCGGGATGCGCGCCCTGAGCCGCCGTGAGCGGCGCCGGCTGGTCGAGCACGGGCCCGAGCCGGAGCTGCCGACCGGGTTCGCCGCCCGCTGGTCGGCGTTCGTCGAACGCCACCCCAAGGTGCTCGGCGCCCTCGCCCTGGTCGTCATCACGCTCCTCGCCCTGCCCACGCTCTCCCTGCGGCTGGGCACCTCCGACCAGGGCAACAACCCGCAGACTGCCACCACCCGGCAGGCCTACGACCTCCTCGCCGACGGCTTCGGCCCCGGCGTCAACGGCCCGCTGACCCTGGTGACGCAGGTCGACGGCGGCGACGACAAGCTCGCCCTGGACAACCTCGACAGGGCGCTGAAGTCCACCGAGGGCGTCGCCTCCGTGACGCCGGTCACCTTCAACTCGGCCGGAGACACCGCCTACCTCACGCTCGTCCCCGATTCCTCGCCGCAGTCCCAGAGGACCAGCGACCTCGTCGAGCGGCTGCGCTCGGAGGTGCTTCCCCGCGCGGAGACCGGCACCTCGCTCGATGTGCAGGTCGGCGGGGTTACGGCGGGCTACGACGACTTCGCCGACGTCATCGTCGGCAAGCTCCCGCTGTTCGTGGGCGTCGTGGTCGGCCTCGGCTGTCTGCTGCTCCTGCTCGCCTTCCGGTCCATCGGCATCCCGCTGAAGGCCGCCGCGATGAACATCGCCGCCGTGGCCGCCTCCTTCGGCGTCGTCGTCGCGATCTTCCAGTGGGGCTGGGGGAGCGAACTGCTCGGTCTCGGCCGCGCCGGGCCCATCGAGCCCTTCCTCCCCGTGATCATGGTGTCCGTCCTGTTCGGGCTCTCCATGGACTACCAGGTGTTCCTGGTCAGCCGGATGTACGAGGAGTGGCTGGAGACCGGCGACAACCGGCGGGCGGTGCGGATCGGCCTGGCCGAGACCAGCCGGGTGATCAACTCCGCCGCGGTCATCATGATCTCGGTCTTCCTCGCCTTCGTACTCAGCGGTGACCGGGTGATCGCCATGTTCGGCATCGCGCTCGCCGCCGCCGTCGCCCTGGACGCCTTCGTCCTGCGCACCCTGCTCGTCCCCGCCCTCATGCATCTGCTCGGCGGCGCCAACTGGTGGCTGCCACGCTGGCTGGACGCCCGGCTGCCGCGGATCAGCATCGAGCCGCCCGAGGCGCGCGCCGCCCATGAGAGGCTGGCCGACGTCGTGGTGGAGCTCGAGAAGGAGCGGCGGGACGATGTACGCGATATCGCTGGGTGACGACGGGGCGGAGCTGCGTCCGCTGGAGCCCTGGCACGCCGAGGTGTTCCTCGCGCACCTGGAACGGGGCCGGGAGTTCATCAACCAGTACGTCCCCTTCGCCTCCAAGGCCCAGGACGTCGCCGGCGCGCGTGAGGTCCTCCAGCGGTACGCCGACATGCGCGCCGCCGACACCGGGTCCCTGCACGGCCTGTGGCAGGACGGCAAGCTCGTCGGCGGGGTGCTCTTCCTGAACTTCGACGCCGAGGCCCGCAACTGCGAGGTCGGGTGCTGGCTGGAGCCCGCGGGCACCGGACGCGGGCTCGTCACGCGCGCGATGCGGGTGCTGCTGGACCACGCGTTCGACGAGCGCGGGATGCACCGCGTGGAGTGGCACGCGGCGAGCGCCAATGTGCCCAGCGTCAACGTGGCCCGGCGGCTCGGCATGACCCGCGAGGCCGTGCTGCGGCAGAACTACCCCCACCACGGTGTCCGCCACGACACCGAGATCTGGGCGGTCCTCGCCCCCGAGTGGCACGAGGCACGCGCGCGTACCGCTCACAGCGATCATTAAGAAACCTCTCAGACAGCCTCCGTACGGTGCGACACATGGGAACGAAGACAGTGGACGAGACGAAGACCGCCCAGGAGCAGGAGGCCGTCGAGGCCACCGAGCCCACGGACGTCACCAAGACCGACGCCGAGATCCTCGAGAACGGCGACGAGCTCCTCGAGGACGACGGCGACGAGCAGATCCAGGCCACCCGGGAGGGCTCCTCCTTCGTCGGGCAGGGCGCCGCCGCGGTCGTCTCCGCGGCGCTCGGCCTGGTGTCGCTGACGGGCGGCTGGATCGGCACGGTCGCCTCCGCGCGCGAGACCCTCATCGGCCAGCTGGAGACCTCCTCCAGCGCGACCGTGGCCCAGCAGGTCAAGGAGGTCTACGGCGACGCCTGGCAGACCACCGCCCTGTGGGCGGGTCTGTTCGCGCTCCTCGGCCTGATCGTGGGCGTGTTCGCGCTGGCCCGGCCCGCCTTCGGCGCCCCCGGCAAGCCGCAGCCCGTGTGGATCAAGTCGGTCGCCTGGGCGGGCGTCGCCCTCGGCGTGATCGGCCTGCTGATGGCGGTGCTCAAGTACACCGACGTCCTGCTCGGCCTGCCCTCCACCAGCTGAATCACCGCAGGTCCTGAGGGGTCTTAGGGCGTCCGTGAGTACCTTACGGAAGCCCTGAGGCCCCCTCACGCGCGTCTAAGGCCCCGCCCGCCGCCGAAGATGCGGAACTCTCCCGATGTGGCGGACCCCCCTGGGAGACGAGAGTTGAGGCATCGCAGCAAGCGAAGCCCTCGAAACCAACTCTCAGCAGGGGACACCATGTTCGAGTACGAGCTCCACCACCTCCGTTCCGCCGACCTGATCCGCGAGGCCCAGAACGAGCGTCTGGTCCGCGAGATCGTTCGCACGCGCCGCGCCGCCCGCCGGGAAGCCGCCCGCCGGGCCGCCGAGGGCGAGGTGCATAGCTCCCGCCTCGGCCGGCTGCGGACCACCCGCGCCGCATGACCGCCGGGGGACTGGGCGCGGGGCGGCCGGTGAAAACCGGTGCCCCGCAGCCGGAGCCGCGTGCGATGCTCTGGCCCGTGGAGACCCAGTCCGTCAGCCCGGTGTTCGTCGGTCGTGCCGACGAGTTGCAGACCCTGAACGACGCGCTCGCCCGCGCCGGCGCTGCGGGAGAGCCGCAGGCGTTGCTGGTCGGCGGTGAGGCCGGGGTCGGCAAGACCCGCCTGGTCGAGGAGTTCGCGAGCGCCGCCGCCCGCGACGGAGCCGTCGTCGCGCTCGGCGGCTGTGTGGAGATCGGCGCCGACGGACTGCCCTTCGCCCCCTTCTCCACCGCCCTGCGCGCCCTGCGCCACGAACTGCCCGGCGAACTGGCCGAGGCCACCGCGGGCCAGGAGGAGGAACTGGCCCGCCTGCTGCCCGAACTCGGCGAGACCGGCTCCCAGCGGTACGACGAGAACGGCATGGCCCGCCTCTTCGAACTCACCGCCCGACTGCTGGAGCGGGTCGCCGCCGACCGCACCGTCGTCCTCGCCCTGGAGGACCTGCACTGGGCCGACGCCTCCACCCGCCACCTGCTCGCCTACCTCCTGCGCACCCTGCGCACCGGCCGCCTGGTCGTCCTCGCCACCTACCGCTCCGACGACATCCACCGACGCCATCCGCTGCGCCCCCTGCTCGCCGAACTCGACCGGCTGCGCACGGTCCGCCGGATCGAGCTCGCCCGCTTCAGCCGTGCCGAGGTGGGCCGCCAGATCGCCGGGATCCTCGCCGGCGAACCCGACCCCGGCACGGTCGACGAGATCTTCGAACGCTCCGACGGCAACGCCTTCTTCGTCGAGGAACTCGCCGTCGCCGCACACGAGGGCTGCTGCACCGGACTCACCGACTCCCTGCGCGACCTGCTCCTAGTGCGGGTCGAGGCGCTGCCCGAGAGCGCGCAGCGGGTCGCCCGGATCGTCGCCGAGGGCGGCTCCACCGTCGAGTACCGGCTGCTCGCCGCCGTCGCCCGGCTCGCCGAGGACGACCTCATCGAGGCGCTGCGGGCCGCCGTCAACGCCAGCATCCTCACCCCCGCGCCCGCGGGCGACGGCTACCGCTTCCGCCACTCCCTGGTCCGCGAGGCCGTCGGCGACGATCTGCTGCCCGGTGAGCGCTCCCGCCTCAACCGCGCCTACGCCGAGGCCCTGGAGACCGATCCGAGCCTCGTGCCCGCCGACGAACGGGTGATGCGGCTGGCCAGCTACTGGTACCACGCCCACGACCCCGCCAAGGCCCTGCCCGCCGTCCTCGACGCCTCCGTCACGGCCCGCCGCCGGCACGCCCACGCCGAGCAACTCAGGCTCCTGGAACGCGCGATGGAACTGTGGGACACCGCCCCCGCGGAGGTCCGGGCGACCCTGCGCCCCCTCGACTACGCCGAGGCCTACCCGCCCTGCGGCTGCGACCCCGCCACCACACCCCTGCGCTACCTCGACCTGATGGCCGAGGCCGCCGTCGCGGGACGGCTGTGCGGGGAACGGGAACGCGCGCTGAAGATCACCAAGCGGGCGCTGCACCTGCTGGACGGCGAGGGAGACCCCCTGCGCGCCGCCTGGTTCTGGATCCAGCGCTCCCGGCTGGTCCAGGCGCAGGCCCGCGGCGACGGCTGGCAGGAGATCGCCACCGCCCAGGAACTGGTCCGCGGGCTGCCCCCGTCCGAGGTGCACGCCGAGGTGCTGGCCACGGTCGCCGGCTGGGCCATGGTCCACTCACCGGGTCCGGAGGCGATGACCGCGGCCGAGCGTGCCGTCGAGTACGCCCGCATGGTGGGCGCCACCGACATCGAGCTGAACGCCCGTCTCACCCTCGGCGGCCTGCTCGTCGACGCCGGGGACATCGAGACCGGGCTGACCGTGATGTCCGAGGTCCGCCAGCAGTCGGTACGTGCCGGAGTGCCGTCGGTGCTGGGCCGCAGCCACATCAACCTGGCGTCCGCCCTGGAGGGCATCGGCCGCTCCGAGGAGGCGGTCGCCGTCGCGCGCGACGGCCTGCGGCTCGCCCAGGAGCGGGGGTTGACCGACTCCGAGGCCTGGCTCTGGGCCAACCTCGCCGAGGCGCTGATCTCCCTGGGCCACTGGGAGGAGGCCGCTCAGGCGGCGGTCACCGCCCAGCGCACGGGACAGGTCGCCAAGCCGCGCGGCTGCGCCGCCCACTGCCTGGGCACCCTCGCGCTGGCCCGCGGGCGGGTCGAGGAGGCCGCCCGGCATCTGGCCCACGGCCGCGCCGCCTACGGCACCCACGACCCCATGCCCCAGAACGACCTGCCCGTCTCCCGGCTCGCCATCGCCCTCGCCGCCGCGCAGGGCCGACTCCCCGACGCCCGCGCCGAACTCGCGCGCACCCTGGAGACCGGATTCCAGCCCGGCACCCAGCGCTACGCCTGGCCCCTGCTGCTGGCGGCCGCCACCGCCGAGGGCGACGCCCGCGACCTGCCCGCCGCCAGGGAGGGGCGCGGCGAGACCCTGGAGCGCCTCCTCGGAGCCGTGAAGACCCTCACCACCGACGCCCCCCTCTGGTACGCCCACGAGCAGTGGGTCCGCGCGGAACTCCAGCGCGCCGAGGGCCAGGCGCCCCTCGACCTCTGGTCGACGGTGGCCACCGCCTTCGAACAGCTCCAGCGCCCCTACGACCTCGCCCGCGTCCGCCACCGCCTGGCCGAGGCCCTGCTGACGGTCGGCGGCGAGGACGACCGGGCCGCCGCCGCGGAACTGCTCCGTCTGTCCCACGCGGTCGCCGTCCACCTGGGCGCCCGCCCCCTGGCCGACGAGGCCGCCTCCCTCGCCCACCGCGCCCGACTCCCCCTGACCCCCGACGCACCCCGCCCCACCGCCGACCCCCTCGGCCTCACCACCCGGGAACGGGACGTCCTCCGCCTGGTCTCGGCGGGCCGCACCAACCGCCAGATAGCCGAGGAACTCTTCATCTCCCCGAAGACGGCGAGCGTCCACGTCTCCAACATCCTCGCCAAGCTCGGTGTCTCGGGCCGTGGCGAGGCGGCGGCGGTGGCGCACCGGCTGGGCTTGTTCGAGCCGGGGGACAGGGAACGGCTGGGCGCGGGATAATGAGGCCGGCCACAAGGGAGGAGCCGTGTTGTACCAGATCGAGTACACCGAGCGCGCCGCGGCACAGCGGGACGCGCTCGGCGAGGACCGCCGCAAGCTCCTGGAGCGCGGCCTCCTGAAGCTTGCCGAGGACCCCTTCACGCCGGTGTCGCAGGCCGTGAGCGGAGAGGACATCCGGGTGGTGTCCGTCGCCCCCGGCCTGACCGTGGACTACATGGTGCACCGGGCGTTCCTGATCCTCGTCTCCGTGGCGATCCTCGACCGGTCGCTGATAGAGGACGAGTAGCCCTTACCTCACCCGCACCTCCAGGATCCGGTCGTCGCCGTCCTTCGGGTCGCCGCGGCCGTCCGTGTTGCTCGTCGTCAGCCACAGTTTGTCGCCGCCCGCCGAGACCACCGTGCGCAGGCGGCCGTACTCGCCCTCCAGGAAGGGCTGGGGGTCCGCCGAGACCTGCGTGCCCTTCAAGGGGACGCGCCACAGGCGCTCGCCCCTCAGGCCCGCCATCCAGATCGAGCCCTCGGCGTACGCGATGCCGCTCGGGGAGGCTTCGTCGGTGCTCCACTGCGCTATGGGGTTGTGGTAGGCCGGGTCGTCGGACTTGCCCTCCGCCTCCGGCCAGCCGTAGTTGTCGCCGGGCTTGATCGCGTTCAGCTCGTCCCAGGTGTCCTGCCCGAACTCCGCCGCGAACAGGCGCTGTTTGGTGTCCCAGGCCAGGCCCTGGACGTTGCGGTGGCCGTAGGAGTACACGGGGGAGTCGCCGAAGGGGTTGCCCGGGGCGGGTTCGCCCTCCGGGGTCATGCGCAGGATCTTGCCGCCCAGGGACTCCTTGTCCTGGGACAGGCCCGTGTCCCCGCTTTCGCCCGTGCCCGCGTACAGCATCTTGTCGGGGCCGAAGGCGATCCGGCCGCCGTTGTGGATGAAGCCCTTGGGTATGCCCCGGAAGATCGTGTCGGGTGCGCCGAGTTGCTCGCCGGCCGGCTTGTCCTCGTCGACGAGCATGCGGACGATGCGGTTGTCCGAGGCCGAGGTGAAGTAGGCGTAGACCATGTGGTCCGAGGCGTAGTCCGGGGAGAGGGCGAGGCCCATCAGGCCGCCCTCGCCCTCGGGGGAGACCCCGGGCACCTCGCCCACCTCGGTCTTCTTGCCGGTCTCGGGGTCGACTCGGGTGATCGTGGCCTCGTCGCGCGAGGAGACGAGCAGGTCGCCGTCGGGCAGCGGGGCCAGGCCCCAGGGTGTCTCGAGTCCCTCGGCGACCGTGCGCACCACCTCGGCCGAGCCCTTGGCGGGCGGGGTCTCCTCGCTCGCCCCCGACGAGGGCGGCGCCGCCGAGGTCGTATCCCTCGATGCCGCGCCGTCACCGCCGCCCGACGATCCCCCGTCCTCGTCTGAGGAGCACCCCGCCGTCAGCAGGAGGGCGGCCGCGGCCAGTACGGCCGTCACAGCTCGACGTTGCACGATCTTGGTCCCTTCGACGCGGCGGTCCCGACGCGGGTTCTACCTGTCATACACCGCTCGCGCCTCACAGGTTCCCGATCACGAAACCCCGAATCACGGGGCTCGCCGCCGCGCCCGCAGTGAGCCGCCGCTGCCGACGCGGATCAAACGCCCCCGGTCAGTCCCAGGACCCCCGCGCCCCCGGCAACCGCCCCACCTCCGCCAGGTCCTCCGCCGTGAGGCACAGGGAAGCCGCGCCCGCGTTCTGCGTCACCCAGCGTTCCTGTTTCGCGCCCGGGACCGGCACCACGTGCCGGCCCTGTGCCAGGACCCACGCCAGCGCCACCTGGGCCGGGGTGACGTCCTCGCCGTGGCGGTGGGCGATGCGGCGCAGGCCCGCCACGATCGGCTGGTTGGCCGCCATCATCTCCGCGGTGAAGCGCGGGTGCCGGGCGCGTACGTCGTCCGGTTCGAAGCCCTCGCCCGGCGTCAGCGTGCCGGTCAGGAAGCCGTTGCCGAGCGGCATCGCCGCCAGGAAGCCGATGCCGCGAGCCTCGCACCACGGCAGCAGCGACTCCAGTGCCTCCGGCGACCACACCGACAGCTCCGCCTCGACCGCGCTCACCGGGAAGACCTGCTGCATCCGCCGCAACTGCCGCAGCGTGGCGTCGTGCAGCCGGGTACCGGACCGGCGGCCGCCGCGCGCGCCGACCGCGCACAGGCCCAACGCCCTTACCTTGCCCGCCTGTACGAGCTCCGCCATCGCGCCCCAGGTCTCCTCGACCGGGACCTCCGGGTCCGCGCGGTGCAGCTGGTAGAGGTCGATCACATCCGTCTGCAGGCGTCGCAGCGAGGCGTCGCAGGCCCGCTTCACGTACCCGGGGCGGCCGTTGGCCACGATGTGCTGCTCGCCGACCAGCAGACCGACCTTGGTCGAGACGAAGGCGTCCTGCCGACGCTCCTTCAACACCCGCCCCAGCAGCAGCTCGTTGGTGAACGGGCCGTACATGTCGGCCGTGTCCAGCAGCGTCGAGCCCAGATCGAGCGCCCGGTGCACGGCTCGCAGCGACTCGTCACCGCGCTGCCGCGATCCGCTGTACGCCCAGCTCATCGGCATGCACCCGAGTCCGACAGCCCCCACCGCGAGCGCCGCCGCGCCGATCGTCCTGCGCTCCACCTGCTCGTGACCCTCCCTCTTCCGGCACCCCAACCTAACCTCTGCCGTCCGGCACCCCTGACATAGCCTCCTGACATGACTCCTGACGTGTGGCTTCCCATCCCGCCGGAAGAGATCGAAGGGCTCCCCGACGGGCCGCAGTATCGTTTCTGGGACGGTGCCGAGGACTACCCCGCGGACCCCGCCGCGTGCGCCTTCTACGTCGTCCCCTACATGAAGCCGCCGGGCCTCGGGCAGCGTCCGCTGCCCCGGATGAGCTCCGTGCGGGTCGTCCAGACGCTGTCCGCCGGCACCGACCACGTCGAGCCCGGCCTGCGGCATCTGGGTCCCGGCGTCCAGCTCTGCAACGCGCGCGGGGTGCACGAGGCGAGCACCGCCGAGCTCACCCTCGCCCTGATCCTTGCCTCGCTGCGCGGCATCCCGGACTTCGTGCGCGCCCAGGACAAGGGGGAGTGGCGCGGCGGGTTCCGGCCCGCCCTCGCCGACAAGACCGTCCTCATCGTGGGATACGGCTCGATCGGCGCCGCCATCGAGGACCGGCTCGCGCCGTTCGAGCTCGCGCGGGTGGCGCGCGTCGCGCGCTCCGAGCGCACCACGGCGCGCGGTCCAGTGCATCCGCTCACCGAACTGCCCTCCCTGCTCCCGGAGGCGGACGTCGTCGTACTGTCCACACCGCTCACCTCGTCCACCCGGCACCTGGTCGACGCCGCCTTCCTGGCCCGGATGAAGGACGGCGCGCTGCTGGTGAACGTCGCCCGGGGCGCCGTCGTCGACATCAAGGCCCTGCTCGCGGAACTGGAGAACGGGCGCATCACCGCGGCCCTCGACGTCACCGACCCCGAGCCGCTGCCCCCCGGCCACCCCTTGTGGCAGGCGCCCGGAGTGCTCATCAGCCCGCACGTGGGCGGCCCGACATCCGCCTTCCTGCCGCGCGCCAAGCGGCTGCTGGCGGACCAGTTGCACCGATTCGTGAACCGGGAGCCCCTGCGCAACGTGATCCTTACAACGGGTGTCCCCAGCGGCCCCGCAACCGACGTGACGGCCACGTAATCCGGTTCGGGTACCCTCCGCAACCTTGCGGAAGCGGTCCGTGCCCGCACCCCCGTTGATCGTCACGGAGCGTAGAGAACCTATGTCCCTGAGTGACGAGACTGGTGTATCGTCCCGACAGGGGCTGCGCCGCGCACCGTTCGGCGCCGGGGATGGACATTTCAGACTGTGAGGGGGGCGACGGGCGATGCACGGCCTATGGACCAACGATCCGACGCGGCGGGGCCGCCGGCGGCGACCCTGGCGCACGACCGCGCGCAGACGCGGCCACCACGGCGGTCACCACAGCCACCACCGCAGGCACAGCGGCCGCAGGAGGCACACACACCCAGCGCACCGGGACACTCGGGACCCGGGTGCGGCGCGGACCGGGAGGGACCGGTGATCTCGCCGCCCCCCACCATGCTGCGCGGAGCGCTGCGGGCCCAGCCCGCCTCGGGGGCGCTGCCCCGGCCGCCGTCCACCGGCGGCGGGGCCGGTCTGGTCCCCCAACTCGCCCTGGCCCTGGTGTGCGCGGGATACGCCGTCGGTTCCGCGTGCGGCTGGGGTTCGAGCCAACTCGCCCTGATCATGGGTGACTTCGGGCTGAGCGCCGCGGCGGCCGCCGCGGCAGTCTCCTGCTTCGTCTACGCCCGCAACCGCCGGATCCGCTTCCGGCCGGCCTGGCTGCTGTTCGCCCTCTCCTCACTGATGGCCGCCCTGGGCAACCTGGTCTGGGGGTGGTACGAGGTCGTCCTGGAGCGGCCCGTGCCCAGCCCGTCCTACGCGGACGGGTTCTTCCTCTGCTTCGCCCCGCCCGCCATCGTGGGACTCCTGGTGCTCGCCAAGCGCCCGGTGACCAAGGCCGGTTGGGTCTGTCTCGGGCTCGACGCCTGGCTGATCGGCGGCTCCCTGCTCACCCTGGCGTGGAGCCTCGCCCTGGCCCAGACCGCGGCGGAGTCCGAGGCGACGAGCGTGGCGCACACCGCGCTCTCGCTCGCCTACCCGCTGCTGGACATCGCCCTGGTCAGCATGGTGCTCGCGCTGCACTTCCGGCGCTCCTCGGTGAACCGCACGGCCGTCAACACCGCGATCGGCGCCCTCGCCCTGACCGTGATGTGCGACGCGCTGTTCACATCGCCGCTGATGCACAACAACTACCGTTCCGGCCAACTCCTCGACGCGGGCTGGTTCGCGGGCTCGCTGCTGCTGGCCTACGCCCCCTGGGCCACACCCCGGCGCGGCGACGCCGAGCGGCAGGAGAGCGAGGGGTACACGCGCGTGGTGCACGAGCACCTACCGGGACAGCGCGGTGGCGGCCACCACCACCTGCCCGCGCAGGGAGGTGATCACAGCCGGTACCCGGCGGCCCGGCCGATCGCCGGTTCGCTGGCCGCTCTCACGCCCTATCTCGCGGCCGCCGTCTGCACGTTGGGGATTCTCTACAACGTCCTCAACGGCCGCAGCGTCGACCGGATCGTGCTCATCACCGGCGGCACCGTGGTGCTCGCCCTCGTGATGCGCCAGGGCATCATGCTGCTCGACAACATCACCCTCACCCAGGAACTGGCGCAGAAGGAGAACCACTTCCGCTCCCTGGTGCAGGGCTCCAGCGACGTCATCATGATCGCCGCGCCGAACGGCATCCTCCGCTACGTCTCCCCGGCCGCGGCCGGCGTCTACGGCCGCCCCGCGGAGGAGCTGGTGGGGACCGAACTCGCCAACCTGATCCACCCGGAGGACCTGGGCTGTGTGGTGCACGAGGTGCGCCGCTTCCTCGCCGCCAGCCCCCTGGAGGAAGCCACCACGCGCATCGAGTGCCGCTTCCGGTCCGGCGACGGTGGCTGGCTCAACGTCGAGTCCACCGTCAACCGCCACCACGGCGGCCTCATCTTCAACAGCCGGGACGTGACCGAACGCGTGCGCCTGCAGGCGCAGCTCCAGCACAACGCCGAGCACGACCCGCTCACCGACCTGCCCAACCGCGCCCTGTTCACCAAGCGCGTCCAGCAGGCGCTCTCCGGCCGCCGTGCCTCCGACCGCGGCGCCGCCCTGCGCGGCACCGCCGTCCTCTTCATCGACCTCGACGGCTTCAAGGCCGTCAACGACACCATCGGGCACCAGGCCGGGGACGAACTGCTCGTCCAGGCCGCCCGCCGACTCCAGGAGGCGGTCCGGCACGGGGACACCGCCTCCCGGCTCGGCGGGGACGAGTTCGCCGCGCTCATCGTCGGGGACGGCACCCGCGACCGTACCGCTCGCGAACGGAACATCCTGGAGCTCGCCGACCGCCTCAGGGTCACCCTGTCCCAGCCGTACGTCATCGACGGCAACGATGTCCGGGTCAACGCCTCCATCGGGGTCGCCTTCGCCGAGCCGGGCCTCGGCGCGGGAGAGCTGTTGCGCAACGCCGACCTCGCGATGTACCGCGCCAAGGCGGGCGGCAAAGGCCGGGTCGAGCTGTACAAGCCGCAGATGCAGCAGGACGTCGTACGCAAGGCGGAGCTGGCCACGCGACTGCGGGCGGCGCTGCACGACGGCGAGTTCGCGCTGCTGCACCAGCCGGTGGTGTCGCTGGAGGACGGCCGGATCACATCGGTCGCCGCCCAGGCCCGCTGGCGGTCCTCGCAAGGCGTGCTGTTCACGCCCGCCGAGTTCCTGCGGGTGTCCGAGGACAGCGACAAGACCGCCGAGCTGGGGCGCTGGATGCTCCAGGAGGCCGTCGAACAGGCCGCCGAGCGCACCGCCACGGGGCTCGCGGTGCCGGTCTGCGTCCGGATGAGCGCGCGTCGGCTGCTGGACCGCTCGATGCCGCTCGACTCGATCGAGGCCCTGCTCACCCGGCACGGGCTGCCCTCGGGTTCGCTGGTGATCGAGCTGTCCGACACCGACGTACGCGTCTCGCTGGACGAGCTGGAGCGCAGGCTGAGCGCGTTGCGCAGGCTCGGCGTGCGGATCGCGCTGGACGGCTTCGGCAGTGGCTGTGCGGCGATCACCGCGCTGCGCAGACTCCCCGTCGACATCCTCAAGGTCGACCGCGGTCTGGTCGAGGGCGTCGTCGAGTCCGCGCGGCTGCACAAGATCACCAGTGGACTGCTGCGGATCGCCACCGATCTGGGGCTGCAGTCCGTGGCCGACGGCGTGGACCTGCCCGAGCAGGTGGTGGCGCTCCGCGCGATGGGCTGCACGCACGGACAGGGCATGGCCTTCTCCGGCCCGCTGGACGAGTACCGGCTCCGCAGAGCGCTCGGATCCGGCCATTATCCGGTCCCGCACGGACCGGTGGAGCCCGCGTTCGCCGGGGGCGCCGCACCGGTGTACACCGGAAGTGTGTCCGCTGTTCTCGGAGGCGGCAGTGCCCATCGCTCACATAATGAGACGCCCGTCCCACCACCTTGACACGCGACGCGTGCCGGGGGGAGGGTCAGTGCCATGCGCACCCGAATTCTCGTACTTGGAAAGCGCGTCGGCTGACGCTGAGCCCTTGATCGCTCAGCGACCCACTCCCGGCGCGCTCCCCTCGCTTGCCTTACGGCACGAGGGGTTTTTTGTTGCACAGGCACCTGCCGAGCAGCAGCCGTACCCCGCCCAAACTTCGCAAAAACCCTCAGCATCGAGAAGAGAATGCCGATGACCGAGCAGGCCACCGGGGCCCATCATCCGCAGCCGCGGCCCCGTTCCGGAGGACAGCAGTCCGCGCCCGAGCACGTCACGGGTGCGCAGTCCCTCATTCGCTCTCTCGAGGAGGTCGGCGCCGACACCGTATTCGGCATTCCCGGCGGTGCCATCCTCCCGGCGTACGACCCGCTGATGGACTCCACCAAGGTGCGCCACGTCCTGGTCCGCCACGAGCAGGGCGCGGGCCACGCCGCCACCGGCTACGCGCAGGCCACCGGCAAGGTCGGCGTCTGCATGGCGACCTCCGGCCCCGGTGCCACCAACCTGGTCACCCCGATCGCCGACGCGCACATGGACTCGGTGCCCATGGTCGCGATCACCGGGCAGGTCGCCTCCAAGGCGATCGGCACCGACGCCTTCCAGGAGGCGGACATCGTCGGCATCACCATGCCGATCACCAAGCACAACTTCCTGGTCACCAAGGCCGAGGACATCCCGCGGGTGATCGCGCAGGCCTTCCACATCGCCGCCACCGGCCGCCCCGGCCCGGTCCTGGTCGACATCGCCAAGGACGCGCTCCAGGCGCAGACGACCTTCTCCTGGCCGCCCACCATGGACCTGCCCGGCTACCGCCCGGTGACCAAGCCGCACGCCAAGCAGATCCGCGAGGCCGCCAAGCTGATCACCTCCGCCAAGCGGCCGATCCTCTACGTCGGTGGCGGCGTCCTCAAGGCGCAGGCCACCGCGGAGCTGAAGGTACTCGCCGAGCTGACCGGCGCGCCCGTCACCACCACCCTGATGGCGCTCGGCGCATTCCCCGACACCCACCAGCAGCACCTGGGCATGCCCGGTATGCACGGCTCGGTCGCCGCCGTCACCGGTCTGCAGAAGGCCGACCTGATCGTCGCCCTCGGCGCCCGCTTCGACGACCGCGTCACGGGCAAGCTGGACAGCTTCGCGCCGTACGCCAAGATCGTGCACGCGGACATCGACCCGGCCGAGATCGGCAAGAACCGGGCCGCGGACGTGCCGATCGTGGGTGACGCGCGTGAGGTCATCGCCGATCTGATCCAGGCCGTGCAGAAGGAGCACAGCGAGGGGCACCGGGGCGACTACGAGGCCTGGTGGAAGGACCTCAGCCGCTGGCGCGAGACCTACCCGCTCGGCTACGACCAGCCCGAGGACGGCTCGCTCTCCCCGCAGCAGGTCATCCAGCGCATCGGCCAACTCGCCCCGCAGGGAACGATCTTCGCGGCGGGCGTCGGCCAGCACCAGATGTGGGCCGCGCACTTCATCGACTACGACAAGCCGGCGACCTGGCTCAACTCCGGCGGCGCCGGAACCATGGGCTACGCGGTCCCGGCGGCCATGGGCGCCAAGGCCGGAGCCCCGGACCAGACCGTCTGGGCGATCGACGGCGACGGCTGCTTCCAGATGACCAATCAGGAACTCACCACCTGCGCCCTGAACAACATCCCGATCAAGGTCGCCATCATCAACAACGGCGCCCTCGGGATGGTCCGCCAGTGGCAGACCCTCTTCTACAACCAGCGCTACTCCAACACCGTGCTGCACAGCGGCCCGGAGGCGGACGGCAAGTCGCCGAGCGCCGGCACCCGCGTCCCCGACTTCGTCAAGCTGTCGGAGGCCATGGGCTGTTACGCGATCCGCTGCGAGGACCCGGCCGACCTCGACAAGGTCATCGAGGAGGCGAACTCGATCAACGACCGCCCGGTCGTCATCGACTTCATCGTCCACGAGGACGCCATGGTGTGGCCGATGGTCGCCGCCGGAACCTCCAACGACGAGATCATGGCCGCCCGGGACGTCCGCCCCGACTTCGGCGACAACGAAGACGACTGAAGCAGAGAGACGTAGAAGATCATGTCCAAGCACACGCTCTCGGTCCTGGTGGAGAACACGCCCGGCATCCTGGCGCGGATCGCCGCCCTGTTCTCCCGCCGCGGCTTCAACATCGACTCGCTCGCGGTCGGCGTCACCGAGCACCCCGACATCTCCCGCATCACCATCGTGGTGAGCGTCGACGACCTGCCGCTCGAGCAGGTCACCAAGCAGCTCAACAAGCTCGTCAACGTGCTGAAGATCGTCGAGCTGGAGCCCGGTTCGGCCGTTCAGCGGGAACTCGTTCTGGTGAAGGTGCGCGCCGACAACGAGACGCGCTCCCAGATCGTCGAGATCGTCCAGCTGTTCCGCGCCAAGACCGTCGACGTCTCCCCGGAGGCCGTGACGATCGAGGCCACCGGTTCCAGCGACAAGCTGGAGGCGATGCTGAAGATGCTGGAGCCGTTCGGCATCAAGGAACTCGTCCAGTCCGGCACGATCGCGATCGGCCGCGGCGCGCGCTCGATCACGGACCGGTCACTGCGCGCCCTCGACCGGTCGGCGTAGCGACGGTTCCGGGCGGCCGGGCACAACCGGCCGCCCGTATACCGAGACCCCCGAACTTCCCTTCCGCCCGCCGTCATACGGTGGAACGCAACACCTGCACACAAGGAGAGAACCCAAAGTGGCCGAGCTGTTCTACGACGCCGACGCCGACCTGTCCATCATCCAGGGCCGCAAGGTCGCGGTCATCGGTTACGGCAGCCAGGGCCACGCCCACGCGCTGTCGCTCCGTGACTCGGGTGTCGACGTGCGCGTCGGTCTGCACGAGGGCTCCAAGTCCAAGGCCAAGGCCGAGGAGCAGGGCCTGCGCGTGGTGACCCCGTCCGAGGCCGCCGCCGAGGCCGACGTCATCATGATCCTCGTCCCGGACCCGATCCAGGCCCAGGTCTACGAGGAGTCCATCAAGGACAACCTCAAGGACGGCGACGCGCTGTTCTTCGGCCACGGCCTGAACATCCGCTTCGACTTCATCAAGCCCCCGGCCGGCGTGGACGTCTGCATGGTCGCCCCGAAGGGCCCGGGCCACCTGGTCCGCCGTCAGTACGAGGAGGGCCGCGGCGTTCCCTGCATCGCCGCCGTCGAGCAGGACGCCACCGGCAACGCCTTCGCGCTCGCCCTGTCGTACGCCAAGGGCATCGGCGGCACCCGCGCCGGCGTCATCAAGACCACCTTCACCGAGGAGACCGAGACCGACCTGTTCGGTGAGCAGGCCGTCCTCTGCGGTGGTACGGCCGCCCTGGTCAAGGCCGGGTTCGAGACGCTGACCGAGGCCGGCTACCAGCCGGAGATCGCGTACTTCGAGTGCCTGCACGAGCTGAAGCTGATCGTGGACCTCATGTACGAGGGCGGCCTGGAGAAGATGCGCTGGTCGATCTCCGAGACCGCCGAGTGGGGCGACTACGTCACCGGCCCGCGGATCATCACCGACGCCACCAAGGCCGAGATGAAGAAGGTCCTCGCCGAGATCCAGGACGGCACCTTCGCGCGTGAGTGGATGGCCGAGTACCACGGCGGTCTGAAGAAGTACAACGAGTACAAGCAGCAGGACTCCGAGCACCTGCTGGAGACCACCGGCAAGGAGCTGCGCAAGCTCATGAGCTGGGTCAACGAGGACGCGTAAGCAGCGGGGCCACGGGGTCGGAGCGTTCGCTCCGGCCCCGTTGTCCACATCGTCCAGCCACGGACGAGTGATCCTTCCGCTGAGGCGTAAGACGCCTCAGCCCGCAGCACTACACTGCTGCACAACATACGCGTCAGGCCCACAGCGTCGTGCGTCTTCCACGCGGCAAGCCCCTCCACCGCCAGCGGCCGTCGGGACGGCCGTCCGCATTGGACATGTGAGGACTCACGTGAGCTCGAAACCCGTCGTACTCATCGCTGAAGAGCTGTCGCCCGCGACTGTGGACGCCCTTGGTCCGGACTTCGAGATCCGGCACTGCAACGGCGCCGACCGGGCGGAGCTGCTCCCGGCCATCGCCGACGTGGACGCGATCCTGATCCGCTCCGCCACCAAGGTCGACGCCGAGGCCATCGCCGCCGCGAACAAGCTGAAGGTCGTCGCACGAGCCGGCGTCGGCCTGGACAACGTCGACGTCTCCGCCGCCACCAAGGCCGGCGTGATGGTCGTCAACGCCCCGACGTCCAACATCGTCACCGCCGCCGAGCTGGCCTGCGGCCTGCTGCTCGCCACCGCCCGCAACATCCCTCAGGCCAACGCCGCGCTGAAGAACGGCGAGTGGAAGCGGAGCAAGTACACGGGCGTGGAGCTCGCCGAGAAGACCCTCGGCGTCGTCGGCCTCGGCCGCATCGGCGCGCTCGTCGCGCAGCGCATGTCCGCCTTCGGCATGAAGGTCGTCGCGTACGACCCCTACGTCCAGCCCGCCCGGGCCGCGCAGATGGGCGTCAAGGTGCTGTCGCTCGACGAGCTCCTCGAGGTCTCCGACTTCATCACGGTGCACCTGCCGAAGACCCCCGAGACCCTCGGTCTCATCGGCGACGAGGCGCTGCGCAAGGTCAAGCCGAGCGTGCGCATCGTCAACGCCGCGCGCGGCGGGATCGTCGACGAGGTGGCGCTGTACTCCGCCCTGAAGGAGGGCCGGGTCGCCGGTGCCGGTCTCGACGTGTACGCCAAGGAGCCCTGCACGGACTCCCCGCTCTTCGAGTTCGACCAGGTCGTCGCCACCCCGCACCTCGGCGCCTCCACCGACGAGGCGCAGGAGAAGGCCGGTATCGCCGTCGCCCGCTCGGTGCGGCTCGCCCTCGCCGGTGAGCTGGTCCCGGACGCGGTGAACGTCCAGGGCGGTGTCATCGCCGAGGACGTCAAGCCGGGTCTGCCGCTCGCCGAGCGTCTCGGCCGGATCTTCACCGCGCTCGCCGGTGAGGTCGCGGTCCGCCTCGACGTCGAGGTCTACGGCGAGATCACCCAGCACGACGTGAAGGTGCTCGAACTCTCCGCGCTCAAGGGCGTCTTCGAGGACGTCGTCGACGAGACGGTGTCCTACGTCAACGCCCCGCTGTTCGCCCAGGAGCGCGGGGTCGAGGTACGGCTGACCACCAGCTCCGAGTCGGCCGACCACCGCAACGTCGTCACCGTGCGCGGCACGCTCGGCAGCGGCGAGGAGGTCGCGGTCTCCGGCACGCTGGCCGGGCCCAAGCACCTCCAGAAGATCGTCGCGGTCGGTGACTACGACGTCGACCTCGCGCTCGCGGACCACATGGTGGTGCTGCGGTACGAGGACCGTCCGGGTGTCGTCGGCACCGTGGGCCGGGTCCTCGGCGAGGCGGGCATCAACATCGCCGGTATGCAGGTCGCCCGCGCGGCGGTGGGCGGCGAGGCGCTGGCCGTGCTGACCGTGGACGACGCGGTGACGGCGGCGGTGCTGGCCGAGGTCGCCGAGGAGATCGGGGCGACGTCCGCTCGCGCGGTGAACCTGGTCTGAGGTCGCTGTTCGACCGCGGGTGTGTGGGGGCTGTTCGCGCAGTTCCCCGCGCCCCTTCGGCCCTGAACGGGCCTCGTCCTCAAACGCCGGACGGGCTGAGGTTGCTCGGCTCGTCCGGCGTTTCGTGTGTCCGCTCCCGCACCTCCACCCGCCGCAGCGTCACCGCCGCCAGCACCGCCGCGGCGAGGAGCAGGACCGCGCCCACGACCGCCGCCGTCTGCATGCCCGCCGTGAACGCCTCCCGGGCGGCCGTCGCCAGGGCCTGTCCCGTGTGCTCCGGCATCCGCTCGGCCACGGCCAGCGCGCCGCCCAGCGTCTCGCGGGCCGCCGCCGGGGCCGCGTCCGGCATGTCGGCGCGGTAGACGGCCGTGCCGACGGAACCCAGCGCGGCCATGCTGAGGGCGCCGCCGAACTCGGTGCCGGTCTCCATCAGTGAGGAGGCCGAGCCGGCCTTCTCCACCGGGGCCGCGCTCAGCGCGAGGTCGGTCAGCTGGGACATCACGGCGACGATCCCGCAGGCCAGGACGGCGCACGCGGCCAGCAGCCAGATGGCGTCCGAGTCGGTCAGGGCCAGCATCAGATAGCCGGAAGCGGCGACCGCGAAGCCCCCGGCGACGACCAGGGCGCGCGGCACACCCCGCCGCACGAGTCCGGCCGCGACCGGCGCCGCGGCACCGATGGGCAGCGAGGGCAGCAGACTCCACAGCGCGGCCTCCAGGGCGCTCTTGTCCAGGACGGACTGCAGGTACTGGGTGGTGAAGTACGCCGAGCCCATCATCCCGAAGGCCGAGACGAGGTTGAGCACGACCGCCGGGGTGAAGCCGTGGCCCCGGAACAGGGCGGGGGAGATCAGCGGCGAGACCGTGGTGCGCTGCCGCTGGACGAAGAGCGCCGCGAAGAGGAGGCCGACGGTGACCGAGACGACGTGGCCGACGTTCCAGCCCTCGGCGGCGATCTCCTTCAGGCCGTAGATCACGGGCAGCACGGCCGCCATGGACAGGGGCACGCTCAGCAGGTCGAAGCGGCCGGGCCCGGGGTTCCTGGACTCGGGCAGCAGGACCGGGCCGAGCAGCAGGAGCAGGGCCATCGCGGGCAGGTTGACCAGGAAGACCGAGCCCCACCAGAAGTGTTCGACGAGGACGCCGCTCATCACCGAGCCCAGCGCGATCCCCGCGGTCATCACGCCGGACCACACGCCGATCGCCAGGGTGCGCTGCGCCGGGTCGGTGAACATCGTGCGCACCAGCGCCATCGTCGACGGCATCAGCGTGGCGCCGCCGATGCCGAGCACCGCGCGGGCGGCGATCAGGGTCTCGGGGCTGTTGGCGTACGCGGCTACCAGGGAGGCGCCGCCGAAGGCCGCCGCGCCGAACAGCAGCAGGCGGCGCCTGCCGATCCGGTCGCCCAGCGAGCCCATCGTCATCAGCAGGCCCGCCAGGACGAAGCCGTACATGTCGAAGATCCACAGCTGCTGCGTGGCGCTCGGTTCCAGGTCGGCGCTGATCGCCGGGATGGCGAAGTAGAGGACCGACACATCCATCGAGACCAGCAGCAGCGGCAGCATCAGCACCCCGAGCGCGGTCCATTCGCGGCGACCGGCCCGGGTGGGCGGGGTCTGGTTCGTCGTCATGCCGGGAAATGTACACACGTATTAAACGCTTGTCTATGACGGCTGTATAGGACGTGTGTATGGACGGGGGTACGCTGGCGCCATGGGACACCGTGAGGATCTGCTCGAAGGCGCCAAGCGCTGCCTGCTGGCCAAGGGGTTCGTGCGCACGACCGCGCGCGACATCGTCAAGGAGTCGGGGACCAACCTGGCCTCGATCGGGTACCACTACGGTTCGAAGGACGCGCTGCTGGCGGAGGCGTATGTGGCGCTCGTCGGCGAGATGGGCGACGCCTTCGAGGGTGAGGGGGTCGTCGAGAGCGCGACCGAGGACGGCTCGATCGAGCGGTTCCAGGAGACGTGGTCGAACATCATCGGCACCCTGAGGGCGCCGATGTGGCGCCTCAGCATGGAGGTCATCACCGCGGGCGACCGCATGCCCGAGGTCCGCGACCATCTGGCGCGGGCCCAGCGGGAAGCCGGGCGCGGACTGATCCCGCTGCTCATGGGCGGGCGCGAGGAGGACGTCTCGGACGAGACCGCCGACACCCTCGGCATGTTCTACGTGACCCTCATGACGGGCCTCATCGCACAGTGGACCTTCGACCCGAAGACCGCGCCCGGCGCGGAGCAGCTCACCGAGGGGCTGCGCCAGGTCGTCGAGGCCGCCACCCGAAAGTGATCCGCCCCTCGCGCCGGAGGCGCGCCGGGGACTACAGCCGCGCCCCCTTCAGGGCCATGTGCAGCAGTAGCCGGTCCTCCCCGTCGTCCAGGTCGAGGCCCGTCAGCTGCTCGACGCGGGAGAGGCGGTAGTACAGGGTCTGCCGGTGGATGCCCAGCTCGGCGGCGGTGCGGGCGGCCTGGCCCGCGCGGTCGAGGTAGACCTCGGCGGTGCGGGCGAGTTCCCGGTGGGCGGGAGCCAGGAGCGGGGTCACCGCCGGGTCGCGGGCCGCCTCCGGGGGCAGTGCGGTCAGCAGTCGGTACGGGCCGATGCGGGCCCACGGGGCGATCGGTCCGAGCCGGGGCTCGGCGAGCACCGCCCGCGCCGCGGCCGACGCCTCCCGCCAGGCCGCCCCCAGCTCGGCCAGCCCCGCCCGGGCGGCGGCGATCCCGGCGCCCCCTTGTCCGCCCGCGCGCTCCAGGAGCCGCCCGGCCGCGGTCGTCGCCGGCGTCAGGACCTCGGGGGACCGCAGCCGCATCAGCAGCGCGAGCGAGTGGGCCGTCGCCCCCCACGGCACCGTGCACAGCGCCGTCGCGCCCGGCACGGTGCGCACCGAGGGGGCGTCGTCCGGGTCGGCCGACGGCCAGGGGGCGACGCAGACGACCGTGTGGACGGAGTCGGCGCGGGAGCCGAGGGCGGCGCGGAGTTCGGCGACGGCCATGTCCCGCTGCCAGTCCCGCTCGGCGGTGAGGACGGCCCGCAGTTCGCGGGTCAGGTCGGCGCCGTGCTGGGCCTCGTCGGCGAGCAGGGCGCCGATCCGGGCGGTGACTTCCATCGCGGCGGCCAGCTGGCGGTCGGTGGGTCCTGGGTCGTCGTCCAGGAGCCAGACGTAACCGAGGACGACACCCCGGTGGCGTACCGGCAGACAGATCCGTCCTCGGTAGACCCCCGCCTCCGGGGTGGGCGGGATCCGGACCGGGGCACTCGCGCGGGTGATGCCGAAGCCCTCGAACCAGGTGCGGACGGCGGCGGTGGAGCGGCGGGTCAGGATCGAGCGGGTGCGCACGGGGTCCAGCGCGGAGGCGTCCAGCTCGTCCTCGCTGTCGTACGCGCCGAAGGCGATCAACTCGAAGTCGCGGTTCTCCAGGGTCGCGGGGGCGCCCAGCAGCTCCGAGATCTCATCGACGAGTTCCTGGTAGTCAGCCTTGAATTCCGCTGTCACTCGGGCATTCTCCCTCATTTCAAGAGGGTCCTCATACATCTGTATGAGATCCGTGGCACGGATGCGTGACAGCTGTCGATGGCCGACGATCGGAGGGATCCTTAGGTTTCACGGTGGTTCTCCGTGCCGTACCCCAAGCGTCGGGTCGCGGCCTGTTTCTGATGGTTTGTGGAGGTGCCCCGTGCTGGGTCCCGTGATTCTCGCCGCGTCACGCAGCGACCGGATGCGACGTCTGGTCTCGGCGGCCCCGGTCACCAAGCAGGTCGTCGACCGCTTCATCCCCGGTGAGACCGTGGCCGAGATCGTCCCGATCATCGAGGACCTCACCGCCAAGGGCCTGGAGCTGACCATGGACGTGGTCGGCGAGGACATCACCACTCCCGAGCAGGCCGAGGCCGCCCGGGACGCCTACCTGGAACTGATCGACCGGCTCAAGGGTCTCGACCTCGGCACGCGCGCCGAGATGTCCGTGAAGCTGTCGATGTTCGGCCAGGCGCTGCCCGGCGGCCACGAGCTGGCGCTCGCCAACGTCCGCCCGGTCGTCGAGGCCGCCGCCGCCATCGGCACCACGGTCACCCTGGACGCGGAGGACCACACCACCCTCGACTCGATGTTCGCCATCCACGAGGAGCTGCGGAAGGACTTCCCGCAGACCGGCTGTGTGATCCAGGCCTACCTGTTCCGCACCGAGGCCGACGCCCGCCGGCTCGCCGCCGACGGCAGCCGCGTGCGCATCGTCAAGGGCGCCTACAAGGAGCCCGCCGCGGTCGCCTACCAGGACAAGGGCGAGATCGACAAGGCGTACGTCCGGATCATGCGCATCCTCATGGAGGGCTCCGGGTACCCGATGATCGGGTCCCACGATCCACGCCTGATCTCCATCGCCCAGGAGCTCGCGCACCGCGCGGGGCGCAAGCTGGACGAGTACGAGTTCCAGATGCTGTACGGCATCCGCAGCGACGAGCACCTGCGCCTGGCCGCCGAGGGCCACCGCATGCGCGTCTACACCGCCTACGGCACCGACTGGTACGGCTACTTCATGAGGCGGCTCGCGGAGAAGCCGGCGAACCTGCGCTTCTTCGTCCGCTCGATGGTCACCAAGGGCTGAAACCGAACACCCGCTCACGTACAAGGAGTTACGGATCTCATGGACGCTGTGACCCAGGTCCCCACCCCCGTCAACGAGCCGGTGCACGGCTACGCCCCCGGCTCGCCCGAGCGGGCCCGACTCGAGGTCAAGCTCAAGGAGCTGGCCGAGAACCCCATCGACCTGCCGATGACGATCGGCGGCGAGAAGCGGATGGGCGGCGGTGAGCGCTTCGACGTCGTGCAGCCGCACAACCACAAGGCCCGCCTCGGCACCTACGGCAACGCCACCCAGCAGGACGCCCAGGACGCCATCGACGCGGCCCTCGCCGCCGCGCCGGCCTGGCGGGCGATGTCCTTCGACGACCGCGCCGCGATCATCCTGCGCGCCGCCGAGCTGCTCGCCGGCCCCTGGCGCGAGACGCTGGCCGCCTCCACCATGCTCGGCCAGTCCAAGACCGCCCAGCAGGCCGAGATCGACACCCCGTGCGAGCTGGTCGACTTCTGGCGCTTCAACGTTGCCTACGCCCGCCAGATCCTGGCCGAGCAGCCGCCGGCGAACTCCCCGGGCGTGTGGAACCGACTGGACCACCGCCCGCTGGAGGGCTTCGTCTACGCGATCACGCCGTTCAACTTCACGGCCATCGCGGGCAACCTGCCCACCGCCCCGGCCCTCATGGGCAACGTCGTGGTGTGGAAGCCGTCCCCGACGCAGACCCACGCCGCCGTGCTGCTGATGCAGCTGCTGGAGGAGGCCGGGCTGCCCAAGGGCGTCATCAACCTCGTCACCGGCGACGGCATCGAGGTCTCCAAGGTCGCCCTGGAGCACCGGGACCTCGCGGGCATCCACTTCACCGGCTCGACCAAGACCTTCCAGTACCTGTGGAAGACGGTCGGCGCCAACATCGAGAAGTACCGTTCCTACCCGCGGCTGGTCGGCGAGACCGGCGGCAAGGACTTCGTCGTCGCCCACCCGAGCGCCGACCGCGCGGTGCTGAAGACCGCGCTGACCCGCGGTGCCTTCGAGTACCAGGGCCAGAAGTGCTCCGCGACCTCCCGGGCGTACATCCCGGCGTCGATCTGGAACTCCGGCTTCAAGGAGGAGTTCGCCGCCGAGGTCGACTACCTCACCATGGGCGACGTCACCGACCTGTCGAACTTCATCGGCGCCGTCATCGACGAGCGGGCCTTCGCCAAGAACAAGGCGGCGATCGACCGGGCCAAGCAGGACCCGACCTGCACGATCGTCGCGGGCGGCTCGTACGACGACTCGGTGGGCTACTTCGTCCGCCCGACCGTCGTCGAGTGCTCCGACCCGGAGAACGAGGTGTTCACCACCGAGTACTTCGGCCCCTTCCTCGCCGTGCACGTCTACGAGGACGACAAGTACGACGAGATGCTGACCCAGATGGAGTCGGTGTCCGACTACGCCCTCACCGGCTCGGTCATCTCCGGGGACCGCGCGGCGGCGGCGTACACGATGGAGAAGCTGCGCTTCGCGGCCGGCAACTTCTACATCAACGACAAGTCGACCGGCGCCGTCGTCGGCCAGCAGCCCTTCGGCGGCGGCCGGGCCTCCGGCACCAACGACAAGGCCGGCGCCCCGCAGAACCTGATGCGCTGGACGCTGACCCGCGCCATCAAGGAGACGCTGGTCGCGCCGACCGACTACGCCTACCCCCACATGGGCTGAGCCCACAGCGGGTGATCACGGGCCGGGTTCCCTCACGGGGCCCGGCCCGTCGCGTTACTCGGCGATCTCCGTCCGCTCCCACCACTCGTAGACCGGGAGCTTCCCGGACGAGGTCTCCTCGGACCGCGAGGTCGGCCTGAAGTGCTCGTAGCCGCCGCGGAGCTTGATCTTCACGTCCGGCCCGGGCTCGGGCACCGGGACGACCCGCTCGGGGAGATCGTCCGGACCGCCGTCGAGAACCACTTTCTCCGTGCCGCTCATGTCCTCTCCTTCCCCTTTCTCCCCACGGTAGGACGGCCCACGGAGGGCTGCCGTCTCAGATAGTAGGAAGTCCGAGTAATTGTGGAGACAGGAGTGCCACCCTCCCTTAACTTTGTAGGAGCCGAACGTCTCGCTCGACCAAGCGAATGGCGGTCGTGAGCCAGGCCCCGTGCAGGCAACCCCTGCGGCCCGTGCTCCCCGCCCCATCCGGCGTCTCGTAACCCCCTCCGCTCCAGGTTTGCCGAAGGAGTCGATCTCTCATGGCCGAGACGACCGCCCGCCGAGTCCGTCACCTCTCCCGTACGAGCGAGTCCGACCGCAAGAACGCCGCCGCCGCTCTTCAGCGCGCCCTCGACCGGCGTGACAACGGCGGCGCCACCGGCCACTGAGCCGGAAACCCCAGACGCCGGGAGCCGCACCCGCGCGAGGTGCGGCGCGGACTCAAGCGCCGCGCCGCACCTCGAAATGGTCGATGCGCCCGCCGTCGTGGGCCAGTGCCGACACCTTCAACCGGGCGCGCTCCACCTCGACCCTGAGGACCGAGAAGCCCCGGTAGCGCACCCGCGACCACTCGACGGTCTCCTTCTTGGCGGACCGTGACCTGGTCCACTGGAAGGTGTCCACCGACTCGCGGTCCCTCACATGGCCCTCGTAGCTCTCCTCCACGCCCGCCGGGAAGCCGTACAGATCCTTGCCGCCCCCGCCCGCCGTGACGTACACGGTGCCGTCACGGGTCGGGTCGGTGGCGCCGCCGATCGGCACCGGGCGGCCCACCTCGCCGTTCTTGACGGCGTCGGTCCGCTCGTAGACGTGGTTGTGGCCGTTGATCACCAGATCGACCTGGTGCTCGGCGAACAGTGGCAGCCACTCGGCGCGCACGCCGCCGTCCGAGGCGTGCGAGGACGTCGAGTACGCGCAGTGGTGGAAGAAGACGACGACGAAGTCCACCCCGGCCGACGCCCGTAGCTCGCGCAGGCGTGCGTCCAGCCACTTCGTCTGGCGGCCGTCCGTGTAGCCGAGGTTGGCAGGGATCTCGTACGACACATCGTTCGCGTCCAGCGCCACGACGCCGACGTTGCCGTACACGAAGGAGTACACCCCCGGTGCCGTGCGCGGGTCGAAGCCGTTCTCCGGGAGGCTGAAACGGGCCAGTTGGCCGCCGTAGCCGTCCGGCGAGTACCAGGCCTCCATGTCGTGGTTGCCGGTCGTCACCATCCACGGCACGGTCTTCGCGACCTGCTCGTTCTGCTTGAGGAACAGGTCCCAGAACCCGGGGTCGTAGCCGTCCGACTCCTCACCCCGGCCCTTGACGTCGGCGTAGCAGATGTCACCGGCGTGCAGATGGAACGCGGGGTCCTGGCGGAGCAGGAGATGGTCGCTCGCCTCGGCCGCGTCGCTGACGCCCTGGTCGCCGAAGGCGGTGAAGACGAAGGACTTCGGGCTCGCCGGGGCCGTACGGAAGGAGGCGATCGTCGCGCGGTGCGGTACCTCGGCCGGATCGAAGCCGTCGTGGCCCACGCCGTAGTAGTACGTCGTGTCCGGCAGCAGATCGTCCAGTGCCGCGTGCACGTAGTACTGCTCCAGGGCGAGCCGCACCCCCTCCACGCCCGGGGTGTGCAGATCGCGGATCTCGGCCTCCACCTTCCGGCCGAGGTCGTCGGGCCGTGAACCCACGCGCACGTACGGCCGCTTGACCGCGGCCGGCACCTGCCAGGAGACCCTCATCTGGGTGCGCGGATCCGCGCCGAACGCGAGATGGCGGCCGAAGGGGACGACGGCCGAGCCGGGCACCTTGTCCGTGGCCGACGCGGAGGGCCGTGCGGCCGGCGTCCCCGACTCCGAGCAGCCCGTCAGCAGTCCGCCCGCCACCGCGCCCACCGTCACCAGCGCGCGGCGCCTGGTCAGCTTCGTGCGCGCGTACTCGTACTGCTCGGCCATGCTCATCCGGCGCGCGAGCCGCGGCGGAATGCCTACGTCGGGGAGGTCCATGACGGAGAACTTCCCAGCGATCCCCAACGCCCCTCGTACATACGGGTGAACGGCATGCGACGCGATGGGGTTGCCGCTGGCCGGCTGTCCGAATCGCGGACATCGTGTGTCATCCCATGGGACGAGGAGTAGGGTGCCGACATGTCTCGCAGCCTCAATCTCGCAGTGATCCCCGGTGACGGCATCGGCCAGGAGGTCGTGGCCGAAGGTCTCAAGGTCCTCTCCGCCGTCCTTCCGCAGGATGTGAAGCTGGAGACCAAGGAGTACGACTTCGGCGCCCGGCGCTACCACGCCACCGGTGAGACCCTCACCGACGCCGACGTCGACGCGCTGAAGAAGCACGACGCCATTCTGCTCGGTGCCATCGGCGACCCGTCGGTCCCCTCCGGAGTCCTGGAGCGCGGCTTCCTGCTCAAGCTCCGCTTCCTCTTCGACCACCACGTCAACCTGCGTCCGTCGAAGCTCCTCCCGGGTGTGGAGACGCCGCTGAAGGGCGAGCCGTCGATCGACTTCGTCGTCGTGCGTGAGGGCACCGAGGGCCCGTACACGGGCAACGGCGGCGCCATTCGCCAGGGCACCCCGCACGAGGTGGCCACCGAGGTCTCCGTCAACACGGCGTTCGGTGTCGAGCGCGTGGTCCGGGACGCCTTCGCCCGCGCCCAGGCCCGCCCCCGCAAGAAGCTCGCGCTGATCCACAAGAACAACGTGCTGTCCTTCGCGGGTCACCTGTGGACGAACATCTTCAACCAGGTGGCCACGGAGTTCCCCGAGGTCACCACCGAGTACATGCACGTCGACGCGGCGACCATCTACCTGGTCACCCAGCCCGAGCGGTTCGACGTCATCGTCACCGACAACCTCTTCGGCGACATCATCACCGACCTCGCCGCGGCCGTCTCCGGCGGCATCGGCGTCGCGGCCTCCGGGAACATCAACCCCTCCGGTGAGTTCCCCTCGATGTTCGAGCCGGTCCACGGTTCCGCGCCCGACATCGCGGGCCAGGGCAAGGCCGACCCCACCGCCACGGTCCTGTCCGTCGCGCTGCTCCTGCGTCACCTCGGCTACGACGACGAGGCCGGCCGGATCGACGAGGCGGTCGCGGCCGACCTGACCGAGCGCGTGGGCAAGCCCGCCCGCGGCACCTCGGAGATCGGCGACGCGCTGGCCGTACGCGTAGCCGGCTGACCCGTCGCTCCGTCGAAGCCGCCGGGTCCGAGGCCCCGGCGGCTTTCGCATGTCCGCCGCCGGGTGTCACCATCGACTCCTGGGTCGCGATTCACGCCGATTTCTTCCACGGCTCCCGCTTGCGATAATCGAACGTGGAGCCGCGGAATGAGGGAATGCTCGGACGTCCTAGCACTGGCCACTGACAGTACTGGCGCGAGCGCGGCCCGCCACAACCAAAACCGGTGAAGGACAACCACTCATGACGACGCCCACGATCGAGCTCAAGCCCTCCGCCAGCCCGCTCGCCGACGCCCAGCGCGCGGCGATCCTGGCCGACCCGGGGTTCGGCCGCCACTTCACCGACCACATGGTGACCATCAAGTGGACCGAGGGCCGCGGCTGGCACGACGGGCAGCTCGTCCCGTACGCGCCGCTCTCCCTCGACCCGGCCACCATGGTCCTGCACTACGCGCAGGAGATCTTCGAGGGCCTGAAGGCCTACCGTCAGCCCGACGGCTCCGTCGCCACCTTCCGCCCGGACCAGAACGCCAAGCGCTTCCAGGCCTCCGCCCGGCGCCTGGGCATGCCCGAGCTGCCGGTCGAGACCTTCATCGAGGCCTGTGACGCCCTGGTCAGGCAGGACGCGGCCTGGGTCCCGGCGCACGGTGGTGAGGAGTCCCTCTACCTGCGTCCGTTCATGATCGCGACCGAGGTCGGGCTCGGGGTGAAGCCGGCCAACGAGTACCTGTTCCTCGTCATCGCCTCCCCGGCCGGCGCCTACTTCCCGGGCGGCGTGAAGCCGGTCTCCATCTGGGTCTCCGAGGACCACGTCCGCGCGGTGCCCGGTGGCATGGGCGACGCCAAGACCGGCGGCAACTACGCCGCGTCCCTGCTGCCGCAGGCCGAGGCCGCGGCCAAGGGGTGCCAGCAGGTCTGCTACCTCGACGCGGTCGAGCGCAAGTGGGTCGAGGAACTCGGCGGCATGAACCTGTACTTCGTGTACGGCGACAAGATCGTCACGCCGACCCTCACCGGGTCCATCCTGGAGGGCGTGACGCGCGACTCCCTGCTCGCCGTCGCCCGTGACCTCGGCTACGAGGCCGAGGAGGGGCGGATCTCCGTCGACCAGTGGCAGCGCGACTCCGAGAACGGCTCGCTGACCGAGGTCTTCGCCTGCGGTACGGCGGCGGTGATCACGCCGGTCGGCACCGTGAAGCGGACCGGTGCCGAGTGGCAGCAGAGCGGCGCAGAGCCCGGCGAGGTCACCCTGCGACTCCGCCGGGCTCTCCTGGACATCCAGCGGGGCATCGCCGAGGACAAGCACGGCTGGATGCACCCGCTGGGCTAGACGCCGGTCCGGACCTCGCTCGTGGCCAGGGCCGCCGTGGACTCCGTGTCCGTGGCGGCCCTGCCGCTTCGCCGGCCCGTCAGCACGACGTACAGCACCCCGCCGACCAGCCCCGACAGCAGGAAGCTGCAGTCCACTCCGCCCGTCAGCGACAGCAGCGGACCCTCGTACGACGGCAGCGCCACCGCGAGGACGCCGACCGTCGCGCCGAGTGCCCAGGACACGGTCGCGGGGATGTTCCAGCCGCCGCGGTACCAGTAGACCCCGCCCCGCGAGCGGCGGTTGAAGACCTGGAGGGCCTCCGCGTCGTACTCCCCCCGGCAGCGGGCGAAGCCGATGAGGGTGATGACCGCCCACGGTGTGCCGATCGCGGTCAGCAGCAGCACGAACGACGTCATCGCGTCCTGGGCCGTGGAGGCGTAGTGGCCGACGAAGACACAGCCCGTGGCGACCACGGCGACGGTGTACGTGGCCGTGGCCCGGGAGGCGCGCGGCAGGATGGCGTCCAGGTCGAGGCCCATGGAGTAGAGCATCAGACCCGCGTTGCCGACCGAGCCCGCGGAGGCGGCGAGCAGCAGCGGCACCAGGTACCAGGCGGGGGCGGCGTCGACGAGCGGTCCGGCGTAGTCGAGCGCCGCGCGGGCCGCGTACGCCGTGAAGGTGCCGAAGAGCTGGGGGATCAGCAGGCCCACGGCGAGGCCCAGCCAGGTCGCGTGCAGCACCCGGCGCGAGGAGTGGCGGGCCGGGGAGATGTAGCGGGTGTAGTCGCCGAGCAGCGTGATGAAGGCGATGGGGCCCGACAGACCGGCGGCCACCGTCGCCAGCAGCCACGTCGGCCAGAAGCCGCCGAGCAGATAACCGCCCGCGTCGGGGAGCGCGGCCGTGGTGAAGTCCGGGGCGTAGGCGAAGACACCGAGCAGCAGCAGGGCCGTCATGCCGACCGCGAGGACGCGGGACATGGCGAGGAGTACGCGGTAGCCATACACCGCGCCCGCGACCGTCGCCGCGGCGAGCAGGCCGTAGACCACGCTGTAGGAGAGATCGTTCGCGGGGAGGCCGAACAGGCGGTTCAGGGTGCCGAGCATCACGTCCCCGCCGATCCAGACGGTCAGCGCGGTGTAGCCGAGGGCGAGCAGCAGGCCGACGACCGAGCCGACGAGCCGGCCGCGCACGCCGAACTGGGCGCCGGAGGATGTGGACAGGTTGGTCGCCGTGCGCAGCGAGATCAGGGCGAGCGGGGCGGTGAGGGCGATGCCCACCGCCGTGCCCACCAGGATCGAGCTGACCGACGCCCACCAGCCGAGACCGAACGACGGCGGTAGCCAGCCGAAGACGATCACGCCGAGGCAGAGGTTCGACCCCAGCAGGATCGAGACGAGGTCACGGGGTCCGCTGGTGCGTTCCCCTTCGGGGATGGTGTCGACGCCCCGCTGCTCCATCCGCATACCTGATCTCCTTCACCTTGCCCAGTGATTAGAACGCCACTCAATGTCTGTCACTCGGAGTCGGACGTCAAGGGTTTATTTCGGGGAGATGCTGGCTTAGAGTGACGTTCTAAAAGGAGGGAACGATATGCGGCTCACGCCGACCGAACGCGACCGGCTGCTGCTCTTCGGGGCTGCCGAACTGGCCCGGGCCCGGCGCGCCCGAGGGCTCCGGCTGAACGTCCCGGAGGCCACGGCACTCATCGCGGACACCGTCTGCGAGGCCGCCCGCGACGGGCTGCGGCTCGCCGAGGCGATCGACCGGGCCCGCTCGGTGCTCGGCCCGGCCGACGTCCTGCCCGGTGTCGCGGACGTCGTCACCGAGGTGCACGTGGAGGCCGTCTTCGACGACGGTTCCCGGCTCGCGGTCGTCACCGACCCGATCGGCGGCGGCCTCGGCGCCGAGGCGCCCGGCGCGCTGCTGCCCGGCCCCGAGCACGCCGAGCCCGAGGCGGCGGTGCGCCTTCCGGTCACCAACACCGCCACCGTGCCGGTCTCCGTCACCTCCCACTTCCACTTCTTCGAGGCCAACCCGCGCCTCGACTTCGACCGCGAGCGCGCCTACGGCATGCGGCTCGCCGTGCCCGCCGGATCCTCGGTCCGGTTCGGCCCCGGGGAGTCGGCGGAGGTCGGCCTCGTGCCGATGGGCGGCGCCCGGATCGCCATCGGTTTCGCCGGTCTGGTCGACGGACCGCTGGACGCCCCCGGCGCCCGCGAGGAGGCGCTGCGTCGGGCCGCCGCCTGCGGCTACCTGGGAATCCGACCTGAGGAGGACGAACGATGAGCCGTCCCGGAGGCCACCCGGCGCAAGCCCGCCGGCTCACCCCCTACGAGTACGCCGCCACCCACGGCCCGCGCGCGGGCGACCGGATCCGGCTCGGCGACTCCGGTCTGACCGTCCGGGTCGAGTCCGACTCCCAGCGCTACGGCGACGAGTTCCTCGCCGGCTTCGGCAAGACCGCGCGCGACGGGTTGCACCTCAAGGCCGCCGCCGTGCGGGAGACCTGTGACGTCGTCATCAGCAACGTCGTCGTGATCGACGCCGTGCAGGGCGTCCGCAAGGTGTCCATCGGCATCCGGGCGGGCCGGATCTGCTCGATCGGGCGGGCCGGGAACCCGGACACCCTCGACGGGGTCGACGTCGTGGTCGGCACCGGCACCTCCATCGTGTCCGGCGAGGGGCTCATCGCCACCGCCGGTGCCGTCGACACGCACGTCCATCTGCTCTCGCCGCGCATCATGGAGGCCTCGCTGGCCTCCGGCGTGACCACGGTCATCGGGCAGGAGTTCGGGCCTGTGTGGGGCGTCGGGGTCAACTCGCCCTGGGCGCTGGGGCACGCCTTCGGCGCCTTCGACGCCTGGCCGGTCAACATCGGCTTCCTGGGCCGGGGGTCGTCCTCCGACGGCGCTCCGCTGGTGGAGGCGCTGGCCGAGGGCGGGGCCAGTGGCTTCAAGGTGCACGAGGACATGGGCGCCCACACCCGGGCGCTGGACACCGCCCTGCGGGTCGCCGAGGAGCACGACGTCCAAGTCGCCCTGCACAGCGACGGGCTGAACGAGTGCCTGTCGGTCGAGGACACCCTCCGGGTCCTGGAGGGCCGTACGATCCACGCCTTCCACATCGAGGGCTGCGGCGGCGGACACGTCCCGAACGTGCTGAAGATGGCGGGCGTCCCGAACGTGATCGGCTCCTCGACCAACCCCACGCTGCCCTTCGGGCGGGACGCGGTCGCCGAGCACTACGGCATGATCGTCTCCGTCCACGATCTCAAGACGGACCTGCCGGGCGACGCCGCCATGGCCCGGGACCGCATCCGCGCCGGGACCATGGGCGCCGAGGACGTGCTGCACGACCTGGGCGCGATCGGCATCACCTCCTCCGACGCGCAGGGCATGGGACGCGCGGGCGAGACCGTCCGCCGTACCTTCGCGATGGCCGGGAAGATGAAGGCCGAACTCGGCGACCCCGGAGTCGGCCACGACAACGAGCGCGTCCTGCGCTACATGGCCAAGCTGACCATCAACCCCGCCATCGCCCACGGACTCTCGCACGAGGTGGGGTCGCTGGAGGTCGGCAAGCTCGCCGACATCGTGCTGTGGCGCCCCGAGTACTTCGGCGCCAAGCCGCAGCTGGTGCTGAAGTCCGGCTTCCCCGCCTACGGCGTCGTCGGCGACCCCAACGCCGCCACCGACACCTGCGAACCGCTCGTCCTGGGACCGCAGTTCGGCGCCCACGGCGCCACCCCCGCCGAGATCTCCGTCGCCTTCGTCGCACAGGCCGCCCTCGACCAGGGCAACGACACGATGCCGACCCGGCGTCGCCGCGTCGCCGTCCGCGGCACCCGCGGGATCGGCCCGGCCGACCTGCGGCTGAACTCCCGTACCGGAGCCGTCGACGTCGACCAGCGCACGGGCCTGGTGACGCTGGACGGGGAGCCGCTGCGCTCGCAGCCGGCCGACTCGGTCTCCCTCAACCGCCTCTACTTCCTCTAGGACCTGCTCATGACCTTCCGCATGCCCCCCGAGTGGGCCCCGCACGAGCGCACCTGGATGG
The DNA here is from genome assembly GCF_053587635.1 of Streptomyces sp. NPDC003635. Lineage (NCBI taxonomy): Bacteria > Bacillati > Actinomycetota > Actinomycetes > Kitasatosporales > Streptomycetaceae > Streptomyces > Streptomyces sp. NPDC003635. The sequence goes on along the minus strand of NZ_JBSFOK010000007.1, from coordinate 159,302 downwards.
CCTGGCCCGGCCCCAACCCCACCTTCACCACTGACGAGGAACTGGCCGAGGCCCGTACCGCGTGGGCGTCCGTCGCCCGGGCCGTCCGCCGCTTCGAGCCGGTGACCGTGGTGCACGGCCCCGGCCAGGGCGCGTCGGCGCGGGACCTGCTCGGCCCGGACATCGACCTGGTGGAGCGGGAGCTCGACGACGCGTGGATGCGCGACATCGGCCCGACCTTCGTCAAGGACGAGGAGGGCCGACTGGCCGCCGTGGACTGGGTGTTCAACGGCTGGGGCGCCCAGGACTGGGCCCGCTGGGAGCACGACGCCAAGATCGCCCGCCATGTCGCGGACCTGGCCGGGGTGCCGGTGCTGTCGTCACCCCTGGTCAACGAGGGCGGCGGCATCCACGTCGACGGCGAGGGCACGGTCCTGCTGACCGACACCGTCCAGCTCGGCTCCGGGCGCAACCCCGACTGGACCCGTGAGCAGGTCGAGGCGGAGATCCACGCCAGACTCGGCACCACCAAGGCGATCTGGCTCCCGAACGGCCTCGCCGGCGACTACGGCATGTACGGCACCCAGGGCCACGTCGACATCGTCGCCGCCTTCGCCCGGCCCGGCACCGTGCTGGTGCACAGCCAGCGCGACCCGGCCCACCCGGACCACGTCCGCTCGCAGCGGTACGTCGAGCTCCTGCGCGGGCAGACCGACGCGAAGGGGCGCCGCCTGGAGGTCGTCGAGATTCCGGCGCCCACCGTCCTGCGGGACGAGGAGGGCGAGTGGGTGGACTACTCCTACATCAACCACTACCTCTGCAACGGCGGCGTCGTGCTGTGCTCCTTCGGCGACCCGAACGACGAGATCGCGGCCGGGATCTTCCGGCGGCTGTTCCCCGACCGGACGGTGACGCTGGTGGACGCCCGTACCATTTTCGCGGGCGGTGGAGGCATCCACTGCATCACCCAGCAGCAGCCCAGGAGCTAGGAGCCGACGGATGGCCGGTGCGCGCCGGAACGCGCCGCCGCGGGAGGACGTACTCGTCGCCGCCATGCAGATGATCGCCGAGCGCGGTCTGGAGAAGCTGACCATGGCGGCGCTCGGCCGCGCGGTCGGGATGAGCAGCGGCCATCTGCTCTACTACTTCGGCTCCAAGGACGAACTGCTCCTCCAGGCCCTGGAGTGGAGCGAGGGCCGGCTCGGCGCCGAGCGCGCCCGGCTGCTGAGCCGGACCGGGTCGGCCCGGGAACGGCTCGACGCCTACGTCGACCTCTACGTCCCCGACGGCCACCGGGACCCGCACTGGACGCTGTGGCTGGAGGTCTGGAACCGCTCGCAGAACGCCGACGACGCTGCCCGCGACCGGCAGGCCGCGATCGAGGGGGCCTGGCACCGCGACCTGGTGGCCCTGCTCGCGGAGGGGATCTCGCGCGGTGAGTTCCGGCCGGTCGACCCGGACCGCTTCGCCGCCCGCCTCCGGGCGCTCCTCGACGGCTTCTCCATCCATGTCGCGATCGGCCTCAAGGGCACGGACCGAGCGCAAATTCTCGGCCACGTACGGGAGTTCCTCCACGACAGTCTCCTCGCGGACACCTGAGAACACGCCCGGGTTGTACTCAATTCGGGGGATTGACGCGGTGACGCGCGGTGCGTTTGCCTCGGGAGGAGCCCTCGGCGCGGGGCCGGGGGATTCGAGCGTCATACGGGGGTTGTTCAGTGCTCAGAACCATGCGTGGGGTGTCCGTCGCCGTGCTCGCGGGGGCGATGGTCGCCTTGTCGGCCGTATCCGCGGCTCCGGCACCGTCCGTACCGTCGACCGACCTGGTCACCCGCTCGACCACGGGTGAACAGGGCGACGGCGATTCGTACGGCGCCCAGGTCAGCGCGGGCGGCCGGTTCGCGGTCTTCACCTCGGCCGCGACCAACCTGGTGCCCGGCGACACCAACGCCGCGGAGGACGTCTTCGTCCGCGACCTGCGCCGGGGAACCGTCGAGCGGGTCAGCGTCGCCTCGGACGGCGCCCAGGCCGACAGTGTCTCCTCGGCGGCCGGCATCAGCGCGGACGGCCGGTACGTCCTCTTCCGCTCCCAGGCGAGGAACCTGGTCCACTGGGACACCCCGCCGGACGTCACCGGGGTCCACGACATCTACCTGCACGACCGCCGGACCGATCGCACGACCCGGCTGAGCGTCGCCCGCGACGGCGGCTCCGCCTACGCCGGCGGCGCCGTCATGTCGCCGAACGGCCGCTACATCGCCTTCAACGCCAAGGCCGACCGCATGGAGGACAACCCCGGCGACCTCTTCGGCGCGGTCTACCTCTTCGACCACCGCACCGGCACCACCGAGCGGATCAGCAACCGCGACCGTCCCACCAACCCGGCGCTCCTCCAGGACCTGAGCGACGACGGCCGCTTCGTGGCGTACGCGCAGACGGTGCCGCGCAGCTCATACGGGGCCACCTGGGTGCACGACCGCCGTACCGGCACCGAGGAACGGGTCAACGTCAAGGCGGACGGCAGCCCGGCGCAGCGGTACGCGATGCCCGCCTCGCTCTCGGCGGACGGCCGGAGCATCGCCTTCGAGAACTGGGACGAGGACCTGGTCCCGGACCCGGGCACGTCCGACCTCTACGTCCGGGATCTGGACCGGGACGTGACCCGCAGGGTCGAGGTCGGCACCGAGTCCGGCGAAAGCCCCGAGCTCAGCCCGGACGGCCGCTGGCTGGCCTACACGGCCTCCCCGCGGTTGCCGGACGGTGGCCACGGCCCCACCAACGTCTATCTGCACGACCTGCGCACCGGGTCCACCCGCCTGATCAGCCGCTCGACCGGCGGCGGCCCGGTCACCGACGACTACGTCTCCCTGTCCTCGCTCAGCCGGGGCGCCAAGGTCATCGGCCTCGGCGGACGCTCGGCCCAGCTCGTCCCGGGCGATGCGAACGGCTTCTCCGACGGCTTCGTGGTGCGCCGCGGGTGACCACCGCGGGGTTCGCATTCTGAGACAGCGGTGAGTGCGGGGGCGGTCTGTGCCAGACTGCCCCCGTGCTCTCGTTCGCCATGATTATTGGCAGCAGGCGCGCCGGTCCGCAGTGACCGCCACGTACGACCAGGTACGGGCGGACACCGTCGTCCTCGACCCGCGCGCAGACCTCTCGCACCCGCGAGAGGTTTTTCGCGTTTCTGGCCCACCTGCAGCCGGGTGCGCAGCGCGAGGGATCATTGGGGGACGGTGGAGCCGGTCATTCCGGTACAGACCGAGATCCATACATCAGGAGCCTTCAGACCATGACGGAAACCAGCGAGCTCGACGACTCGTTCCACGTCTTCGACACGACCCTGCGCGACGGCGCCCAGCGTGAGGGCATCAACCTCACCGTCGCGGACAAGCTGGCCATCGCACGGCACCTGGACGACTTCGGCGTGGGCTTCATCGAGGGCGGCTGGCCCGGCGCCAACCCGCGGGACACCGAGTTCTTCGCCCGCGCCCAGCAGGAGATCGACTTCAAGCACGCCCAGCTGGTCGCCTTCGGAGCGACCCGCCGCGCGGGAGCGAAGGCGTCGGAGGACCCGCAGGTCAAGGCGCTCCTGGACTCGGGTGCCCCGGTGATCACGCTGGTGGCGAAGTCCCACGACCGGCACGTCGAACTCGCGCTGCGGACCACGCTGGACGAGAACCTGGAGATGGTCCGCGACACGGTGTCCTTCCTGACGGAACAGGGCCGCCGGGTCTTCGTGGACTGCGAGCACTTCTTCGACGGCTACCGCGCGAACGCCGAGTACGCCAAAGCCGTCGTCCGTACGGCCTCGGAGGCCGGCGCGGACGTCGTGATCCTCTGCGACACCAACGGCGGCATGCTCCCGGCGCAGGTGCAGGCGGTCGTCTCGACGGTGCTGGCCGACACCGGTGCCCGGCTCGGCATCCACGCCCAGGACGACACGGGGTGCGCGGTCGCGAACAGCCTCGCGGCGGTCGACGCGGGTGCGACGCACGTCCAGTGCACGGCGAACGGGTACGGCGAGCGGGTGGGCAACGCGAACCTGTTCCCGGTGGTGGCCGCGCTGGAGCTGAAGTACGGCAAGCAGGTGCTGCCGGAGGGCAAGCTCCGCGAGATGACGAGGATCTCGCACGCGATCGCGGAGGTCGTGAACCTGACCCCGTCGACGCACCAGCCGTACGTCGGTGTCTCGGCCTTCGCCCACAAGGCGGGCCTGCACGCTTCCGCGATCAAGGTCGACCCGGATCTGTACCAGCACATCGACCCCGAGCAGGTCGGCAACACCATGCGGATGCTGGTGTCCGACATGGCGGGGCGGGCGTCGGTGGAGCTGAAGGGCAAGGAACTGGGCGTCGACCTGGGCGGCGACCGGGAGCTGGTCGGCCGGGTCGTGGAGCGGGTCAAGGAGCGCGAGCTCAAGGGCTACACGTACGAGGCGGCGGACGCGTCGTTCGAACTGCTGCTCCGGGCCGAGGTCGAGGGCAAGCCGCTGAGCTACTTCCAGGTCGAGTCCTGGCGGGCGATCGTGGAGGACCGGCCGGACGGAAGCCACGCCAATGAGGCCACGGTGAAACTCTTCGCCAAGGGCGAGCGCATCGTCGCGACGGCGGAGGGCAACGGCCCGGTGAACGCCCTGGACCGAGCCCTGCGCGTGGCCCTGGAAAAGATCTACCCCCAGCTCGCCAAGCTCGACCTCGTCGACTACAAGGTCCGCATTCTGGAGGGCGTCCACGGCACCCAGTCCACGACCCGGGTCCTCATCTCCACGTCCGACGGCGCGGGGGAGTGGTCGACGGTGGGCGTGGCGGAGAACGTGATCGCGGCGTCCTGGCAGGCACTGGAGGACGCTTACACGTACGGGCTGCTGCGGGCGGGTGTGACCCCGGCGCAGTAGGTCCCTCCGGGGGCCCGCCCCTGGACCCCCGCTCCGCGAGAGAAGCGGGGGTCCGGGGAGGCCGCCCCCGGGGTCTACGTCAGCCGCCACTTCTGGTTCGGCGCGCCGGTGCAGGACCAGATCTGGGCCCGGGCCCCGTTCGCCGACGAGTTGTCCGTGACGTCCAGGCACTTGTTCGCGGCCGTGTTCACCACGTCACCGGTGGCGGAGTCGTACGTCCACCGCTGCGCCCCCGTGCCATTGCAGTCGTACAGCTGCACCTTCGGCCCGTCGGCCGTGGAACCGCCCGTCACATCGAGGCACTTGCCCAGTGCCCGCACCGACCCGTCCGTCCCCACCGTCCAGCTCTGTGCCGCCGTACCGTTGCAGTCGTAGAGCTGCACCGCCGTGCCGTTCGCACTCGAACCCCCCGCCACGTCGAGGCACTTGCCCGCGAGTCCCACGAGCGCCCCCGACCGCTCGCCGCCCCCCGACTGCGTACCGGTCCAGGTGAAGGTCGCCGACGTCTTGCCCGGCAGGGAGTACGTCGCGTGCTGCGAGCCCCAGTTGATCGTCACCGTCCTCGGTGTCGACGCGTCGTTGTAGGCGATCAGCGCCTTCGAACCGTCGGGATTGCGCCAGGCCACGTTCGGCACGGAGGAGGACGCCGTGGAAGCGATGCGATGGGCGCCCGGCTTCACGAACTTCGTCAGATGGCCCATCGTGTAGTACTCGATCGTGAAGTCGACCTGGCCGTGCCGCGAGTCGCCGTTGTGGACCGTGACGAGACCGTCGCAGACCCCGCAACCACCGTTGTGCGGACCCCGGTTCTGGTCCACCGCCAGCGACCACTTCGTCACCGACTTCGCCCAGTTGCGGGTGTAGTCGACGATGTTCATCATGTCCTCGCGCTGCTGGTTGGCGATCCAGGTGCCGCCGGAGTGCTCGGTGCCGAACGCGTCCAGTTGCGGGTACTTGTCGTGCACCACGGTCTGTTTGGCCACGTCACCGCCGTAGCCGTGCCAGGCGATACCCCCGAAGTTCGGGTGCGATCGGATCGCCGCGTCGTCCACGGTCTGCGCCGCGTACGCGTCGTAGTCGGACCAGTTCCAGTCGTGGGCCAGCACCTTCGTCGACAGCCCGGCCGCCGCCAGCTTCGGCAGCAGCTCGTTCTTCGTGAAGTAGGCGAGCCCCGAGGCGTTCCAGCTCATCGACGGATACCCGGCGCAGCACGTCGGCTCGTTCTGCGCCGTCACGTACGAGATCGGGATGCCCTGCGCCTGGTAGGCCTGCACGTACTTCACGAAGTACGACGCGTACGTCCCGTAGTTCTCCGCCTTCAGCCAGCCCCCGTTGAGCTGTCCGCTGTCCTTCATCCAGGCGGGTGCCGTCCACGGCGAGGCCATCACCGTGAGCGCGGGGTTCAGCTGCCGCGCCTGCTTCGTCAGCGGCACCACGTCCTGGAGGTCGTGCGCGATGGAGAACTCCGACAGATCCGGGTCCGTCTGTCCGGCCGGCACGTCGTCGTAGGTGTAGCCGAACCGCGCGAGGTCCGAACCGCCCATCGGGTTGCGCAGGAACGACAGACCGATGCCCTCCGTCGGGGAGAACAGCTTGCGCATCGTGTCGTCCCGCGTCGCCTGGGACAGCGCCCCGCTGCCGTCCATCAGCCAGGCGGCGGTGTCGGTGAAGGAGGCGCCGCCGCCGGTGAAGGTCTGGTAGCGGGTGTTCTCGTCGACGGAGATGTTCTCGCCCGAACCACCGCTTCCCGCCTGGAAGCTGAAGGGTGCCTGGGCCTGGAGCCCGCGCACGACATGGCGTCCGCCGGAGTCGTCCGTGGTGGTGAGATAGGCGGTGACCTGCTCGCCCGCCGCCTGCGCGGGGGCGGTGGCCGCGGTGAAGCCGGCCGTGATGAGCAGCGTGGCCAGGAGGAGCCGGAGTGCGTGGGGGGTCGTTCTCACAGTGCCTCACCTTCCCGAGATGTCTGACGTGACGTCTTGACGGGTCTGCGGGCCGTTAGTTAACTCACGGCGTGATCTAAGTCCTGAGTGAACCATGAGAGTCGAGGGAAGGTCCATGCCGAGAACCGCCCTGCTCGTCTCCACCGCCCTGCTCGCCGCGTTGGTGCCGCTCACCTCGGCCCGCGCGGCGGAGGAACCCGCACCCGTCCCCGTGGACCGCTTCGAAGGCGAAGTCCCCTTCGCCGACCCGCCCGCCGAGGGCATCTTCACCTGGGGCAGCGACCACGACGATCCGCCCACCCTCCGGCTCAGCGCTCGTGCCGACGCGCCCGAGGGCGAGAAGGTGCTCTCCGGCAGCTACGACATCAGCGGTTACGGCGGCTTCACCCACGACTTCGCCTTTGACAAGCCCGCCCACGACTGGTCGGCGAGCAAAGGCATCCGCTTCTGGTGGGACGGCCGGAACAACGGCAAGAAGATCGCCTTCGAGCTGAAGGACGGCGGCGCCAACGGCGAGGCCTCCGAGCTGTGGACGACCTCCTTCACCGACGACTTCAGCGGCTGGAAACAGATCGAGATCCCCTTCACCGACTTCGTCTACCGCACCGACTACCAGCCCGTCGGCGGCATCGACCAGGTCCTCGGGCTCACCGAGACGTGGGGCTACGCCGTCACGCTCCCGGTCGGGGCACCCGGCGAATTCGCCATGGACGGCGTGGAGTTGTACGGCAGAGCGGACCAGGCGCTGCGCGCCTCCGTGAGCACCGACGCCGCCGTGTACCCGGTGCGGGAGGGCGGCACCGCGAGCGTGCGGGTCTCCGTCGTCACCACCGGCTCCGCCCCCATCGACGAGCCCGTCACCGTCGCCTACGAGACCGGCGGCGGCACCGCCGACTCCGGCGAGGACTACACCCCCGTCAGCGGCACGATCACCTTCCCGGCCGGTACCGCCTCCGGTGCCACCCGTACCCTCCGGGTACCGACCCTGAAGGACCGGTCCGCCGAGACCGCCGAGACCGTTCCGCTGAAGCTGGCGGTCACCGGGGCGAAGGCTCCGAAGGAGACCCCGCAGGTCGTCGTGGACGCGCACGGACTGCCGTACCTGGACAGCCAGTTGCCGGTGCGGAAGCGCGTCGCCGATCTCGTCGGGCGGATGTCCCTCGCCGAGAAGGCCGGTCAGATGACCCAGGCCGAGCGCGGGGCGATGGCCGATCCCGGTGACATCGCCGCCTACGACCTCGGCTCACTGCTGTCCGGCGGCGGCTCGACCCCGACGCCCAACACCGCCGGGGCCTGGGCGAAGATGATCGACTTCTTCCAGCTCAGGGCCCAGGCGACCCGCTTCCAGATCCCGCTGATCTACGGCGTCGACGCGGTCCACGGCCACAACAACCTGACCGGCGCGACCGTCATGCCGCACAACATCGGCATCGGGGCCACCCGCGATCCCCGACTCGCCTACCGCACAGGCGCCGTGACCGCCGCCGAGGTCCGCGCCACCGGCGTCCCCTGGGACTTCGCGCCCTGCCTCTGCGTCACCCGCGACGAGCGCTGGGGCCGCTCCTACGAGGCCTTCGGCGAGGACCCGGCGCTGGTCGAGTCCATGGAGACGGTGATCCAGGGTCTCCAGGGCCGCGCGGACGGACGGGACCTGGACCGCGACGACAAGGTCCTCGCCACCGCCAAGCACTTCGTCGGCGACGGCGGCACCGAGTACGGCTCCTCCACCACCGGCACCTACACGATCGACCAGGGCGTCACCAAGGTCACCCGGCAGCAGTTGGAGGCCGTGCACCTGGCGCCGTACGAGGAGGCCGTGGACCGGGGCGTCGGCACGGTCATGCCGTCCTACTCCTCGCTCGACCTGATCGGCGACGGGCAGGGCCCGGTGAAGATGCACGCCCGCGGCGACATGATCAACGGCGTGCTCAAGGGGCGGCTGGACTTCGACGGCTTCGTGATCAGTGACTGGAACGGCATCGACCAGATCCCGGGCGACTACGTGAGCGACGTGCGGACCTCGGTCAACGCCGGAGTCGACATGGTCATGGCGCCGTACTCCTACAAGGACTTCCACTCCGCCCTCGTCGCGGAGACGCGGGCCGGGCGGATCACCGAGCGGCGGATCGACGACGCCGTCTCCCGTATCCTCACCCAGAAGTTCAGGCTCGGTCTCTTCGAGCAGCCGTACGCCGACACCAGCGGCGCCTCGGAGATCGGTTCCGCCTCGCACCGCGCCGTCGCACGGCAGGCGGCGGCCGAGTCGCAGGTGCTGCTGAAGAACGCGCAGGGCGTGCTGCCGCTGAGGAAGTCGCAGAAGGTGTACGTCGCCGGATCCAACGCCGACGACATCGGCAACCAGAGCGGCGGCTGGACCATCACCTGGCAGGGCTCCTCCGGCGACATCACCCCCGGCACCACGATCCTGGAGGCGATGCGGAAGAACGCGCCGCGGCTGACGTACTCCAAGGACGCCTCCGCCCCGACGGACGGGCACGACGTCGGGGTGGTCGTCGTCGGCGAGACGCCGTACGCCGAGGGCGTCGGGGATGTCGGCAACGGCCATGACCTGCGGCTGTCGGCCGCGGACCAGGCGGCCGTGGACACGGTGTGCGCCGCCATGAAGTGCGCGGTGCTGATCGTCTCCGGACGCCCGCAACTGCTCGGCGACCGGCTCGCCGACATCGACGCGCTCGTCGCCTCCTGGCTGCCCGGCACCGAGGGCGACGGCGTCGCGGACGTGCTCTACGGAAAGCGGCCCTTCACCGGGCAGCTCCCCGTCACCTGGCCGAAGTCCGAGACGCAGCTGCCGATCAACGTCGGGGACGCCTCGTACGATCCGCAGTTCCCCTACGGCTGGGGCCTGACCACGCTGACCGAGGTGCCGGAGGGCGGTACGACGACCCTCAGGGCACTGGGCGTGGCCGCCGCGGCGGCCGAGCGGGCGGGGGCGGACGAGGCGGGCCGCGCGCTGGTCACGAAGGCGCGGCTGATCGTCCAGCGGAAGGCGGTCACACCGGGGCTCGCGGGGCCCTTCGCGGAGGCCGACCGCCTGCTGACACAGGGGAGGTACGGGGCGGCCGTGGAGAAGCTGACGGCCGCCTACCGGGCGGACTGAACGCCCGTACGACGTGAGGCCGCCCCCGGCGGCCCAGGACGTCGTGCGGCGCAGGGCCGATCGCCGGACGGCCCGACCGCCGTACGACGCCGGGCCCGGCGGATTCGCTCCGCCGGGCCCGGTCCGTTTGTCCGATTCGTCAGGTAGCGTCGAGGTATGAGGACTCCGTTGCTCAGGGGCCTTGTGCGCTGGGCCCTCGTTCCGGTCGCCGCCACACTGGCGGTGCTGACCGCCGGTGCGCCCGGCGCGTTCGCGGCCGCGGATCTGTCGACGGTCGCCGAGTCGCTGCGCGAGGATCCGGTGTACGTCGATCCCGCCGCCTCCGACCAGCTGTCGTCGTCGGACGCCGAGGCGCTCGCCGACAAGATCAGGGACGCCGACAAGCCCGTCTTCGTGGCGGTCCTCCCGGCGGACCAGCCCGAGCAGAACCTGCTGAAGAACCTCCGCACCGAGACCGGCGTCACGGGTCTGTACGCGGTGCGCAGCGGTGACGGTTTCGGTGCCGCCGCCGATTCCTCCGTGATGAGCAACGAGGCCGTGGGCAACCTGGTCTCGTCCGTGCAGGGCATCGACGACGTCAAGGCCCAGCTGAACGACTTCGTCGACGCCGCGCTGCAGAACGTGGGCGGCTCGGCCCCGTCGTCCTGGGGCTCCACGACGGACGACGGCGTGCCCGTCGCCGGTCTGGTCACCACCGGCGTGGTCCTGGCCGCGGGCGGCGCGGGCGCGTACGCGCTGGTGCGGCGTCGGCGCCTCCAGCACGAGCAGGAACAGCGGGCCGCGCTGGCGAAGCTGCGGGTGGTGGTGGACGAGGACATCACCGCGTTCGGCGAGGAACTGGAGCGCCTGGACTTCCACCCCGGCGAACCCGGCGCCGACGACGCGATGCGCACCGACTACGAACACGCCCTCGACTCCTACGAACAGGCCAAGCGCCTGATGGACGGGGCGACGAAACCCGAGGACGTACGGGCCGTCACCCAGGCTCTGGAGGACGGCCGCCACTCGCTGGCGCTGCTCGCCGCCCGCCGCGAGGGCCGCCCGCTGCCCGAGCGCCGGCCGCCCTGCTTCTTCGACCCCCGGCACGGCCCGTCGGTGGCCGACGTCAGCTGGACCCCGACCGGCAGCGCCACCCGCGAGGTCCCGGTGTGCGCGGCCGACCGGGCCCGGCTCGCGGACGGCCAGGACCCGATGATCCGCGAGGTCACCACGGACAGCGGCGCCCGCCGCCCGTACTGGGACGCCGGACCCGCCTACGGCCCCTGGGCCGGCGGGTACTTCGGCGGCGGCATCCTCCCCGGCCTGCTCATCGGCACGATGCTCGGCAGCATGATGGCCGGCCCCGCCTACGCCGCCGACTACGGCTCGGGTTACGGCGATTTCGGCGGCGGCTACGAGGGCGGCGATGTCTCCGGCGCCGACTTCGCCTCGGACGACTTCACCGGTGGTTTCGGCGGCGGCGACTTCGGGGGCGGGGGCTTCGGGGGCGGCGGGGACTTCGGCGGAGGCTTCTGAGGGGCGGTTCCCGAGGACCGCTGCGAGGACCGTCGCGAGGACCACGCAGAGGGGCGCGTACGAAGCCGTACGCGCCCCTCGTCCGTCCGTAACGCTCAGAGCCCGGCCGTACTGCTCAGAGCCCGGCCGTACCGCTCAGAGCCCGGCCGCCGCCGAGGCGATGGCGGAGGCGAAGGTGGAGACCTCGGTGTAGACACCGGGGGCGTTGGGGCGGGCGCAGCCGATGCCCCAGCTCACGATGCCGACCTGGATCCACTGGTTCGCCGCGTCCCGGCGGAACATCGGGCCACCGGAGTCGCCCTGGCAGGTGTCGACACCACCGGCGGTGTACCCGGCGCAGATCTCCTCGCCGGCGATGAGACCGCCGTAGCCGCTGTACGAGCGGCAGGTGGCGTCGCTCACGAACGGCACGGTCGCCTTCAGCAGGTACCGCTGCTGGCTCCCGCCCTCGGTGGCCGCGCCCCAGCCGGCGACGGTGAAGGTGCCGGTGTTGTACTGCGTGGTCGTGGCGATCTTCAGCGTGGGCAGGTTGATCGGCTGGGCGAGCTTGATCAGTGCCCAGTCCTTGCCGTCGCCGTTGTAGCCGGGGGCGCGGTAGACGTACGTGGAGCGGACCTGGATCCGGCTGCTGGACTGGAGGTCCACGACACCGGCGGTGGCCGTGATGCTGGTGTTGGCGCCGGTGCGGCCGACGCAGTGCGCCGCGGTGAGCACGATCTGCTGCGTGTACAGCGCGCCGCCGCAGCCCATCGACAACCGCACCATGAACGGGAACTCACCCTGCGCGGCACGGGTTCCGCCGACGACGGGCGCGGGAGCCGCCTGCGCGGCGGACACGGGCTGAAGGCTGACGACGGCGAGCGCGGCCGTGGCGGCGACGGCGCATCTCTTGAGCGCCTTGAGGAGAGACTTCAACGGGATGCCTTCCGTGGGGGGTTGGTGGAGGCGTGCGGGACGATGCTCCGCGATGTTGTCGCGGACACGTCAACTCCGTGCTCGGATTATGAGAACGCTGTGAGCGGGAGCACAAGAGGGGATATCCGGCCAGGCCCGTGCGCCACCGAGGCGGAGGACAGGAGAGGGCAGGAGAGGACAGAAACTGACCTATTGCTCGCCTACGGTCTCCACATGACCGACACGACCGACAGCCCGGGCCCCGTCTTCTTCGCGTCCGTGGACGCCCTCGACGCCTGGCTCGCCGAGCATCCCGCCCCGCATCCGGGGGTGTGGGTGAAGGTGGCCAAGAAGGGGTCGGGGATCGTGTCCGTCGACTGGCTCGACGTCAATGACGTGGCCCTGTGCCACGGGTGGATCACCGGGCAGCGCAAGGCGCTGGACGAGGCGTACTTCCTGCAGCGGATCACTCCACGCCGGCCCGGGAGCCTGTGGTCGATGGTCAACGTGCGGCGGGTCGCGGAGTTGAGCGCGGCCGGGCGGATGCGGCCCGCCGGGGTCGCCGAGGTCGAGGCGGCCCAGGCGGACGGGCGGTGGGCGGCGGCGTACGAGTCGCAGCGGAACGCCGCCGTGCCGGAGGACCTGACCGCCGAGCTGGAGCGCAGTCCCCGCGCCCGGGAGGCCTTCGAGGGGCTGGGGAAGACCGACCGGTACCAGGTCGTCCTCGGTCTGCTGCAGGCTCGTACGCCCAAGGCCCGGGCGGCCAGGCTCGCCGCGGCGATCGCGAAGCTCGAGGGCCGGTAGACAGCCGAGCGCCCGCCCTCCCGTTCGGGGGAGTTGGAGGGCGGGCGCGCTCAGGGGGGCCGCTCAGAGGCGGAGGGTCACGCGTGGCGGCTCAGGGGCGGACGGGTCACGCGTTGCGGATCGCCGAGATGTCGAAGTTCAGCTTGATCTTGTCGGAGACCAGCACGCCGCCGGTCTCCAGCGCCGCGTTCCAGGTCAGGCCCCACTCGGAGCGCAGGATCTCGGCCTTGCCCTCGAAGCCGACGCGCTCGTTGCCGAACGGGTCCTTCGCGGCGCCGTTGAACTCCAGGTCGATCGTGAGCGGCCGGGTCGTGCCGAGGATCGTCAGGTCACCGGTGATCCGGTAGTCGTCCCCGCCCAGGGCCTCCGCCTTGGTGGAGCGGAAGGTCATGGTCGGGAATTCGTCGGTCCTGAAGAAGTCCGCGCTCTTGAGGTGGCCGTCACGGTCCGCGGAACCGGTGTCGATGCTGTCCATCTTCACGTCGAGGGAGGCGGTCGACTTGGACGGGTCCGAGCCGTCCAGGCTGAGCGAGCCGGAGAAGTCCAGGAACTTGCCCTTGACGTTCGTGACCATGGCGTGCCGGGCCACGAAACCGAGCGTGGTGTGGGCCGCGTCGATGGTGTAGTCGCCGGTCAGGGCGGCCAGCTCCGGGGTGACGGCGGTGGTGGTCTCGACGGTGTTCTTGCGGCCGAAGATGCTCATGACGCTCTCCTTGGGGGACGATGTTGAACGTTGAACTAACCAACACCGATGAATGTAGACCTATTCCGTTCGGATTTCAACAACATCCCCAAAGTAGTTTTCCGGCGACTCCGAGTGTTCACCGCACGCACGTCCGTGCGGTGGTCCTGGACTGCGGTGGCCCGGAGCCCGCCGACTTCGTTGAGCCGCAACCGCCGTCACCCTGCCGGGTCATCGCCTCCCCGCAGCTCTCCGTCACGTCGCCGACGACTTTTCGCGCGTGCCGTCCTGCACCGACCGTGCCACCGGAGCCCGCCTCACCGGCAGCACCCCCTGGGCCGCGTACAGCCCGGCGAGTCCATCGCCTGCACTCGCGACGGCAACGATCACGCCGACTGGGGCAACGCACGCTTTGGCTGCGGCACTTGAGGGGAGGGAGAACCCATGCACCTCACTCGCCGGGCCCTGCTGTTCGCCACCGGGCTGAGCCTTACGGCGGCGGCCCCCCGAGGGACCGAGGACGCGTACGACGTCCTGCGGCGCCGCTGGCTCGATCTCGCCCTCGGTGCCGGCTACGACCCCGCGGCCGAGCCGTACGCGTCGCGCCTCGCGGAGACCGGAGTGCTCGCCCGGGGGTTCCAGGCCTCCATGGCGCCGGCCGGCGACTCCCTCTGGCCCGGCCACCGCTTCGACCCGCCCTCCGGCATCACCCAGAGCTACAGCCGGCTCTGGACCATGACCCAGGCCTACGTCCAACCCGGCACCGGATCGACCGGTGGCGCGGGCATGCTCGCGGACGTCGTCCGGGGGCTGGACCACCTCTCCACCACCGTCTACAACCCCTCCACCACCCGTTACGGCAACTGGTGGGAGTGGCAGATCGGCAGCCCGAGGCTGCTCATGGACATCGCCGTCGCGCTCCACGACCACCTCGGCGCCGACCGGCGCGCCGCCGCCTGTGCCGCCGTCGACCACTTCGTCCCGGACTCCGCGCTCACCGACTACTCCGGCACCTCCACCGGGGCCAACCGTGTCGACCTGTGCCGTTCCGTCGCCCTGCGCGGGATCGTGGGCCGGGAACCCGCCAGGATCGCCCTCGCCCGGGACGCGCTCTCACCGGTCTTCCCCTACGTGACCGAGGGGGACGGGCTGTACGCGGACGGGTCGTTCGTGCAGCACACCTGGGTCGCCTACTCGGGGACCTACGGGCAGGTCCTGCTCGACGGGCTCGGGCGGCTCTTCGCGCTGCTCGCCGGGTCGGAGTGGGAGGTGACCGATCCGAACCGGCAGATCGTCCTCGACAGTGTCGAGCGGGCCTTTGCTCCGCTCCTCCACGACGGGCTGATCATGGACAGCGTCAACGGGCGGGCCGTCAGCCGCGGCCACCTCAAGAGCGACGACCGGCAGGTCATGCGCAGTGACCACTTCCACGGGCAGGCCGTCATCGCCGCCGTCGCGCTGCTCGCGGGCGGCGCGAGCGGCGCGGAGGGGGAGCGCTGGTACGGCCGTATCAAGGGCTGGATCGAGCGGGACACCGTCTCCCCGATCCTGACCGGGCGGCAGTTCGGGGTCGCCGACCTCGCGCGCCTGCACACCGTCGCCGACTCCGCCGTACCCGCCGCCTCCGACCCCGTCGGCCACCACCTCTTCGCCGCTATGGACCGCGCCGTCCACCGCCGCCCCGGCTTCGTCGCGAACATCGCCATGGCGAGCGACCGCATCGCGCACTACGAGTGCGGCAACGGCGAGAACCCACGCGGCTGGCACACCGGCGCCGGGATGCTCTCCTGGTGGGCGCCCGGGCTCGGCGACCAGTACACCGACTGGTACTGGCCGACCGCGGACTGGTACCGGCTTCCGGGGACGACGGTCTCGACGAGGCGACTGCCCGACCGCGCGGGCGGCGAGTGGGGCGAGCCCAGACCTGACGCGCGCTGGGTGGGTGGTGTGACCGATGGCGAGTACGCGGCGCTCGGGCAGCACCTCAAAGGGCTCGGTTCGACGCTGGAGGCCCGCAAGTCGTGGTTCTGTGTCGCGGACGCCGTCATCTGCCTGGGCGCCGGGATCACCTGCGCCGACGGCGTCCCCGTCGAGACGGTCGTCGACAACCGGAACCTGGGGGAGGGCGGCGAGCGGACCTTCGTACGAGGAGGCGGCTGGGCCCATCTGGAGGGGCACGGGGGATGGCTGGTTGCCGACGCAAGCCTGCGGACCCTGCGCGAGGACCGCTCCGGCGCCTGGTCCGACATCAACAGCACCAGTACGACCGAGCGGCGCACCCGGCGCTGGCAGACGCTCTGGCTGGACCACGGCACGGACCCCAGGGACGCCGGATACCGGTACGTCCTGATGCCCGGTGCCTCCCGCCGAGCGGTCGCCGCCCGCGCCGCGGACCGGCACTGGCTGTCCGTCCTCGCCAACGACGCCGGCCGCCAGGCGGTCCGGGTGCCCTCCCTCGGCCTGACGGCGGCGAACTTCTGGCGGGCCGGCACCGCGGGCCCGCTCACGGCCTCCGCGCCGGCCGCCGTCCTGGTCCGCCGCCACGGCCGTACCGCTACCCTCTCGGTGAGCGAGCCGCCCCGCACCGGAACACCCCTGGAGATCGTCTGGGACCGACCGGTGCGCTCGGTGATCCGGGCCGACGAGTCGGTCGAGGTGATCTCCACAGGCCGCCGTCTGCGCGTACGTGTCACTCCTGGGATGGCATGTGCCAGCCATATATGTGAGGTGGCTCTCAGCTGACGGCTTTGTGTGACCTCTACAAGCCCAACGCCCCCTGAGCAGTCGGAACGGCTGCATGCCGTCACGGTTCTGTTCAGGGGTACCAGGAAAACGGGTCGGAGACTGTACGGAGTCGACGGCCCGCTTTCCTTCGCGGGCTTCGTAAGGTCACTACATGACCGTTTTGGAAGAGACGACGGGTGAGCCCACGGACGCGCGCGGCCGGGTCGCCGAGCTGCACGAGATCCGTGCCCAGGCACTGGCCGGTCCCAGCGAGAAGGCGACCAAGGCGCAGCACGCCAAGGGCAAGCTGACCGCCCGGGAGCGGATCGAGCTGCTGCTCGACCCGGGCACCTTCCAGGAGGTCGAGCAGCTGCGCCGGCACCGGGCCCAGGGCTTCGGCCTGGAGGCCAAGAAGCCGTACACCGACGGTGTCATCACCGGCTGGGGCACGGTGGAGGGCCGCACGGTCTTCGTCTACGCCCATGACTTCCGCATCTTCGGCGGCGCGCTGGGCGAGGCCCACGCCACGAAGATCCACAAGATCATGGACATGGCCATCGCGGCGGGCGCGCCCCTGGTGTCGCTCAACGACGGCGCGGGCGCCCGTATCCAGGAGGGCGTCTCCGCCCTGGCCGGATACGGCGGCATCTTCCAGCGCAACACCAAGGCGAGCGGGGTGATCCCGCAGATCTCGGTGATGCTGGGCCCGTGCGCGGGCGGCGCGGCCTACAGCCCCGCCCTGACGGACTTCGTCTTCATGGTCCGCGAGACCTCGCAGATGTTCATCACCGGTCCGGACGTGGTCAAGGCGGTGACGGGCGAGGAGATCACCCAGAACGGCCTCGGCGGCGCCGACGTCCACGCGGAGACCTCCGGCGTCTGCCACTTCGCGTACGACGACGAGGAGACGTGCATCGCGGAGGTGCGCTACCTCCTGTCGATGCTCCCGCAGAACAACCGGGAGAACCCGCCTCGCGCGGAGGCCACGGACGCGGCGGACCGGCGCGGTGACGTCCTGCTGGACCTGGTCCCGGCCGACGGCAACCGGCCGTACGACATGGCCAAGGTCATCGAGGAGATCGTCGACGACGGCGACTACCTGGAGGTCCACGAGCGCTGGGCGCGGAACATCATCTGCGCGCTCGCCCGGCTGGACGGCCAGGTGGTGGGCATCGTGGCGAACCAGCCGCAGACCCTGGCGGGCGTCCTGGACATCGAGGCCTCCGAGAAGGCGGCCCGTTTCGTTCAGATGTGCGACGCCTTCAACATCCCGATTCTCACCCTTTTGGACGTGCCCGGCTTCCTGCCTGGTGTAGACCAGGAGCACGGTGGAATCATCCGCCACGGCGCGAAGCTGCTGTACGCCTACTGCAACGCGACCGTGCCCCGGATCTCGTTGATCCTGCGCAAGGCGTACGGAGGTGCCTACATCGTCATGGACAGCCAGTCCATCGGTGCGGACCTGACGTACGCGTGGCCGACGAACGAGATCGCCGTCATGGGCGCCGAAGGTGCCGCCAACGTCATCTTCCGGCGTCAGATCGCGGAGGCCGAGGACCCCGACGCCATGCGGGCCCGCATGGTGAAGGAGTACAAGTCCGAGCTGATGCACCCGTACTACGCGGCCGAGCGCGGCCTCGTGGACGACGTGATCGACCCGACGGAGACCCGCGAGGTGCTGATCCGTTCGCTGGCGATGCTGCAGTCGAAGCACGCCGACCTGCCGTCCCGCAAGCACGGCAACCCCCCGCAGTAACCCACAGGTACCGCTGCGGAAACTTCTCTCACGGAGACTGACACCCATGAACGTGCCTGACATCCGCGTCGAAAAGGGCCACGCCGAACCCGAGGAAGTAGCCGCCCTCACGGCCATCCTGCTGGCCCGAGCGGCCGCCCAGGGCGCCCCCGACCCCACCCACCGAGCCCGCCCCCGCGCCGGCTGGCGCCGCCTGGAACGCGAGCCCGGCTTCAGGGCCCCACACAGCTGGCGCTGAGCCCGACGGGCCTCATTCGACGACGACCTCGGTACCTGGGAAGTCCAGGGCGCCGGGGTCGTCCGGCATCAGGCAGCCGTAGAGGCCGAGGCTGCGGACTTCGGGTGGTACGAAGTCCGGGGAGGCGAGCCAGGCGGCGACGTCGACGCCATGAAGGGCCAGGCGCAGTCCGGGCCTCGCGGCGATCATGTTGCCTCAACTCCGCCAGCTCGCCGAGTACGTCCGCGTGCCGTAACGCCATGTCGCCGGACAGCGTGAGGCTGCGCGGCTCAGGGTGTGCCGCCGCCCGTTCCTCGAACACCGGCAGAGTGCGCACGATCCGGACGTAGTACTCCACGCACTCGGTGAACAGCCGCTCTTACAGGCTGCTTTCGACCTCGTTGAGGCCCACCGGCGGCCGTACCGTCCGGGTGATCCGCCGGATCAGCTCGGCCGGCTGGGCGTCCGTGCCAGCTCCTCCAGGGACAGGTGCCGTTCCTGTTCGCGTCGCCTCCCGCCGAGCCATAAGGCCGCCACTTCCGTGGTCATCTCCGTACCCCGTCCGCACAACGCGCTACGGCCCCCATCCCTCCCACAGGAGGAACGGGGGCCGTAAGCGATTCGTGCCGGAGGGCTACCGCAGACGCGCCATCAGCGCGTGCTCCACCAGCGTGATCAGGGTGGACTTCGCGTCCGCGCGGTGGCGGGCGTCCGTGGTGATGATCGGGGTGTCCGGGCCGATCTGGAGGGCCTCGCGGACCTCGTCCGGGTTGTACGGCTGGTTGCCGTCGAAGCCGTTCAGCGCGATGACGAAGGGGAGGCCGCTGTTCTCGAAGTAGTCGACCGCGGGGAAGCAGTCGGCCAGGCGGCGGGTGTCGACCAGGACGACCGCGCCGATGGCGCCGCGCACGAGGTCGTCCCACATGAACCAGAAGCGGTCCTGGCCGGGCGTACCGAAGAGGTACAGGATCAGGTCCTGGTCCAGGGTGATACGACCGAAGTCCATGGCGACCGTCGTGGTCGTCTTGTCTCCGGTGTGGGTGAGGTCGTCGATGCCTGCCGAAGCAGACGTCATGACGGCCTCGGTACGCAGCGGGTTGATCTCCGAGACGGCCCCGACGAACGTGGTCTTGCCCACGCCGAAGCCACCCGCCACCACGATCTTCGCCGAGGTGGTGGAGCGGGAAGGACCGCCGCTAGAGCTTGCGAAGTCCACTGAGCACCCTTTCGAGCAGTGTCACGTCTGGCTGGCCGCCGGCGTTCTCGTCGCCGCCGGGCTGATGGATGGCGACCAGGCCCGCCTCCGCCAAGTCGGCGACGAGGATCCTGGCCACGCCGAGAGGGATCGTGAGGAGGGCCGAGACCTCGGCCACCGACTTGATCTCCCGGCAGAGGTTGCAGATCCGCTGATGCTCGGGCAGCTGGCCCTGCATCTGGTGCGGCTGCGCGGTGGTGTGCACCAGTGCCTCGATGGCGAGCTGGTAGCGCGGGCGCGTCCGGCCGCCGGTCATGGCGTACGGGCGCACCAAGGGGTTGTTCGACGCCCCGGCGGGCGTCGGCTCAGGGGCACGTCGGTGCGGCTGCACGGGCTGGATGCGCGGTGCCTGCGGCTGGTCGTACGGCCCGGGGCCCTGCGGCGCGTACGGCTGCTGGCGCCGCTGGCTCGGCGCGGAGGGGAAGTTGTACCGGTTCTGGGAACCGTCGTTCTGGCCCTGGGCAGGGCCGTACGACCAATTGCCCGATGACGAACCGTCTGGGGGTGTTGCCACTTTCTCTCCTCCTCCGACTGTGCCTGGCACCCATCACGTGGAAGCCGCGTCCCGAAACCTTACGGCCCCGGGACGCCAAAACGCACCGTCTGTCTGTTAGTTGAGAAGGCTCCCTTGGAGCTCCGCACGCAGATCCGGCGTCAGGACCGTACCGGCGCGGTCCACCAAGAGGGCCATCTCGTACCCAATGAGGCCGATGTCCGCCTCGGGGTGGGCGAGAACCGCGAGCGACGAACCGTCGGAGATGGACATGATGAAGAGGAATCCCCTCTCCATCTCCACAACCGTCTGGTTCACACTGCCGCCCTCGAAGATGCGCGAGGCACCGGCGGTCAGCGAGGTCAGACCGGAGGCGACGGCCGCAAGCTGGTCGGCGCGGTCGCGGGGAAAGCCTTCGGACATCGCCAGAAGGAGTCCGTCGGCGGAGACCACCACCGTGTGGGACACCCCGGGGGTGTTGTCCACGAAGTTGGTGATCAACCAGTTCAGGTTCTGTGCCGCCTGGCTCATCGGGCTCACACTAACGCTCCTGGTTGTAGGTGCTGTCAGGACCGAAGCCCTGGCCGTTCGTTTCACTTCCCGCACTGCGACCCCGCTGGACACCGCGGCGCAGGTTGCTCAGCCTGCCCCGGACGTCCTCGGGAGCGCGGGAGACCTGTGGGCCGCCCTGGGGGGTGGCTTCGGCGGCTCCCTCGACCAGGTTGGCCTTGGGCACCCGCCGGGGCAGACCGGAGGAGGTGACTCCGCCCGCCTTGGGCTTGCGGAGCTGCGCCGCCTGCTGCCAGCGATCGTCGTTCGCCGAGCGCCAGCCGTTGTCGGCGGGGTTCTCCGCGGGGGCCGGCGTTTCCTGGCGCACGGGCCGGTCGCCGTTCGTGCCGCTCGCGGTGGATCCGCGGCGGGGGAGCCCGGCGTCGGTCAGCTCGTGGGCGGCGGAGGGGGCCGGTCCCGGACGGTCGAAGCCTACGCGGTCGCGCTCACTTGCGTCAGCGGCCTGCACAGGTTCCGTTTCCGGAGCGTACTGGTCCGAGTAGCCGTTGCGGTAGTCGTCCTGCTGCGGCCAGTCGTCCTGGTAGCGCCGCTCCTCGAAGGCCGGGAAGGACTCCGGGGCGGAGGCGTGCGCGGCCGCGGGCTCCTCCTGAGCGGGCTCCGCATAGGAGGGCTCGGGGTAACCGCCGCCGGACGAGAACGTGTCGTTCTGCGGCAGGCCGCCGTTCTGGGCGTAGTACGGCTCCTCGTACGACGGACGCTGCTGCTCCTCGTACGTCGTCTGCGGGTCGTACGCCCCCTGCTGCTCAGGGAAGCCGCCGTGGCCGTTCGGGCCGGCGTTGTCGTAGCCGCCCTGAGGGGTGAACTCGTCGTACCCCTGGCCCTCGGGGGCCTCCTGGCCGTGGGTCTGGGCCTCCAGGGCCGCGCGGCGCTCCTCGCGCATGAGCGAGCGGCCTACCGGGTCCAGCTCGCGGGCGTCGTCCGGGACCTCGGTGTAGCGACTGTCGTCGAAGCCGAGTTCGGCCGCCGTCCGCATCGGCTGCCGGTTGAAGTCCTCACCCTGGAACTGCTGCTCCGGGATGATCTGCGAGACCGTGAACTCGTCCTGCAGCGGGGCCGCCTCGCCACCACCACCGTGGGTGATCGCGTCGGGCAGCATGACCAGCGAGGTCGTACCGGCCTGCTCGCCGGAGGGGCGCAGCTGGACGCGGATGCCGTGCCGGTCGGACAGTCGGCCGACCACGAACAGACCCATGCGCTGCGAGATCGCGGCGTCCACGGTCGGCGGGTTGGCCAGCTTGTGGTTGATGTCCGCGAAGTCCTCGGCGGTGAGGCCGATGCCCTTGTCGTGGATCTCGATCATCACGCGGCCGTCGGGAAGACGGGTCGCGGTGACGCGGACCTTGGTCTGCGGGGAGGAGAACGTGGTGGCGTTCTCCAGCAGCTCGGCCAGCAGGTGCACGAGGTCGGTCACGGCGCGGCCGTGGATCTCGGCCTCCGGGACGCCCGAGAGCTCGATGCGCTCGTACTGCTCCACCTCGGAGGAGGCGGCGCGCAGCACGTCGACCAGCGGGACCGGCTGGTCCCAGCGGCGGCCGGGCTCCTCGCCGGCGAGGACCAGGAGGTTCTCGCCGTTGCGGCGCATACGGGTCGCGAGGTGGTCCAGGCGGAAGAGGTTCTCCAGCTGGTCCGGGTCGGCCTCGTTGTTCTCCAGGTCGGTGATGAGGGTCAGCTGGCCCTCGATCAGCGACTGGTTGCGGCGCGAGAGGTTGGTGAAGATCGCGTTGATGTTGCCCCGCAGCAGGGCCTGCTCGGCGGCGAGCCGGACGGCCTCGCGGTGGACCTGGTCGAAGGCGCGGGCGACCTCGCCGATCTCGTCGGTCGTGGTGATCGGGATCGGCGCCACCCGGGTGTCGACCCGGCCGGGGTCGGTGCGCGAGAGCTGGTCGACCAGCATCGGCAGCCGCTGCTCGGCGATGCCGAAGGCGGCGTTGCGCAGCTGGCGCATCGAGCGGCTCATCTGGCGGGCGACCATGCCGGCCAGGATGAACGCGGCGAGCAGGGCGACCACGACCGCGGCACCCACGATGAAGGCGTCACGCTTGGCGTCGTCGGCGATCGTCGCGGCCTCGCTCACCGCGCTGTCGGCCATGTCCGACTCGATCTGACCGTAGGCGTCGTACTTGAGGGTGTTGACCGCCCACCAGTTCTCGGCGGTGATGCCGTCCGCGGCGAGCGCCTGGCGCTCGGCGGGGTCGGTGGTCTTCAGGCCCGCGATGCCCCGGACCATGTCGGTGGACTTGGACGGCGGCGGTACGTAGGTCTCGCCCGCGGCGGCGGCCTTCTGGGCGGCCTCCTTGGCCATGGCCGCGCCCTTGGCCTTCACGTCGGCCTCGGCGTCCTTCAGCTTCTGCACGTCGGCCTCGGTGCCACCGCCGATGTACTCCTGGACGGCGATGCCCTCCAGGTAGGCGTACGAGGACAGGGCGACCTTCTGGCTGGCGAAGCTGCCGGCGCCGGGGCCGGGGTTGACCAGCATGTGCATACCGATGGAGCGCTGGAGCGACAGGGCGCCCTTGGTCAGCTCGATCGCGTAGACCGTGCGGCCGTAGGAGGTGATGTTGCCGGTGCCGAGGCCGAGCTCGTTGGCGAACTCGGTGAGGGGGTGGGCGACGTCGACGTAGCCCTCCTCGGTCTCCACACCGGGACGCTTGGTGGTGTACGCCTCTTCGCGCAGGGTCGCCAGGTCGGGCTCGACCTTGCGGAACTGCGACAGACGGCGTTCGAGACCCGGCTTGTCGGGCGTGCTCTGGGCCGCCTCGTCGAAGGCGTCGGCGGCCTCGTCCGTGGCCTTGCGGGCCGCGGCGACGGTGGCCTTGTCCTCGCTGGTCTGGGCGGAGCCCTTCAGCAGCGGCGCGGCGGTGATGTCGCGTTCCTTGTACAGGGCGTCCGCGTAGTTCAGGGAGGCCCGGACCAGACGCGCGGTCTTCTCCGCGTCCTCGGCCTCCTGCCAGGTGTCGATCGAGCTCTTCACCTGGAAGCCGCCCATGACCAGGCCGACCAGCACGGGTATGAGCAGGATCGCGTTCAGCCGGGTCGGCACCCGCCAGTTGCGCGGGGAGAGACGGCCGCCGCTCGGCGCGGGGGTGGCCGTCGGCTCCGAACCGGGCACAGGGGCGGGCGCCGCTCCGCGCGGCGGCGGGGTGAAGTTGCCCCGGGCCGACGGCTCGGGACCGTTCTTGCTTCGCCTCACTCGACCAACAACCTTCCGGCGGTCGGCACCTACGTTGTGCCGCAGTGTCTCAGAGCCCAGTACCTGATCGACTGATGAGTACGTCATTGACTATTGGGCAGTTCAGGCATTCCAGCACGTGGACCTGCGCACTTCCAAACACTGGAAAGCGCTGTTTGGACGTGATGTAAGCCCCAGATAAAACGGTCATAAAGAGCGAGCCCCGCCAAAAGGCGGGGCCTTCGTGCGCGCAGCGAGACCGGATGACCGCGACGCGTGGCGGTACCACCCGATTCCTCTGCCGAAACGTTATGAACACCGAAGCCGACCGTGTCAAAGGCCACAGCCGGCTCCGGGACATCTACGACAACTGCCGTACGCGAGTGCTTACTTGATCGACTATCGCAGCCGTGCCATGAGGGCGTGCTCGACCAGTGTGATCAGCGCACTCTTGGCGTCGGAGCGGTGCCGGGCGTCCGTCGTGATGATCGGGGTGTCGGGGCCGATCTGCAGGGCCTCGCGCACCTCCTCGGGCGCGTACGGCTGGTGTCCGTCGAACCCGTTGAGGGCCACGACGAACGGCAGCCCGCTGTTCTCGAAGTAGTCGACCGCGGGGAAGCAGTCGGCCAGGCGGCGGGTGTCGACCAGGACGACCGCGCCGATGGCGCCGCGCACGAGGTCGTCCCACATGAACCAGAAGCGGTCCTGGCCGGGCGTACCGAAGAGGTACAGGATCAGGTCCTGGTCCAGAGTGATGCGACCGAAGTCCATGGCGACCGTCGTGGTCGTCTTGTCCCCGGTGTGGGTGAGGTCGTCGATGCCCGCGCTCGCGGACGTCATGACGGCCTCCGTGCGCAGCGGGTTGATCTCGGAGACGGCGCCGACGAAGGTCGTCTTGCCCACGCCGAATCCGCCCGCCACCACGATCTTCGCGGAGGTGGTGGCCCGGCCTCCGTCAGAGCTTGCGAAGTCCACTGAGCACCCTTTCGAGCAGCGTCACATCCGGAGCGCCGCCGTTGTTCTCGTCGCCGCCCGGCTGGTGGATGGCGACCAGGCCGGCCTCCGCGAGGTCCGCGACGAGGATCCGGGCCACACCGAGAGGCATCGCCAGCAGCGCCGAGACCTCGGCGACCGACTTGACCTCACGGCACAGATGGCAGATGCGCTGGTGCTCCGGGAGCAGCCCCATGAGCGCTGCCGGGTCGGCCGTCGTGCTGATCAGGGCCTCGATGGCCAGCTGGTAGCGCGGCCGGGTCCGGCCACCGGTCATCGCGTAAGGACGTACCAGCGGCTGGTCGCCCTCATCCTCGTACGGCTCCGCGTACGGATCATGAGAGGCGTTGGGCGGGGTCATGAATCCTCCGGGCGGGACAGCAAGTTGGTCAGTCGTGCCGTCTGACGGGGGCCGGTGGGGGGACTGTGTCGGCCTGACGGTGATTTGGTGAGGCGGGTGGATCCGAGGTGGGTCAGTGGAGCAGACTGCCTTGCAGCTCGGCACGCAGGTCGGGTGTGAGTACCGCACCCGCCCGGTCGACCAACAGCGCCATCTCGTAGCCGACGAGGCCGATGTCGCACTCGGGGTGCGCGAGCACGGCCAGGGACGAGCCGTCGGAGACGGACATGAGGAAGAGGAACCCTCGCTCCATCTCCACGACCGTCTGTGCCACGTTGCCGCCCTCGAAGATCCGGGAGGCGCCGGCCGTGAGCGAGGTCAGTCCGGACGCGACGGCCGCGAGCTGATCGGCACGGTCGCGCGGGAATCCCTCCGACATCGCCAGCAGGAGACCGTCGGCGGACACGACGACGGTGTGGGACACCCCGGGGGTGTTGTCCACGAAGTTGGTGATCAACCAGTTGAGGTTCTGTGCCGCCTGGCTCATCGGGCTCAACTAACGCTCCTGCTGGTGAGTGGGGCTCGGGAAGCTGCCGGTCTGGCCGGTGCCGGCCTGGCGACCCTGCGCGATACCCCGACGGAGATTGGTCAGCCGCCCACGCACGTCATCAGGCGCGCGCGAGACCTGCGGACCGCTTTGGTGCTGTTGCTGCTGAGCCGTGCCCGGGACGAGGTTCGCCCGGGGCACTCGGCGCGGCAGGCCGGAGGTGGTGACTCCGCCCGCGGCCGGCTGCCGGACCCGCTCTGCCTGCCGTACGAGGTCGTCGTTCGGCGAGCTGCGCCAGGTACCGGTGTTCGAGGACCGCTGCGGAGCGGGAGCCTGCGGTGCCTGGGCCGGCGGGGCAGGCGTGGGGGCCTGCTGCTGGGTCTGCTGACCCTGCTGTCCCTGCTGGCCGTGGAACCAGTTGGTCTCCAGCGTGTCGTACAGCGGAGTCCGTCCGTCGCCGGGACCTGCCGCCGGCGGCAGCGCCTCGGGCTCGGGACGGTTCGGCCGCTGCTGCGGACGCTGCGGAGCCTGCGGACGCTGAGCGCCCTGGGGCCGCTCGAACTGCCCCGGGCCGGAGGGGTTCTGCCGACCCGGCACGGCGTGCTGTCCGGTCGAGCCGTTGTCGTAGCCCTGCGGGACGGGGAACTGCCCGGTCTGGTGACCGGCGTTGTCGTAGCCCTGCGGAGCCGGGTACTGGCCGGTGGACTGGTTGCCCGCCGATCCGTAGACGTCCGGACGCGCGAAGTCGCCGGAGTTCTGACCCTGCGGAACGTTCGGCCGCGGGAACTGGCCGGTGTTCTGCGGGGAGTCGTACGACGGGACCTGGCGGCCGTTGTCACGCGGGACCGCGGGCATCTCGGCCGTGTGGGCCGGGCCCTGCCGGTCGTCGATCCGCGGCATCCGGGAGGTCTGCGCCGGGTCCTGCTCGTCATGGCCGCGCGGGGTGTCCAGCGAGGCGCGCGGCACCGGCGGCTGGGCGTTCTCGTCGCTCCAGCTCGGGGTCCGCTGCTGTCCGGCACCGGCGCCCGGCAGCTCGGCCCGGGGACCACCGCGGCCGCCCGGCAACTGCGGACGACGGGCCCGGCGGCCACCGCCGCTCTGCTCCTTGGGCGCGGCCTGGGCCGGTCGGCCGCCACCGAAGGCGTCCTGGCCCTGCGGCGCACCGGGGCCCGTGGGCTGCATGCCCTGCGGGGCGCCGGGCGCCTGGCCGAAGTTCGCGGGGGACGGCGGAGCCTGGCGGTTCTGCGGGGGCCCGGCCGGAGCCTGCGGTCCGCGCGGGGCGCCGGGCCGGCCGTCACCGTCCCGTCCGGGCAGCGCGGCCCGCGGACCCTGACCGGCACCGAGCCGGCCTCCGGCGGGGGCACCGGTACCGAGGGCACCGGCGCTCGCGGCACCGGCGCCGACGGCACCGCCCGAGCGGCGGGCGGCGGCGGCACCGGCGGCGGCCTGCGCGGCGGCGGGACCGCCGGAGGCACCGGGGCCCTGGCCGGGCTTGCCGGGAGCGGGCTTCTTGCCACCCTGGGCGACATCGACGGGGAGCATGACCAGCGCGGTCGTACCACCGGAGTCGGACGGGCGCAGCTGGATGCGGATGCCGTGTCGCTGGGACAGCCGGCCGACCACGAACAGACCCATGCGGCGGGAGACCGACACGTCCACGGTGGGCGGCGAGGCGAGCCGCTCGTTGATCGCCGCGAGGTCCTCGGGGGAGAGGCCGATGCCGGTGTCGTGGATCTCGATCAGGACGCGGCCGTCGGGCAGCGCGTGACCGGTGACCTTGACCTTGGTCTGCGGCGAGGAGAAGGAGGTGGCGTTCTCCAGCAGCTCGGCGAGCAGGTGCACGAGGTCGTTGACCACGCGGCCGGCCACTTCGGTGGTCGGCACGGAGGCCAGTTCGATGCGCTCGTACTGCTCCACCTCGGAGGCGGCGGCGCGGAGCACGTCGACCAGCGGGACCGGGCGGGTCCAGCGGCGGCCGGGCTCTTCACCGGCGAGAACCAGCAGGTTCTCACCGTTACGGCGCATGCGGGTGGCGAGGTGGTCGAGCTTGAACAGCGAGGACAGCTGGTCCGGGTCGGCCTCGCGGGACTCCAGTTCGGAGATGAGCGAGAGCTGACGCTGGATGAGGCCCTGGGAGCGGCGCGAGAGGTTGGTGAACATCGCGTTGACGTTGCCCCGCAGCAGGGCCTGCTCGGCGGCGAGGCGGACCGCCTCGCGGTGCACGTCGTCGAAGGCCGCGGCCACCCGGCCGATCTCGTCCCGGGAGTGCACACCGACCGACTCCACGGACGTGTCGACGTCCTGCGGGTCGGACTCGGAGAGCTGCTTGACCAGCTCGGGCAGTCGGTCGGAGGCGACCTTGGTGGCGGTCTCCTCCAGCCGGCGCAGCGAGCGGATCATGGAGCGGGCCACCACGAAGGCGCCGACCAGCGAGACGCCGAGCACGAGGAGGATCAGCGCACCGGAGATGATCGCGTCCTGCTCGGACTCGTTGCGCAGCTCGCGGGCCTTCTGCTCCATCTGCTCGAGCAGGGTGCGCTCGATGTTGGTCATCTGCTCGATCTTGATCGAGCTGTCGTCCACCCAGTCCTTGTACGAACGCCGGTCCACCGTGGCCAGGCCACTGGTGATGGCGCGGTCGCCGTAGGTGTCGGTGGCCTGGATGGTCGAGTTGCCCGCCTCCACCGGCTTCAGGAGCTCGGCGGCGTCCTCGCCGCCGTAGATGGCCTTGAAGCTGGCGAGTTCGGAGGTACCGCTGGCCAGGGCCGACTGGGCGTAGAGCCGGTCGTTGTCCGAGAGGTTGCCGGAGGACTTGGTGTTCACCGGCAGGGCCGCGGCGAGCACCGCGCGCTGGATGGAGGCGTACTCCTTGGCGGAGGAGAAGGCCGCGAGCGCGCGGGTGCGCTGGATCATGTCCGGGTTGCTGGTCGCCTCGGCCATGTCCTGGGAGAGGTCCAGCAGGTGCTCGATCAGCCGGTGGTAGGCCTCGACGGACTGCGTGGAGTTGTCCTCGGCCTGATAGGCGTCGCGGCGGATGCTGCTGAGGGTGCGCAGGTCGCGGACGACACCGACGAGGGTGTCGTGGACGCCCTGGAGGTTGCCGTCGGAGGTGTCGACCTCCTCGGCGGACTCGATGAAGTTCTCGCGCAGCCGGTCGGTCTTGTCGCGGTAGCCCTTGACCGTGTAGTCGGTCGCCTTCGCGCCGTGCGCCAGCGGACCGGCCGACTGGTCGCGCTCCTCCTGGAGCGCGGCGGCCAGCTCGGTGGCCTGCTTGGTCATGTCCGTGAGCAGCTTCATGTTGTCGAGCTGCTGCATGTCGTCCATGGAGTCGCTGATACGCAGGGCGCCCAGCGAGGTGGCCGCGACGACCGGGAGAGCGAGCAGCGACACCAGGCGCGTGGAGATACGCCAGTTGCGCAGAGCTATTCGCGGGCCGGGGTTGGTGGCACCCTTCGGCGGCTTGACCGCCGGGGTCGTGGGGCCCGCCGGACCCGCGGCGGCCGTGCCGTCACCGGACGGACCCTGGCCCGGGTTCTGGGCGTGCTGGGGCGAGGGACTGCCGGCATTGGGGCCAGTCCCGCCGTGCAGCTCCGGCTCCGCCGAAGCACTGCCATCCCTCTTGAAACGTCCCTGCACTAGCGTCGCAACCTCTGGACCAGGCGTCCTTCCGCGTGAACGGAGAGGACGGTGTCGGCGTTTTAGGGGACGCCCTGAATTACGTCCCCTGATGGTCGTGAGTGACCGGCGCTGGCTCCCCCCTCCGCCGCCGCTCGGCGCTCTGTTGCGCCCTGTGCGCCGGCACGATCCCGCGGCGGTCCGTGGAATTCCAGCACAGTGCAGGATCTCCAACAAGGGCCGTGAGCCGAGCCGTGACCTAGGTGACACCTTGTGAGGGGTGGGTCACCGGACGTAGAAAGTGATCTGCCCCAAAACGGGCATATCTGAGCGAGTCACCAAGGTGCGGGGGGTGTCCCAGTCGCCATGATCAGGAGCGGAATGATGGCTTCAGTGGGCCAATGTCCGTTTCGTTGCGGTGGCTTGTGGGCCTGATTTGACCGGTTTGAGTATGGGCTCGTGAGCAAACTCACACGGAGATCATGGAGTCTTCACGTCTTCCCCGGGGAATCGGATGTTTAGCCTGGCGCTTTACAAGAGGGCGCGATCTGCCAACTCTCTGCCCACCGGACACGACAGGGTTACGTACAACCGTGAAGACGACGATGATCCGCACGATAGCCAACCCGCGGCGCACGACGCTCGCCCACCTCGAGGACGCCGAGTTGCTGCAGACCGCGGTCCAGCAGGAGCACTCCGTCGATCTTCCGGCCCAGACGGCCAACCCGCGCCGCACGGTCCTGGACGAGATGCCGGTCGCCGCCACCGTCGCGGAGTAATACCGACAGGCGTGAGGGCCGGCCCACGTTAGCCTGGAGCGTCAGACTCCAGCCGCTGCAAAGGGGCCCCGTGCGCATCGCCAGATTCTCCATCGACGGGAACGTCGCCTTCGGCGCGGTCGAGGGCGACAAGCCTGACGAGCTCGTCCTCGACATCATCAAGGGCATCCCGTTCGCGGAATTCGAGCTCTCCGGCACCAAGGTCCCGCTGAGCAAGGTCCGGCTGCTGCCCCCGGTGCTCCCCAACAAGGTCGTGGCCTTCGGCCGCAACTACGCCGAGCACGCGAAGGAACTGGGCAACGAGGTCCCGGACGCGCCCTTCGCCTTCTTCAAGCCGTCGACCTCGGTGATCGGCCCCGGCGACGAGATCCAGTACCCCTCCTTCTCGGCGGAACTGCACCACGAGGCCGAGCTGGCCGTCGTGATCGGCCGGATGTGCCGCGAGGTCCCGCGTGAGCGCGTCAAGGACGTGATCCTCGGCTACACCTGCGCCAACGACATCACGGCCCGCGATGTCCAAAAGCGCGAGAAGCAGTGGGCCCGGGCCAAGGGCTTCGACACGTCCTGCCCGCTGGGCCCCTGGGTGGAGACGGACCTGGACCCCTCCGACCTGACCGTCCAGCTCACGGTCAACGGACAGCAGCGGCAGCTCGGCCGCACCAGCGAGATGATCCACCCGATCGAGGATCTGATCGTCAACATCACCGAGGCCATGACGCTGCTCCCCGGCGACGTGATCCTCACGGGCACCCCCGCGGGGGTCGGCCCCCTCGCTGTCGGCGACGAGGTCTCCGTCAGCATCGAAGGCATCGGCACTCTCACCAACAAGGTTGTCAAGCGTGGCTAGCGCACCCGCCTCCCCCGTCCGCGTCCGTTTCTGCCCGTCGCCGACCGGCAACCCCCACGTGGGCCTGGTCCGCACCGCCCTGTTCAACTGGGCGTTCGCCCGGCACCACGAGGGCACTCTGGTCTTCCGCATCGAGGACACCGACGCGGCCCGCGACTCGGAGGAGTCGTACCAGCAGCTGCTGGACTCGATGCGCTGGCTGGGCTTCGACTGGGACGAGGGCCCCGAGGTCGGCGGCCCGCACGCGCCGTACCGCCAGTCCCAGCGCATGGACGTCTACGTCGAGATCGCCCAGCAGCTCCAGGAGGCCGGCTACGCCTACCGCTGCTACTGCTCCCAGGAGGAGCTGGACTCCCGCCGCGAGGCCGCCCGCGCCGCCGGCAAGCCGTCCGGGTACGACGGCCACTGCCGCGCGCTGACCGCCGAGCAGGTCGAGGAGTACAAGGCCCAGGGCCGCGAGCCGATCGTCCGCTTCCGGATGCCGGACGAGACGATCACCTTCACCGACCTGGTCCGCGGCGAGCTGACGTTCACCCCGGAGAACGTCCCGGACTACGGGATCGTACGAGCCAACGGCGCGCCGCTGTACACGCTCGTCAACCCCGTCGACGACGCCCTGATGGAGATCACCCACGTCCTGCGCGGCGAGGACCTGCTTTCCTCGACGCCCCGTCAGATCGCCCTGTACAAGGCGCTGATGGAGCTCGGCGTGGCCAAGCGCATCCCGTCCTTCGGGCACCTGCCGTACGTGATGGGCGAGGGCAACAAGAAGCTCTCGAAGCGTGACCCGCAGTCGTCGCTGAACCTCTACCGCGAGCGCGGCTTCCTCCCCGAGGGCCTGCTGAACTACCTCTCCCTCCTCGGCTGGTCGCTCTCGGCGGACCAGGACATCTTCTCGATGGACGAGATGGTCGCGGCCTTCGACATCGCGGACGTGAACCCCAACCCGGCCCGCTTCGACCTGAAGAAGTGCGAGGCGATCAACGGCGACCACATCCGCATGCTCGAGGTGAAGGACTTCACCGAGCGCTGCGCGCCGTGGCTGCAGGCCCCGTTCGCCCCCTGGGCGCCGGAGGACTTCGACGAGACCAAGTGGCAGGCGATCGCCCCGCACGCCCAGACCCGGCTGAAGGTCCTGTCCGAGATCACCGACAACGTCGACTTCCTGTTCCTGCCCGAGCCGGTCTTCGACGAGCCGAGCTGGACGAAGGCGATGAAGGAGGGCAGCGACGCCCTTCTCCGTACGGCCAGGCAGAAGCTGGAGTCGGCGGACTGGACGTCCCCGGAGTCCCTCAAGGAAGCCGTCCTCACCGCGGGCGAGGAGCACGGTCTGAAGCTCGGCAAGGCGCAGGCCCCGGTCCGGGTGGCCGTCACCGGCCGCACCGTCGGCCTCCCCCTGTTCGAGTCCCTGGAGATCCTGGGCAAGGAGAAGACGCTGGCCCGCGTCGACGCGGCGCTGGCGAAGCTCGCGGCGTAAGTCCCACGCGTTCGGAGGGGCGGTACCCGGCGGTTCCGGGTACCGCCCCTCCGGCGTTCCCGGGACGCCTGCTCCACCCCCGGGATACGGTCGGACCATGAGCATTCGCGCGGTGGTCTGGGACGTCGACGACACGATCTTCGACTACACCACCGCCGACCGGGTCGGCATGCGGGCGCACCTGGCCGCCGAGGGCCTCCTGAGCGGTTACGACAGCGTCGAGCAGGCTCTCGCGTGCTGGCGGGAGTTCACGGCCCTGCACTGGGCCCGGTTCGCGGCCGGGGAGGCGTCCTTCGAGGGGCAGCGGCGGGATCGCGTGCGGTCGTTCCTGGGTGAGCCGCTGAGCGACGACGAGGCCGACGAGTGGTTCCAGCGCTACATCGGCCACTACGAGGCCGCTTGGGCGCTCTTCCCCGACGTCCTGCCCGTGCTGGACGGCCTCGCCGGCAGTCACCGGCATGCCGTGCTGTCCAACTCCAGCCTGCACGTCCAGGACCGCAAGCTGCGGGTGCTCGGGGTGCACGACCGGTTCGAGGTGATCCTGTGCGCCGCGGAGCTCGGGGTCTCCAAGCCCGAGGCCGCCGCCTTCCTCGCCGCCTGCGACGCGCTCGGTCTGCCCCCGCACCAGGTGGCGTACGTCGGGGACCACCCGGAGATCGACGGACGGGGCGCCGCCGACGCCGGGCTGCTGTCGGTCTGGATCGACCGGGGCACCCTGTCCCCGGGCGCCGACGCCCCCGTCGGCCCGCACCGCATCGCCACCCTCGCCGAACTCCCCGCGATCCTCGGCGCGGATACCCGTTTTGGAGCCCCGTCCACCTTCGGGTAATGTTCTTCCTGCGCCGCCGGAGAGCGGGCCGAAAGGCCGGGAACCGGAGGCGCAAGCTAGAACAAGATCCCCTTCGGGGCTTGCGTTCCAGTGGCCTATGGTGTAATTGGCAGCACGACTGATTCTGGTTCAGTTAGTCTTGGTTCGAGTCCAGGTAGGCCAGCTCGCAGAGCTTATCTGCAAAGCCCCCGTTGTGTAGCGGCCTAGCACGCTGCCCTCTCAAGGCAGTAGCGCCGGTTCGAATCCGGTCGGGGGTACGGTGATCTTCTTCTGGATGATCGCTAGGGCCCCCGTTGTGTAGCGGCCTAGCACGCCGCCCTCTCAAGGCGGTAGCGCCGGTTCGAATCCGGTCGGGGGTACGCACTGGTCTAAACCACATTGGTCTATGGTGTAATTGGCAGCACGACTGATTCTGGTTCAGTTAGTCTTGGTTCGAGTCCAGGTAGACCAGCTCGGACCTGCGGAAACGCAGGCTCCACGCCCCCGTTGTGTAGCGGCCTAGCACGCCGCCCTCTCAAGGCGGTAGCGCCGGTTCGAATCCGGTCGGGGGTACCACAAGGCGAAGGCCCTCCACTTAGGTGGGGGGCCTTCGGCGTTACCCGAGGCCGTAACGCCGTGCCGTCTCCTCCTCCTGGGCCAGCCGGTGCAGTGCCTGGAGCATCGGCTCCACGAGCACCACGCCCAGCACAGCGACCTCGGCCTTCTCCGCCTCCGACACGTGCGACTCCATGAAGTCCATGTCCAGCTCGGCCACCTGGTGCATCAACCGGGCGTAGGGAACAAGGGTTTCGGGACTCCAGTCGTAGCCGAGGCGACGCAGCGCGGCCGCCGCCACCACCAGGGAGCGGAACGAGGGGGAGACGGTCGTCATGTCCTGCGCGTGCGACCACCCCAACGAGGTCAGCAACTCCTCCATCGCGGCCTTGGCGCCCTGGACGAACTCGTCCTCCGCGTCCGGCTCCGGCACCTGCGGCAGCGCCCAGACCGCCGAGCCCAGGCGGATCGCGCGGGGCAGCGAGTCGTCGTCGACATGCCCCAGCACCTCCCTGATCGTGGCCACCGGCACCTTGCCGACCTGGATCATCGCGCGGACCAGCCGCAGCCGGCGCAGGTGCTCCTCGTCGTACTCCGCGGTCGTCGCGTTGATCTGGTGGCCGGGCGCCAACAGCCCTTCGCGCAGGTAGTACTTGATCGTCGCGGTGGACACACCGCTGCGCTCGCTGAGTTCGGCCAGCCTCATCTCTTGCGCCTCTCCTTGGGAAGTGCCACTATCCAAGCACCACCTAAAAGGATAGTGCCGCTATCCGATCGGGGAACCAGGGGGCCGTCATGTTCGCCAAGCCGGTGCCGGGCCGGACCACCGCGTCCGCCGAGGGGGATGTGGTCGTCCTGCTGATCGGGATGCGCATCAACACCTTCTGGGCGGTGCGCCACTGGCTGCCGGTCGCGCTCGGCATGCCGCGCATGCTGCGTGAACTGGCGAAGGACCCGGAGCGCGGACTGCTCGGCCATGTACTGCTCACGGCCTCGCCGCGGACGTACTACGTCGTGCAGTACTGGGAGTCCAAGGAGAAGCTCTACGCCTACGCGCACTCTCCGGAGATGTTCCACCGCAAGGCCTGGGCTGCTCTGAACCGCAGGGAGAAGGCGGGGAAGGCCCGGCAGCACGTGGGGCTGTGGCACGAGGCGTACGTCGTGCCCGAGGGCTCGTACGAGTCGATCTACTTCGACATGCCGGCCTTCGGACTCGCGGCCGCGCACGGTCAGGTGCCACTGGAGCGGCGAGGGCGCTCCGCGAAGGACCGGTTCGCCTACCGCTCGAAGGCGGCGGTAGCCGAAGAAGCCAGGTGAACGGGGGAGTCGGGGGAGCGAGGAGGGCCTGCCGCGGCGTTGGGGCGGGCCCTCCTCGGCGTGCCCCGGGGGTCAGCCCGTGCGGCGCAGGGCCTCGGAGAGGCGCGCGGCGGCGTCGATGACCGCCTGGGCGTGCATCCGGCCCGGGTGGCGCGTCAGGCGCTCGATGGGGCCGGAGACCGAGACGGCGGCCACCACGCGGTTGGAGGGGCCGCGCACGGGCGCGGAGACGGACGCGACGCCCGGCTCGCGCTCGCCGATCGACTGGGCCCAGCCGCGGCGTCGTACGCCCGACAGGGCCGTCGCCGTGAAGCGGGCGCCCTGCAGGCCGCGGTGCAGCCGCTCGGGCTCCTCCCAGGCCATGAGAATCTGGGCGGAGGAGCCCGCCTTCATCGTGAGCGTCGAGCCGACCGGGACGGTGTCCCGAAGTCCGGACAGGCGCTCCGCCGCGGCGACGCAGATGCGCATGTCGCCCTGGCGGCGGTAGAGCTGCGCGCTCTCGCCCGTGACGTCACGGAGGTGGGTGAGGACCGGGCCCGCCGTGGCGAGGAGGCGGTCCTCACCGGCGGCCGCGGCCAGCTCCGCGAGGCGCGGGCCGAGAATGAACCGCCCCTGCATGTCGCGCGCCACCATGCGGTGGTGTTCCAGGGCCACGGCCAGCCGGTGGGCCGTGGGTCGTGCCAACCCGGTCGCCGCCACCAGACCCGCGAGGGTGGCCGGACCGGACTCCAGGGCGCTCAGGACAAGGGCTGCCTTGTCCAGAACGCCGACGCCGCTACTGTTGTCCATGAAACGATACTCGCGTCTCACTCTGTGAAACGCAAGTTCAATTTTCCGTGGAACGCGCCACTCTGGATGTCACGAAGGCAAAGCGGCCCGCAGACAAACGGGCCCGGTGGCGGACGCCCGAACAGGGGCGGCGGGCGCTGCTTCCTCAAGATCTCTAGTTGGGCCGGTGGACCGTATGCCGGCCGGAGGGAAAGCGATGGGTAGGACACTCGCGGAGAAGGTCTGGGACGACCACGTCGTCCGGCGCGCCGAGGGCGAGCCCGACCTCCTCTTCATCGATCTGCACCTGCTGCACGAGGTGACCAGCCCGCAGGCCTTCGACGGCCTCCGTAAGAGCGGTCGCCAGGTGCGCCGGCTCGACCTGACCATCGCCACCGAGGACCACAACACCCCCACCCTCGACATCGACAAGCCCATCGCCGACCCGGTCTCCCGGGTCCAGCTGGAGACGCTGCGCAAGAACGCCGCCGAGTTCGGGGTGCGCCTGCACCCGCTGGGCGACGTGGAGCAGGGCGTCGTGCACGTCGTCGGCCCGCAGCTGGGCCTGACCCAGCCGGGCATGACCGTCGTCTGCGGTGACTCCCACACCTCCACCCACGGCGCCTTCGGCGGTCTGGCCTTCGGCATCGGCACCTCTCAGGTCGAGCACGTGCTGGCCACCCAGACGCTGCCCCTGGTCCGCCCGAAGACCATGGCGATCACGGTCAACGGCGAGCTGCCCGACGGCGTCACCGCCAAGGACCTGATCCTGGCGATCATCGCGAAGATCGGCACCGGTGGCGGCCAGGGCTACGTCCTGGAGTACCGCGGCTCGGCCATCGAGAAACTCTCGATGGAGGCCCGGATGACCATCTGCAACATGTCGATCGAGGCCGGCGCCCGCGCGGGCATGATCGCCCCCGACCAGACCACCTTCGACTACCTCGAGGGCCGTCCGCACGCCCCCAAGGGCGAGGACTGGGACGCGGCCGTCGCGTACTGGAAGACGCTGAAGACCGACGAGGACGCCGAGTTCGACGCCGAGGTCGTCATCGAGGCCGCCGAACTGTCGCCGTTCGTCACCTGGGGCACCAACCCCGGCCAGGGCGCGCCGCTTTCGGCGTCCGTCCCCGACCCGGCTTCGTACGAAGACGCTTCGGAGCGCCTCGCCGCCGAAAAGGCCCTGGAATACATGGGGTTGGAGGCCGGTCAGCCGCTGCGCTCCATCAAGGTGGACACCGTCTTCGTAGGCTCCTGCACCAACGGCCGCATCGAGGACCTGCGCAACGCCGCCGAGCTCCTCAAGGGCCGCAAAGTCGCCGACGGGGTACGGATGCTGGTCGTCCCCGGCTCCGCCCGGGTCGGTCTGCAGGCCGTCTCCGAGGGTCTGGACGTGGTCTTCAAGGAGGCCGGCGCCGAGTGGCGGCACGCGGGCTGCTCGATGTGCCTGGGCATGAACCCCGACCAGCTGGCCCCCGGTGAGCGCTCCGCGTCCACCTCCAACCGCAACTTCGAGGGCAGGCAGGGCAAGGGCGGCCGTACGCACCTGGTGTCGCCGCAGGTCGCGGCCGCGACCGCCGTGCTGGGCCACCTGGCCTCCCCGGCCGACCTGTCCGACGCCGAGACCCGTACGCCCGCTGGAGTCTGAGAAGTCATGGAAGCATTCACCACGCACACCGGCCGGGCCGTCCCGCTGCGCCGCTCCAACGTCGACACCGACCAGATCATCCCTGCTCACTGGCTCAAGAAGGTGACCCGGGACGGCTTCGAGGACGGTCTGTTCGAGGCCTGGCGCAAGGACGAGACCTTCATCCTCAACCAGCCCGAGCGGCAGGGCGCCACGGTCCTGGTCGCCGGTCCCGACTTCGGCACCGGGTCCTCCCGTGAGCACGCCGTCTGGGCGCTGCAGAACTACGGTTTCAAGGCCGTGATCTCCTCCCGCTTCGCCGACATCTTCCGCGGCAACTCGCTGAAGAACGGCCTGCTCACGGTGGTTCTGGAGCAGAAGATCGTGGACGCGCTGTGGGAGGTCACCGAGAAGAACCCCGAGGCCGAGATCACCGTCGACCTGGAGAACCGCGAGGTCCGCGCCGAGGGCGTCACCGCCTCCTTCGAGCTGGACGAGAACTCCCGCTGGCGGCTGCTGAACGGCCTGGACGACATCTCCATCACCCTCCAGAACGAGGCCGACATCGCCGCCTACGAGGCCAAGCGGCCGTCGTACAAGCCGCAGACGCTCCAGGCGTGACCCCGGGAGCCCCCCGGAGCAACTGAACAGGTCGAGTTTCGGCCACCCCAACACCCCCGCTGTACCCCCGATCAGCCCGATCGGGGGTACAGCCGTTTCTGCACCCGAACGGCCCCCGCGGGCCTCGGTCGGTGACCTCAACTTCCCACGTTAGGACGGCTGTTGTCGGGGTAGCCGGTTCTCGTGTCCACGGCTCCCGCCGGTGCCCGGACGGCCGTTTGAGGCGGCAGTTGCACCCTGAGCAGGCGACAACTCGCCCCAGATGGCACAATCTGTGCATGGAACACGACGGCCAACTCGAGCTCTATGCGGCGGTCGCGGACCAACTCAAGGAAGCGCACACAAGAGTGCGCGCACTGCAAGTCCCGGAGGGCGTACGGATGGCGCTGACCCGGAAGCTGCTGGTCATTACGGCCGCGGCCAAGCACGATCTCGCCGATGCGGCAAGGCGTCTGGAGGCGTTCAACGCGGACCTCGACGCGGGTCGATTCTCCGATCGATTCCCTGACGAGGAACGCTGAAGGGCTCCAGAGACAGTCGAGTTCGTTGCGGCACAAGGGTGATAAGCCCGTTTCGTGTTTGATTTGCGGTATATATCTGCCTAACGTGCGAAAAAGCTTGAACACTTTCGTTCTGGCGATGTCTCCGAAGGGGAAGACGTGAACAAGGCGCAGCTCGTAGAAGCGATTGCCGACAAGCTGGGCGGCCGCCAGCAGGCCGCCGACGCGGTCGACGCGGTCCTGGACGCCATCGTCCGCGCGACCGTCGCGGGCGACCGGGTCTCGGTCACCGGCTTCGGTTCGTTCGAGAAGGTCGACCGTCCGGCCCGTTACGCCCGCAACCCCCAGACGGGCGAGCGGGTTCGGGTCAAGAAGACCTCCGTTCCGCGCTTCCGCGCCGGTCAGGGCTTCAAGGACCTGGTCAGCGGCACGAAGAAGCTTCCGCGGGGCGGCGAGGTCGCCGTCAAGAAGGCCCCCAAGGGCAGCCTGACCGGTGGTGCCGCGGCCACGGTCAAGAAGGCCGCCGCGAAGAAGACCACCGCCAAGAAGGCCACCACGGCCAAGAAGGCGACGGCCAAGAAGACCACGGCCGCGGCGAAGAAGACCACGGCGAAGAAGACGACCGCCAAGAAGACCACGGCGGCCGCGAAGAAGACCACGGCGACGAAGGCCACCACGGCCAAGAAGGCCACGGCGAAGAAGGCCCCCGCGAAGAAGGCGACCGCCAAGAAGGCCCCGGCCAAGAAGTCGACGGCCCGCAAGACCACCGCCAAGAAGACCACCGCCCGCAAGAGGTAGGGGCGCACGGGTACTCACGCGCCGGGCCGGACTCCCTGGGGAGTCCGGCCCGCGGCGTGTCCGGGCGTCCTACAGGGTCTGCAGCGTGACCAGGGTGATGCGGAGCCTGTCCTTCGGTCCCTCGGTCTCGATGCGCACGCGCTGTCCGGGGCGCAGCAGCCGAAGCGCGCCCGCGTCGAACGCCGCGGCGTCGAAGGGGACGGGGGTCCCGTCGTCCAGGAGGACCTGGCCGCTGCGGGTTTCGGGGTCGTACGTGTATGCGGTTGCCTGCATAGCGGTCAGCGTACGCCGCGCAGGTCGTGCCGGGATCCGTTGTCGGTCGACAGCCGGGCCGACACCGCCGCCGTACGGGGGCCCACCCCGAGGGCCAGCGCCGCGCGCAGGTCGTCGCCGGTGTCCACGTCCTGTCGTACCGAATCGACCTCGGCAAGCCGGAGTTCCACCGCTCCCGACGCGTGATGGCGGGCCCGGGAATCGGAGCCGAATGCCGGGAGCAATTTCCTTCCCGGCGTCGCGGTCAGCAGAGTCGTGCCGATTGCCGCCGCGTCCGGGAGGAATGCGCGCGGGAATTCCGCGGCCGAGTCCAGGACCCGAGTCAATTCCATGGACCGCAGCGCCGGAAGGTCCGCGTTCAGAGCCGCCACGGCGCAATCCGGGCGGTGGGCGCGTACGACCGCCTCCCCGTGCGCCAGGGCTGC
The DNA here is from genome assembly GCF_053587635.1 of Streptomyces sp. NPDC003635. Classification (NCBI taxonomy): domain Bacteria; kingdom Bacillati; phylum Actinomycetota; class Actinomycetes; order Kitasatosporales; family Streptomycetaceae; genus Streptomyces; species Streptomyces sp. NPDC003635. The sequence continues at coordinate 119,002 of NZ_JBSFOK010000007.1, read as the reverse complement.
GTTCAGGCCCGCCAGGGGGGCGTCGGGGACGATGCGCGCGCCCAGTGCCGCGAGCTCCCGGCCGGCCAGGGCGTCGTCCGTGACCACTGCCACATCGCGTACCGCGGCGCTGGCCAGCGCGGCCGCCACAGTGTCCTGCGCGAAGGCCAGCGCGAGGGCAGGGCGCAGGCCGTCGGCCGCGGTGCCCGCGAGCCTGCTCTTGGCCCGCGCCAGAGGCTTCAGAGGGATGACCAAGGTCCACTGCACGAGTGTTCGTACCTCTCTTGTCGCGGCCATTGTCACCCGGCTTTCACATGGGCCATCTGGCGGTCCGGGGTCTGGGGCGTACGGTGTTCTCGACAGACGGTCGGTCCGGGGCGACACTTGTGCGGCCCCCAGGCCCTAGAGGAAGGTGTCCGCGTGCCCCGCCGCAGAATCGGCTTCTGGTATCGCTTGGCAGCGGTGATCGCCAAACCACCGCTGGTGGTACTGATCAAGCGGGACTGGCGCGGAATGGAGCACATTCCGGCCCGCGGCGGATTTATCACCGTGGTGAACCACAATTCGCACATCGATCCCTTCGCCTACGCGCACTTTCAGTACAACACCGGCCGCGTTCCGCGATTCCTCGCGAAGAGCGGACTTTTCAAGAAGGGATTCGTCGGTGCCTTCATGCGCGGCACCGGGCAGATCCCCGTCTACCGCGAGACCACGGACGCGCTGAGCGCCTTCCGGGCCGCGATCGAGGCGGTGGAGCGCGGCGAATGCGTCGCCTTCTATCCCGAGGGCACCATCACCCGGGACCCCGCCCAGTGGCCCATGACCGGCAAGACCGGTGCCGCGCGCGTGGCCCTGCAGACCAAGTGCCCGGTGATCCCGGTCGCGCAGTGGGGCGCCAACGAACTGCTGCCGCCCTACGCGAAGAAGCTCAACGTCCTTCCCCGCAAGACCTCCCACGTCCTCGCGGGCCCGGCCGTGGACCTGTCGCGCTTCTACGACAAGGAGATGACCCCGGACCTGCTGAAGGAGGCGACCGAGGTCATCATGGCGGCCATCACCCGCCACCTGGAGGAACTGCGCGGGGAGAAGGCGCCCGTCACGCCCTACGACCCCCGTCAGGAGCGGATCGAGCAGCGCCGTCGCAGCCAGGCGCAGACAGGGCACGAAGAGGAGAGCGCCAAGTGACCAAGCCCGTCAAGGCGGCCGTCTTCGGCACCGGATCATGGGGTACCGCCTTCGGCATGGTGCTCGCCGACGCGGGGTGCGAGGTCACCCTGTGGGGGCGGCGCCCCGAACTCGCCGAAGCGGTCAACTCCACGCGTACGAACCCCGACTACCTCCCCGGCGTCGAACTCCCGGAGAACCTGCGCGCCACCACCGACGCCGCCGAGGCCGCGCACGGCGCCGACTTCACCGTCCTCGCGATCCCCTCGCAGACGCTGCGCGGCAACCTCGCCGAGTGGCGACCGCTGCTCGCCCCGGACACCGTCCTCGTCTCGCTGATGAAGGGCGTCGAACTCGGTTCCGCGATGCGGATGAGCGAGGTCGTCGAGGACGTCGCGAAGGTCGGCCCGAACCGGGTCGCCGTGGTCACCGGACCCAACCTCGCCCGCGAGATCGCCGCCCGGATGCCGGCCGCCGCCGTGGTGGCGTGCACCGACGAGTCCGTGGCCCGGCGGCTCCAGGCGGCCTGCCACACGCCGTACTTCAGGCCGTACACCGAGACGGACGTGGTCGGTTGCGAACTGGGCGGAGCCGTGAAGAACGTCATCGGGCTCGCCGTGGGCATCGCGGACGGCATGGGGCTCGGGGACAACGCGAAGGGCTCGCTCATCACCCGTGGCCTCGCGGAGACCGCGCGGCTCGGTGTCGTGCTGGGCGCCGACCCGCTGACCTTCTCCGGACTCGCGGGCCTGGGCGACCTGGTGGCCACGTGCTCCTCGCCGCTGTCCCGCAACCACACCTTCGGCACCAATCTCGGCAAGGGCATGACCCTGCAGGAGACCATCGCGGTCACCAAGCAGACCGCCGAGGGCGTCAAGTCCTGTGAGAGCGTGCTGGATCTGGCCCGCCGGCACGGCGTCGACATGCCGATCACCGAGACGGTCGTGGCCATCGTGCACGAGGGCAAGCCCCCGGTGGTCGCGGTGAAGGAGCTGATGTCGCGCAGCGCGAAGCCGGAACGACGCTGAGCGACGCCAGGTCCACGGCGCTGTATCAGGCCAGTACCAACGGGTACTCTCAACGCGATATGAGCACCGAGAACCTCCCCCAGAGCCCTCAGCAGCCGCCTCGCAAGCCGCGTGTGGCCGTCGTGTTCGGCGGCCGCAGCTCCGAGCACGGGATCTCCGTGGTCACCGCCGGAGCCGTCCTCAAGGCCGTCGACCGGACGAAGTACGACGTCCTGCCGATCGGCATCACCCAGGACGGCCGCTGGGCGCTCACCGCCGACGAACCGGAGCGGATGGCGATCACCGAGCGCCGTACGCCCAACGTCGCGGAGCTCGCCGAGTCGAGCGACGGCGGGGTGGTGCTCTCCGTCGACCCGCAGAACCGCGAAGTCGTCTACAGCGAGCCGGGTTCGGTGCCCAAGGCCCTCGGCGAGGTCGACGTCGTCTTCCCCGTCCTGCACGGCCCCTACGGCGAGGACGGCACCTTGCAGGGCCTTCTGGAGCTCTCCGGCGTCCCGTACGTGGGCTCGGGCGTGCTCGCCTCGGCCGTCGGCCAGGACAAGGAGTACATGAAGCGGGTGTTCACCTCCTTCGGGCTCAAGGTCGGTCCCTACGTGGTGATCCGGCCGCGCGAGTGGGAGCAGGACGAGTCGGCCGCCCGCAAGAAGATCGTCGATTTCGCCGGGGAGCACGGCTGGCCGCTCTTCGTGAAGCCCGCGCGCGCGGGTTCGTCGATCGGGATCACCAAGGTCGACGAGCTGTCCGGCCTGGACGACGCCATCGCCGAGGCCCAGCGGCACGACCCGAAGATCCTCGTCGAGGCGGCCCTGCGCGGCCGTGAGATCGAGTGCGGGGTGCTGGAGTTCGAGGACGGCCCGCGGGCGTCGGTGCCCGCGGAGATCCCGCCGCCGCAGGCGCACGCGTACTACGACTTCGAGGCCAAGTACATCGACTCGACCCCGGGCATCGTGCCGGCGCCGCTGACGCCGGAGGAGACTGCCGAGGTCCAGCGCCTCGCCGTGGACGCCTTCGAGGCCGCCTCCTGCGAGGGCCTGGTCCGCGCGGACTTCTTCCTCACGGAGGACGGGGAGTTCGTGATCAACGAGATCAACACGATGCCGGGCTTCACGCCGATCTCGATGTACCCGCAGATGTGGCAGGCGAGCGGGATCGGCTATCCGGAACTGGTGGACCGGCTGATCCAGGCGGCGCTGCGCCGCTCGACCGGCCTGCGCTGAGCCGGTTCCGGCAGTCTCAGGAGGCGATTCCTTCGGGGATCGCCTTCTTCACGGCCGACGCCAGATCGATCAGCGCCGCCGAGCTGTCCACCCCCTCCGGCACCCTCACCTCGACGTAGGCCTGGCGATTGGCGCAGGTGAAGCGGTACGCCCCGCCCTCCTGCCGCTCCATCAGCCAGTCGACGCCGTTCACACCACCGGCCACCGCGTCGGCGTCCCGCCCCTCGGCCACCTTCGGATCGATCATCTTCGGCGGCTGCGGCACACCGCAGCGCAGTATGATCTCCGGGTTTCCCCAGCCCGCGGTCAACGCGGACGCGGGTTCGGGATCCTGGCGGCTCTTGCCGGCCACCTTCGCAGGCAGCGCCTTGTCCAGGTTCTGACACAACTCGGTGGCCCCGGCCCCCGGCGAGGGAACCGCCGCCGACGTGCCGTCGTCTGCTGAGGAGCAGCCCGCGACGGTGATCGACAGCACGAGCGCGGGCAGACCGATGAGCCGGTGACGCGAAGAGTTCACCGGCCAAGGGTAAACGGGGGCTAGAGATGGACGACCGGGCAGGTCAGGGTGCGCGTGATGCCGTCCACTTGCTGGACTTTGGCGACCACCATGCGGCCAAGGTCGTCGACGGTGTCGGCCTGCGCGCGCACGATGACGTCATACGGTCCTGTCACGTCCTCGGCCTGGATGACTCCAGGGATCTTGCTGATCGTCTCGGCGACGGTCGACGCCTTGCCGACCTCCGTCTGGATCAGGATGTACGCCTGTACCACGGAACCTCCAGGGCGGCCACGAGGATCATGTGGGGAAAAGGAACGCCACGGTATCGCGTCGTCGCTCGTCGCGGGGAGACCCGCGGGGGCCGGGGGTCCCGCGCCGGGGTGCAGGCACGACAGTGGTTGACGGTCTCCTCGACCGTATCGAGGACAGTAGAGACACGCGACCGGGCACGGACAGGGACAGAAGGGGCGTAAGGGCAATGAAGGGCACTGTTGGTGAGCTGGGGGAGTTCGGGCTCATCAGGGAGCTCACCTCCCGTCTCACCACCACCCCGGCGGTCCGGGTCGGCCCCGGCGACGACGCCGCGGTGGTGGCCGCGCCCGACCGCAGGGTCGTGGCGAGCACCGACATCCTGCTGGAGGGCCGGCACTTCCGCCGTGACTGGTCCACCGCCTACGACGTCGGCCGCAAGGCCGCCGCGCAGAACCTCGCGGACATCGCGGCCATGGGCGCCGTGCCGACCGCCCTGCTGCTCGGTCTCGTCGTGCCCGCCGACCTCCCCGTGACCTGGGCGACCGAGCTGATGGACGGTCTGCGCGACGAGTGCCAGGTGGCCGGCGCCTCCGTGGTCGGCGGCGATGTCGTACGAGGCGACTCGATCATGGTGTCGATCACCGCGCTCGGCGATCTGCGCAACCAGGAGCCCGTCACCCGGGCCGGCGCCCAGCCCGGCGACCTCGTCGCGGTGACCGGCTGGCTGGGCTGGTCCGCGGCCGGGTACGCCGTGCTGTCCCGCGGTTTCCGCTCGCCGCGCGCCTTCGTGGAGGCGCACCGGCGCCCGGAGCCGCCGTATCACGCGGGTCCCGCGGCGGCCGGGCTCGGGGCGACGGCCATGTGCGACGTGAGCGACGGACTGATCGCCGACCTCGGGCACATCGCGGAGGCCAGCAAGGTCCGGATCGACATCCGCTCCGGCGCGATCGACATCCCGTCCCAGATGAACGACATCGGGCAGGCCGTCGGCGTCGACCCGATGCAGTGGGTGCTCACCGGCGGCGAGGACCACGCGATCGTGGCGACCTTCCCGCCGGACGTGAAGCTCCCCGCGCGCTGGAAGGTGATCGGCGAGGTCCTCAATCCCTCCGCGCTGCCCCAGGTGACGGTCGACGGGGCGCCGTGGACGAGCAAGGGCGGCTGGGACCACTTCGGCGGGGACATCGAGTCGTGAGCGCGCCGCCGAGGGTTCTCACGGTCGCGGGCTCCGACTCCGGGGGCGGGGCCGGCATCCAGGCCGACCTGAAGACGATGCTGGCGCTCGGGGTGCACGGCATGAGCGTGATCACCGCGGTCACCGCGCAGAACTCGCTGGGCGTGCAGGGCGCGTGGCCGCTGCCGGTGGAGGCGGTGCGGGCCCAGTACCGCAGTGTCGTCGACGACATCGGCGTCCAGGCCGTGAAGACCGGCATGCTGGCCTCCGCGGAACTCGTCGAGGCGGTGGCCGAGTTGATCAGCGGCACCGACGCGCCCGCCGTCGTCGACCCGGTGGGCGTGTCCAAGCACGGCGACTCGCTGCTGGCCGCCTCGGCGCTGGACTCCGTGCGCACCAAGCTGCTGCCGGTGGCCACCGTCGCGACCCCCAACCTCGACGAGGTGGCCCAACTCACAGGGGTGCGTGTCGAGTCGGAGCACGATCTGCGCCGGGCCGCGGCAGCGATGCTGGGGTACGGGCCACGGTGGGTCGTGATCAAGGGCGGCCATCTCGCGGGGGACGCGGTGGATCTGCTCACGGACGGCTCCGAGGAGCACTGGCTGCGCGCACCGCGGCACGACAACCGGCACACGCACGGGACGGGCTGCACGCTGGCGTCCGCCATCGCCTCGGAACTGGCGAAGGGGCGGTCGGTGCCGGAGGCCGTCACGGCGGCCAAGGAATACGTCACGGGGGCCATCGCGGCCGGGTTCGCGCTCGGCGGCGGGATCGGGCCCGTGGATCACGCCTGGGCGCTGAGAGCGCGCTGAGACCTGCGTGAAGGCATGCAAAAAGCCGGTCCACTCGAAGGTGGACCGGCTCAGTGCAGCGAACCAGCAGTGGCCGCGCGCTTAGCTGTGCGTCAGCGCGAGACCTTGCCGGCCTTGATGCACGAGGTGCAAGCGTTCACGCGCTTCGGCGTCCCGCCGACCACGGTACGGACGCGCTGGATGTTGGGGTTCCAGCGACGGGACGTACGGCGGTGCGAGTGCGAGATGTTGTTGCCGAAGCCCGGCCCCTTGCCGCAGACGTCGCAGTTGGCAGCCACGGGTCACTCCAAAGACTTCAGATGCACTTACGGTTGATCCCGGCAGGCCGGGATCGAGATCGCAGGATCAGAGATCTGAGTGGCGTTGCCAGGGGAATGGCCCGATCTGGATCGGGCAACCGGAGCAGCATACAACGACTGCGCCAGTAGAACGAAACTACCATGCCTGCTCAGGGCCCCGCTCCCGGCCCTCTTCCGGCGGCCCCGGTCCCTGGGTCTACGCTGCGTCCACGTCCAGCAGCTCAAGGAGGCGCAGGTGGCGCAGGTGCCGCAGACATTCTTCGATGCTCTCGCGGTACGCACCTGGTGCGGCCTCGCGTTGGAGGCGCTCGGCCGCGCGCGCGAGGAGATCGACGCGATCAACGTCTACCCCGTGGCCGACGGGGACACCGGCACGAACCTCTATCTGACGGTGGAATCGGCGGCGGCGGCCGTGGACGCGGTGTTCATCGGGCACGAGGCGAGCACCGGGGGCGGCACACCGTCCCTGACCGACGCCGTCCGCGCGATGGCGCACGGCGCGCTCATAGGGGCGCGCGGGAACTCCGGGACGATCCTGGCGCAGCTGCTGCGCGGCATGGCCCAGGTGCTGGCCGCCGACGGTGACACGGCTCACACCGAGGCGGGAGACCTCCGGCTGGCCCTGCGGCAGGCCGCCGACTCCGCCCGTCAGGCCGTGGCCCACCCCGTCGAGGGCACGGTGCTCACCGTCGCCTCGGCCGCCGCCGACGCGGCGGGCGGTGCCGAGGGGGACTGCGGGACCGTCGCGCGGGCCGCCTACGAAGGGGCGCGCGCCGCTCTGGCCGCGACCCCGCACCAGCTGGCGGTGCTGGAGCGCGCGGGGGTGGTGGACGCCGGGGGGCGGGGGCTCGTCACCGTGCTCGCGGCGCTGGTGGAGACGCTCACGGGGGAGAGGCCCGCCGTCACCTCGACCCACGCGCGCGTGGCGCCCGACAGTCCCGCCGAGTGCGCGCCCGTGCCGCCGGACGAGGGCGGCCCGGCCTTCGAGGTGATCTACCTGCTGGAGGCCGAGGACGCGGCCGTCACCCGGCTCCGCGAGCGGCTCGACGCCCTCGGGGACTCCCTGGTCGTCGTCGGCGGCGACGGGCTGTGGAACGTCCATGTGCACGTCGACGACGCCGGCGCCGCCGTCGAGGCGGGCGTGGAGGCCGGCCGGCCGTACCGGATCCGGATCACGCACTTCGCCGCGGGCGACGTGCACACCACCGGCGGTGAGCGGACGCCCAGGGAGCGGGCCCAGCGCGCTGTCGTGGCCGTCGTCCCCGGCCCCGGCCTGGCCGGTCTCTACACCGAGGCCGGCGCCACCACCGTGCTCGCGCGCCCCGGGGAGCCGCCCGCGAGCGGGGAGCTCGTCCAAGCCGTCCGACGCGCCCACGCGCGGGAGGTCGTGCTGCTGCCCAACGACGCGGAGCTGCGCCACACCGCGGCGGCCGCCGCCGAGCAGGCCCGCGCCGAGGGCATCCGGGTGGCGCTGATCCCCACCCGGTCCGCGGTCCAGGGGATCGCCGCGCTCGCCGTGCACGAGCCGGAGCGCCGGTTCGACGAGGACGTGGTGGCGATGACCTCCGCGGCGGGTGCGACCCGCTACGCCGAGGTCGCCCTCGCCGAGCGCCAGTCGTGGACCATGGCCGGTATCTGCCAGGCCGGCGATGTGCTCGGCCTCATCGACGGCGACGTCGCCGTCATCGGCGCGGAGGTGGCGGCCACGGCCGAGACCGTCCTGGACCGCATGCTCGCGGCCGGCGGCGAGCTGGTCACCCTCGTCCTCGGCGACGAGGCGCCCGACGGCATCGCCGAGCACCTCGAAGCCCGGGTGCGGGAGAGCTACCTCGCCGTCGACACGGTCGTGTACCGGGGCGGGCGACAGGGAGCCTTGCTGCTCATCGGGGTGGAGTAGCAAGGCCTGGGCCGTCGGCCCAGTCCTCCTCGGCCCTGGAAGAACCGACGCTCAGTCCTCCTCGGCCTGGAGGAGTTGTTCCGCCTCCGCGCGGCGTTCCCGTGCCGCCGGGTCGTCCTCGTCGGCGTCCGCGTACGCGGCGAGCACCGCACGCGCGCGTGCCGCCGCCTCCGCCGGGCGCCCCAGGTCAGCGGCGAGCCAGCCCGCTGCCAGTTCGGCGCCGGTGCGGGCGTGCAGGCCGTCCTCCCCGAGTTCCGCGAACACCGTTACCGCCCGGGTCATCCGGCCCAGCGCGTCGTCCAGGGCGGCCCGGATCGACTCGTCGGCGGCGTCCTCCGCCGCGGACCGGGCGAGCAGGTCGCCGAACTGGCGGTGGGTGTGGCCGAGCTCGGCGGTGAGCCGGGTCCGCGCCTCCTCGTCGGGCGCCGCGTCCAGCGCCGCCTCGCACTCCCGGACCGCGGCCGCCATGAGCTCCCGTGCCTCGTCCGCGCCGTCCTCGACGCGCAGCGCGAGCCACGCGCGGGCGCGCAGGGAACGGACGAGGCCGTGGACGTTGCCCAGCTCCCGCCACAGGTCGCCCGCGCGGGCGTAGGCCCGGTCCGCCTCCTCGTGCAGCCCCGCCTGGCCGAGGGACTCGGCGGCGAGGTGCGCCAGCGTGGCGTGGTCGTGCTGCTCGGGCCAGTGCCGGGCGATCTCGGCCGCCTGGAGCCGCCGTTCGGCCGCCTCCCGGTGCTCGCCCAGCTCGCTCAGACAGTCGCCGAGCCACCACTGCGTCTGTACGACCGCCCCGTCGCCGTGCGTCTCGGCGGACAGGTCGGGCAGCGCCGACTCCAGCACCTCGGCGGCCTCGGCCCAGCGCCCCTGCCGCAGCAGGAACCCGCCGAGCTGATGCCGCGCCCAGGCGCCCAGCGTCGGCCCCTCGCCCGCCTCGTCGGCCCAGTGCGCCGCCTCCAGGGCGTGCTCGGCGGCCTCCTCCGAGCGGCCCCGGCCGCCGAGGACCTCGGCGAGCTGGAGATGCAGCTGTGCCCGGCCCGGCGGCTCCAGATGCGGCCCGCCGTGCTCCAGGGCCGCCCGCAGCGCCCGCTCCGCCTCCGCCATGTCGCCCAGATGATGCGCGAGCCCGGCCAGCCGGGCCTCGTACTCCACCGCGAACCACGGCAGGCCCGCCCCGACGAAGCCCGCCGCGGCCCTCGCGAACAGCCCCGCCGCCGCTTCCACGTCCCCCGACAGCGCCGCCAGCTCCGCGAGCATCGCCTGCGCCTCGGCGGCCCGCGACGCCAGCCGTACGTCGTCCCCGGTGCGCCCCTCCACGAGTGCGCGCACCTCCCGCGCGGCCGCCTCCGCGGCACCCGCCACCGCCGGGTCCACCGGCTCGTCGGCCTCGTGGACCTGCCGCATCAGCACCCGCGCGCGTCCCATCAGCACCGCGGCCGTCTGCCGCAGCCCCGTGCCCTCCTCGGCGTACAGCGCCAGCACCCGGTCGTAGGGCTCGGCGACCTGCGCGAGCGCCTCCTCCAGACGACCGCTGAGCGCGCGGACGTACGCCGCACGCGTGTGTGCCGCCAGCGCCTCGCCCGGGTCGCCCGCCTCGGCGTACAGCTCGGCGGCCCGCTCGAACAGTTCGGCGCCCTCGGGGCCGAGCTCCATCGCCCGGTGGTCGATGATCTCCGCGCGGTCCCGGGCGTCCAGCTCGACGCCCTCGGCGGCCCGCGCCACCGCCGCCCAGGCCTCCACGGCGTTCGGCTGCAAGGTGTCCGACAGCCGCCGGGCCTCGGCCAGCAGGGTCGGCAGTTCCGCCTCCACGGACTCATCCTGCGCCGGAACCTCCGGCACCGGAACAGCGGCGGGAGCCACTGTGGGCCGCGTCGAACGCACACCGAGCGGCAGCCGCTCCACCAGCGGTTCCTGCGCCATACGCGCGCGTGCCGACTCGCTGATGTGGGACGTGCCGTTGCGCAGGTCGAACCGTCCGGCCAGCTCGAGGGCCTCCGCACGCGCGTGGGCGGCCAGTTCGCGTGCCGTCCAGGACCGGCCCGCCGGCCCCGGCACCCGCTGTCCGCCGTGTCCGAGACCCGTCAGCCGTTCCATGAGCAGCGTCACCACGGACAGGAACTCCAGCCTGCTGCGCGGATGCCCGGTGTCGGTGAAGTACGCGGGCCGCTCCGCCAGCAGCTCCAGGCCGCGCGCCTCGTTGCCGGTCAGCGCGCAGAACTCGACGTGGTCCGCGTACGCCCCGCGCATGCTCTCCATGGGCCGTACGAGCCGGAAGCCCCGCAAGTGGTGGGCGCGTGCCTCGTCCACGCGGCCGAGGCGCAGCAGGGACGTCAGCGAGGAGGCGAGCGCCGTGTGCGGTTCGTGGGCGCAGGTGAACTCGCCCTCCAGGACCGGCGCCCACAGCTCCAGCGCCCGCTCGTCCCTGCCGCGCTCCGCCTGCCACCAGCCCTGCCCGTGCAGCTCACAGGCGTGGCAGTCGGCCATGGAGTCCCGGTCCGCTGCCAGCCAGGCGCTGTACGCCCGCTCGGCCCGCTCGACGTCCCCGATGTGCGCGGCCACGCTGAACTCGCTGCTGCGCACGGCCCGTTCGGAGTGCCCGGCGAGCCGGTAGCGGTGCTCCATCTCGCCGAGCCACTTCTCTATGGAGGCCAGCGGGACGTGCGGCTGGTCGAGCATGCCGGACGTCATCCACTTGAACACCCAGTGCAGGGAGTGCGCCTCGTACTCGTCGAAGTCCTCGGGCCGCTCGTCCCACATGCGCAACAGCCGCGCGAAGGGGACGAACATCTTGTCCTTCTCGGAGCTGTAGTTGTAGACCGTCAGCTGGTGCCCGAGCGCCTCGATCACGGCGAGCGGGATGTTCAGCTTCTCCGCCTCGGCGACCAGGTGCTCCGCGCGGGCGTTGCGGGCCTGGCCCTCCGGCTGCTCGGCGTTCTCCGCCATCGCCAGGCGCAGCGCGTCGAAGGCCGCGGTCCCCTCGATTCCGGTCATCAGCGACCCTCCTCGCCGTTCGTGGCCCACTCCAGAAGGCCGATGAAGGCCCGGTTCAGCAGCGCCGAGTCCGCGGGCCTGAGCGGCCGCTGCGCCATCAGCAGGGCCTGTCCGTACAGCGACTCGGTGGCCGTGCCGATCAGCTCCGCGTCGCCCAGGGAACTGATCCTGCGGATCAGCGGGTTGAGATGGTTGAGCACCAGCCGCGCGCGGGGGGCGCTGCCGCGCAGCGAGCCGAGAATGCCCGCCCACAGGTCGTCCGCCCGCTCCTCGGCGTCGGCCCGCGCCTGCTCGTGCCGGGCCGCCCGGTCGTCCAGGTGCAGCGCGGGCACGGACAGCGGATGGAAGGCCCGCAGGACGACATCGCAGCCCAGCGGGTCGAGCTTGGCCCGCGCCGCCGCCAGGAAGCCGGACAGCGCCAGCTCCTCCGCCGGGTCGACCGCGTCCAGATGCGCGGTCACGGTGTCCGCGTCCAGCTCGGCGACGACCGTCCCCGGCCGTACCGACGGCAGCGCCTCGACCAGCTCGCTGTCGTAGGTGTAACCGCCGTTGATCACCCCGACGCCCTGCGCGGAGGCGATCGGCGCCACCTGTCGGTACTCCTCGACGGTGCGCGTGAAGTGCACGACCGGGTGCCGCTGCGCGAACTCCTCCAGGGACAGCCGCCCGTCCGTCGTCTCGAACGGCAGCCACGGCAGCATCGTCCGCAGCATCTCCGTGTCGTGCCGCGCGAGGGACTTCACGCCCAGGTGATGCACGGACAGGAAGGCCGCGAGCCGTTCCGGATCACCCGCCGCGAGCCCGGTCAGCCAGGACCGAATCCTTTCCCCGAGCGCTTCCCGTACGGCCGCCAGCGTCTCGTCCTCGTACAGCGACTCGCGCGAGGCCGTGGGCCGCAGACTGTCCGTGTCCAGCACACAGCGCACGAAGAACGCCCAGTCCGGCAGGAGCTGTTCGGCCCGCTCGGTCAGCAGCATGCCCTTCAGGTGCACCCGGTGCCCCGCGCGCCGGGCCGGGCTGACCGCGGACGGCAGCACGTACGCCACCCCGCGGATCCCGGCCAGCGGAACGTTCAGCCCGATCGAGTCCAGCGGAGTGAACCCGAACAGGTCGTGACAGTGCCGGGCCAGCGCGACCCGCCGGTTGGCGGGGGAGGGGTACGCCCGGTCCCAGGGCGCCGGCAGATCGGTGACCTCCTCCTCGCCCACCCGGACGTCGTACGGCAGCAGCGAGCCGAAGTCCCGGGCCAGCGCGAGCACCCGCTCCCGCTCCAGCCACTCCGCGGCACCGGCCCGCGCCACCAGATGCACGGTGGTGCCCGGCTCCGGGTGCTCCGCGTCCGGCAGCGTCCGCACGGTGTACGAACCGTCGTCCGCCGCCGTCCACTCCACTGGCGGCGCGTCGGGCGTACGGGCACTGCGGCTGACCACCCGGATCCGCTCGGCGACCACGAAACAGGCCAGCAGGCCGATGCCGAACTGGCCGAGGAAGTCCGAACGGGCCGCCTGCAGACCGTCCGCCCGCTTGGAGCTGCGGCCGATCGTCGCCAGCAGGCTGTGCACGTCGGACTCGGTCAGACCGATGCCGGAGTCCTCCACCCGCAGCCCGCCGCCCTGCGCGTACAGCCGCACCCGCGCCGGGGCGTCCGGCTGCTCGGCCCGCCGGGCGGTGATGGCGTCCACGGCGTTCTGCAGCAACTCGCGCAGGTAGACCTTGGGACTGGAGTAGAGGTGATGGGAGAGCAGGTCCACCAGACCGCGAAGGTCGACCTGGAACGTATGAGGTGACTGGGGATCCTGGGACGGCTGGGATGACTGTGAGGTCTGGGAGTCCATCGTCGCAGCGCCGGTGGGGGACGTACGTCGGCGCGGGGTCGGGCGGTCCCGGTGAGGCGGTGACCGCGAGGGATGGCCGGAGGCGCGTCATCCTAAGGCCCCAAACGGCCGCCTGACCAGGGGATTCCGGTACGTTTGGCAGAGCCGTGACCAGGATCGGCACCGCATTGTCAGTGCCGTGGTGTGCAATGGATCTCGTGCCCGCACTGCAAGAACCCCTCCAGCAGCCACTGAAGTCGGTGCTCGGCCCCGCCACCGCGAAGGTGATGGCCGAGCACCTCGGCCTGCACACCGTCGGCGACCTCCTGCACCACTACCCGCGCAGATACGAGGAGCGCGGCCAGCTCACCCACCTCGCCGACCTCCCCATGGACGAGCACGTCACCGTGGTCGCCCAGGTCGCCGACGCCCGGCTGCACTCCTTCGCCTCCGCCAAGGCCCCGCGCGGCAAGGGCCAGCGCCTGGAAGTCACGATCACCGACGGCAGCGGCAGGCTCCAACTGGTCTTCTTCGGCAACGGCGTTCACAAGCCCCACAAGGAGCTGCTGCCGGGCACCCGGGCGATGTTCGCGGGCAAGGTCTCCGTCTTCAACCGCCGCCTCCAGCTCGCCCACCCGGCCTACGAACTGCTGCGCGGCGACGGCGAGGAGACGGTCGAGACCTGGGCCGGCGCCCTCATCCCCCTCTACCCGGCCACCGCGAAGCTGGAGTCCTGGAAGATCGGCAAGGCGATCCAGACGGTCCTGCCGACCGCCCAGGACGCGGTGGACCCGCTGCCCGAGAGCCTGCGGGAGGGCCGCGGCCTGGTCCCCCTCCCCGAGGCCCTGCTGAAGATCCACCGCCCGCACACCAAGGCCGACATCGAGGACGCCCGCTCCCGCCTCAAGTGGGACGAGGCCTTCGTCCTCCAGGTGGCCCTGGCCCGCCGCCGCCACGCCGACGCCCAACTCCCCGCGGTGGCCCGCCGACCGAAGCCTGCCGGCCTCCTCGCGGCCTTCGACGACCGCCTGCCCTTCACCCTCACCGAGGGCCAGCAGCGGGTCTCCGGAGAGATCTTCGCCGACCTGGCGACCGAACACCCGATGCACCGGCTGCTGCAGGGAGAAGTGGGTTCGGGCAAGGCCCAGCCGATGGACTCGCTCGTGCTCACGCCCTGCGGTTTCCGGCGGATGGGCGACCTGGGCGTGGGCGACGAAGTGGTTGTGCCCTCAGGAGAGATCGCTCCGATCGCGGGGATCTTTCCCCAAGGTGTGCGAGATGTGTGGCGCATTGTGCTCTCCGACGGGAGCTCGGTGGAGTGCGATGACGAACACCTCTGGATCGTCGGCACGAGCTGTGGCTGGGGTCGTGGTCAGTCCCCCGAAGTGCTGACCACCAGGGAAATCCGACACGACCTCCACCAGGCCGACGGCTCGTCGAAGTGGTACGTCCCGGCGGCGACTCCTGTGGACCTCGGTGACGACTCAGGGCTCCGTCTGGATCCCTACCTGTTCGGGCTCCTGTTGGGGGCCGGGTCGTTCCGGCACGACCTGCGGTTCTCCGCGGTCGACGAGGAGCTTCGCGACGCCGTGGCGGCCGGTCCCCGTCATCCGATCATCCATACCCTGCGTGACCTGGGCCTTTGGGGGCTGGCGTCGCACGACAAGTTCATTCCCGCCGCATTCAAGAACACGTCGGTGAAGAACCGCCTTGCTCTCCTGCAGGGGCTCATGGACACCGAGGGCACGGTGGATCACAAGGGTATGAGTGTGTCCCTGCGCTCGGCCTCGCGGACGCTGGCGGACGACGTGGCCTGGCTCGTTCGCTCCCTGGGCGGTCAGGCGCGCGTTCTGCCCCAGCAGGCCGCCTTCGACGTCTCGGTGGAGATGCCCGACGGCTACCCGCCGTTCCGCCTGTCCCGCAAAGCCGAACGCGTCGGCCCACACCCGGAGGACAGCACCTTCCGCCGCGGCATCCGCGCGGTGGAGTACGTCGGGCGGAAGCCGGTCCAGTGCATCAGCGTCGACCACCCCAGTCAGGCCTACGTCACGGATCACTTCACGGTGACCCACAACACGATGGTGGCCCTGCGCGCCATGCTCGCCACCGTCGACGCCGGCGGCCAGGCCGCCATGCTCGCGCCCACCGAAGTGCTCGCCCAGCAGCACCACCGCTCCATCGTGGAGATGATGGGCGAGCTGGCCGAGGGCGGGATGCTCGGCGGCGCGGAGCAGGCCACCAAGGTGGTGCTGCTGACCGGCTCCATGGGCGCCGCCGGTCGCCGTCAGGCACTGCTCGACCTCGTCACCGGCGAGGCCGGCATCGTCATCGGCACCCACGCGCTGATCGAGGACAAGGTGCAGTTCCACGATCTGGGCCTGGTCGTCGTCGACGAACAGCACCGCTTCGGCGTCGAGCAGCGTGACGCCCTGCGCGGCAAGGGCAAGCAGCCCCCGCACCTGCTGGTCATGACGGCCACGCCCATCCCGCGCACGGTCGCGATGACGGTCTTCGGCGACCTGGAGACCTCGGTCCTCGACCAGCTCCCGGCCGGCCGCTCGCCCATCGCCAGCCATGTCGTCCCGGCCGCCGACAAACCCCACTTCCTCACCCGCGCGTGGGAGCGGGTCCGCGAGGAGGTCGAGAACGGCCATCAGGCGTACGTCGTCTGCCCTCGCATCGGCGACGAGGAGGACGACCCCAAGAAGGCCCGCAAGTCCCCCGAGGACGAGGCGGAGAAACGCCCGCCGCTCGCCGTCCTCGAGGTGGCGGACCAACTCGCCAAGGGCCCCCTCCAGGGCCTGAAGGTCGAGGTCCTGCACGGACGGATGCACCCCGACGACAAGGACGCCGTCATGCGCCGCTTCGCCGCGGGCGAGACCGGTGTCCTGGTCGCGACGACCGTGATCGAGGTCGGTGTCAACGTCCCCAACGCCACCGCCATGGTGATCATGGACGCCGACCGCTTCGGCGTGTCCCAGCTCCACCAGCTGCGCGGCCGCGTCGGCCGAGGCTCCGCCCCCGGCCTCTGCCTCCTGGTCACCGAGATGCCCGAGGCGAGCGCCGCCCGCCAGCGCCTGAACGCCGTGGCCGCCACCCTCGACGGCTTCGAGCTCTCCCGCATCGACCTCGAACAGCGCCGCGAGGGCGACGTCCTGGGCCAGGCCCAGTCCGGCGCTCGTACGAGCCTCAGGATGCTGGCGGTGATCGAGGACGAGGAGATCATCGCCGAGGCAAGGGAGGAAGCGGCGAGGCTGGTGGCGGCGGATCCGGAGCTGACGGGCCTGCCGGGCCTGCGCACGGCCCTGGACGCCCTCTTGGACGAGGAGAGGGAGCAGTACCTGGAGAAGGGGTGAACGGACATCTGCCTCGCGGGCGCGGCGCCGCACCCGTATGCGGCTACCGCCGCGCGGGCGCGACCAGCCACAATGAAACAGAAGCCGCCCACGACCAAGGACCCAAGATGACCCGCGTCATCGCCGGCGCAGCCGGCGGCCGTCGCCTGGCCGTACCGCCAGGCACCGGCACCCGCCCCACCTCTGACCGCGCGCGCGAGGGCCTCTTCTCCACCTGGCAGTCCCTGCTCGGCGGCCCACTGGAGGGCGAGCGCGTCCTCGACCTCTACGCGGGATCGGGCGCCGTGGGCCTGGAGGCCCTGTCACGGGGCGCCGGCCACACCCTGCTCGTGGAGGCGGACGCGAGAGCCGCCCGCGTGGTCCGCGAGAACGTCAAGAACCTCGGCCTCCCCGGCGCCGAGGTCAGGGCGGGCAAAGCGGAACAAGTCATCCAGGGAGCGCCCCCGCAGGCGCCGTACGACCTCGTCTTCCTCGACCCTCCGTACGCCGTCACGGACGACGATCTTCGGGAGATTCTCCTCACACTCCGCTCGGGGGGCTGGCTCGCGAACGACGCGCTCGTCACCGTGGAGCGCAGCACCCGAGGTGGGGAGTTCCGCTGGCCGGACGGATTCGAAGCGATCAGGACCCGTCGCTACGGCGAGGGAACGTTTTGGTACGGTCGCGCCGCCTCTACGTGCGAAGACGCACGATGACCGGACCGGAGAGCGAGGGACCTCAAGTGCGCCGTGCCGTCTGTCCCGGGTCGTTCGACCCCATCACCAACGGACACCTCGACATCATCGCCCGCGCCTCCAGGCTGTACGACGAGGTGTACGTCGCGGTGATGATCAACCAGTCGAAGAAGGGCCTGTTCGAGGTCGAGGAGCGGCTCGAACTGATCCGCCGCGTCACCGCCGAGTACGGGAACGTCCGGGTCGAGGCCTTCCACGGGCTCCTCGTCGACTTCTGCAAGCAGCGCGACATCCCCGCGATCGTCAAGGGCCTGCGCGCGGTCAGCGACTTCGACTACGAGCTGCAGATGGCCCAGATGAACAACGGGCTCTCGGGCGTCGAGACCCTCTTCGTGCCCACCAACCCGACCTACAGCTTCCTGTCCTCCTCGCTCGTCAAGGAGGTCGCGACCTGGGGCGGCGACGTCTCGCACCTGGTGCCGCCGGCCGTGCTGGAAGCCCTGAACGAGCGGCTGCGCAAGGACTGATGGGGCTACAGTCGTCCCGTCCGTCTCCAACACAGCTGTAGAGAGTGGCGAGCACACGGTGGACGTGCAGAAGAAGCTCGACGAGATCGTCGCGGCGGTCTCCAGTGCCCGGTCGATGCCGATGTCGGCCTCGTGCGTGGTCAACCGCGCCGAGTTGCTCTCGCTGCTCGACGAGGTCCGCCAGGCCCTGCCCGGCTCTCTCGCCCAGGCCCAGGAGCTGATCGGCGACCGTGAGCAGATGGTCGAGCAGGCCCGCCAGGAGGCCGAGCGGATCGTCCGCACCGCGCACGCCGAGCGCGGCTCGCTGATCTCCGACACGGAGGTCGCCCGCCGCTCCCAGGCCGAGGCCGACCGGATCCTCGCCGAGGCCCGCAAGGACGCCGAGGACATCCGCGCCGAGGCCGACGACTACGTCGACTCCAAGCTCGCCAACTTCGAGGTCGTCCTCACCAAGACCCTCGGCTCGGTCGGCCGGGGCCGCGAGAAACTCCTCGGCACCGGACCGGGCGTCGACGAGCAGGGCTACGAGGACGAGGACGCCCCCGAGCGCAGCCACGACCCGGAGACCCTGCGCCGTACCGCCGACGAGTACGTCGACGTCAAGCTCGGCGCCTTCGAGGCGGTCCTGGCCAAGACCCTGGAGGCGGTCGGCCGCGGCCGCCAGAAGCTGCACGGCCGGATCGCCAGCGACGACCTCGGCGCCCTCGCCGACGACCTCAGCACCGTCCAGCACTCCAGCGACGCCGACTACCTCGCCGACCTGGCCGCCCTCGCCGAGCGCGAGAACCCCGCCGCCCCTGCCGTACCGCAGCAGCCCGAGCAGCCGGAGTACGCCCCGCAGCAGCCGGCGTACGACACCTACGGCGGCTACCAGCAGCCTGCCTACGCCCAGCAGGACCCGTACGGCTACCAGCAGGCCGATCCGTACTCCGCCACCTCCGGCTACGCTCCGGCGGGAGGTGCCCCCTTCCAGGGCTACGACGCCCAGCAGCCGGCGTACGACCCGCAGCAGATTCCCCAGCAGGCCCAGCAGGCCCAGCAGGCCCAGCAGGGCTACGCCCTCGACGAGACCAGCCTTTTCGACACCAGCATGATCAGCGCCGAGCAGCTGCGGGCCTACGAGCAGGGTCGCGGCCAGTGAGGGACGGCCGGATTGGGCTGTCGGCGAAAGGTCCAGTATCCTGGCTCTTCGGTCGCGCGTACGTCCGCGATCAGCGCTGCCCGGCGACACCGAGGGCAGCGTCCCTCTGAGCTCAGAAGATCGAAAGCAGGAATGGCTCTGAACGCCCGCCTCGACCACCGCAACCCTCTCGTGTTCGACACACACGAGCTGGGGCGGCGTCCTGGCGCGCTCCAGCGCCTGACCCGCACGATCGACGCGCCCAAGGACCTCGGTCTGCAGGATGTCATCGGAGTGCCGGAAGGCGCCCCGGTGGAGCTCGAACTCCGGCTCGAGTCGGTCATGGAAGGGGTGCTTGTCACAGGCACCGCCCGTGCACAGGCCGAGGGGGAGTGCGTAAGGTGTCTGGAGCCGCTTCAGCTTGATCTCGAAGCGGACTTCCAGGAGATGTTCTCGTACCCTGACGCCGATGAGCGGGGCCGCCCGAAGGCGGAGCCCGACGACGACGTTGAGGACGACGAGGACAGGCTCTTTCTCGAGGACGGCCTGTTCGACCTCGAACCCGTGCTGCGTGACGCGGTAGTGCTCGCACTGCCGATGCAGCCGGTGTGCCAGGACGACTGCCCCGGCCTGTGCTCCGAGTGCGGAGCCCGGCTGGCGGACGACCCGGACCACCACCACGACGCCGTCGACATCCGTTGGGCGGCACTGCAGGGACTCGCCGGTTCACTCGAAGACGGCGAGAAGGACGAGATGAGCGGCGCCGAAGCGGGCGTCGACGAGAAGCAGGAGAAGTAGCCGTGGCTGTTCCGAAGCGGAAGATGTCGCGCAGCAACACGCGCCACCGCCGGTCGCAGTGGAAGGCTGCGGTCCCCACCCTGGTTGCGTGCGAGCGCTGCCACGAGCCCAAGCAGCAGCACATCGCGTGCCCGTCTTGCGGCACCTACAACAAGCGCCAGGTCCTCGAGGTCTGAGCGGCTGGTGAGAGGCACTGTGTCCACGCCTAAGAAGAACGCTGCGGACAACACAGCCTCGTCCCACACGCTGTTGGAAGGGCGGCTCGGGTACAAGCTCGAGTCCGCCCTTCTGGTGCGTGCGCTGACCCATCGGTCGTACGCGTACGAGAACGGCGGTCTGCCGACGAACGAGCGCCTTGAGTTCCTCGGGGACTCCGTGCTCGGTCTCGTCGTCACCGACACGCTGTACCGCACCCACCCCGACCTGCCCGAAGGCCAGCTGGCCAAGCTGCGGGCCGCGGTGGTCAACTCGCGTGCGCTGGCGGAGGTCGGCCGTGGGCTCGACCTGGG
Source organism: Streptomyces sp. NPDC003635 (assembly GCF_053587635.1). Taxonomy (NCBI): domain Bacteria; kingdom Bacillati; phylum Actinomycetota; class Actinomycetes; order Kitasatosporales; family Streptomycetaceae; genus Streptomyces; species Streptomyces sp. NPDC003635. The sequence continues at coordinate 98,898 of NZ_JBSFOK010000007.1, read as the reverse complement.
TTCCTTCATCCGGCTGGGCCGTGGTGAAGAGGGCACGGGCGGCCGGGACAAGGCGTCCATCCTTGCCGACACCCTGGAAGCGGTGATCGGCGCGGTCTATCTCGACCAGGGTCTGGACTCGGCGGCGGAGCTGGTGCACCGCCTGTTCGACCCCCTGATCGAGAAGTCCTCGAACCTCGGAGCCGGCCTGGACTGGAAGACCAGCCTCCAGGAGCTCACCGCGACCGAGGGGCTCGGCGTGCCCGAGTACCTGGTCACGGAGACCGGTCCCGACCACGAGAAGACCTTCACTGCTGCCGCCCGCGTCGGAGGCGTCTCGTACGGCACCGGCACCGGCCGCAGCAAGAAGGAGGCGGAGCAACAGGCCGCGGAATCCGCGTGGCGGTCCATCAAGGCCGCCGCTGAGGAGCGCGCCAAGAAGGCGGCCGTCGAGGCCGCCGAGGCGGACGCCGACGAGGCGTCCGCCTCCGCCTGAGAGACACATGCGCGAGCGCCCGTACCCGGAACCCGGGGCGGGCGCTCGGGCCGTACACCGGCTCGTACAGGGGATCCCATGCCCGAGTTGCCCGAGGTCGAGGTCGTCCGGCGCGGTCTGGAGCGGTGGGTCGCCCACCGGGCCGTCGCCGACGCCGAGGTGCTGCATCCGCGCGCGGTACGGCGGCACGTCGCCGGCGCCGACGACTTCGCGCACCGGCTGAAGGGGCACCGCGTCGGCGTCCCCAGCCGGCGCGGCAAGTACCTGTGGCTGCCGCTGGAGGACACCAACCAGTCGGTCCTGGCCCACCTCGGCATGAGCGGCCAGCTCCTCGTCCAGCCGCACGAGGCGCCGACGGAGAAACACCTCAGGATCCGGATCCGGTTCGCCGACTCGTTCGGAACGGAACTCCGCTTCGTCGACCAACGCACCTTCGGCGGACTGTCGTTGCACGACAACACCCTGGACGGACTGCCCGACGTCATCGCGCACATCGCCCGCGACCCCCTCGACCCGCTGTTCGACGACGAGGCGTTCCATCAGGCCCTGCGCCGCAAGCGCACGACCATCAAACGGGCCCTGCTCGACCAGTCGTTGATCTCCGGCGTCGGCAACATCTACGCGGACGAGGCCCTTTGGCGCTCCCGCCTGCACTACGACCGCCCGACGGCGACCCTCACCCGCCCGCGCAGCCTCGAACTCCTCGGCCACGTACGGGATGTGATGAACGCGGCCCTGGCGGTGGGCGGCACCAGCTTCGACAGTCTGTATGTGAACGTGAACGGCGAGTCGGGCTACTTCGACCGGTCCCTGGACGCGTACGGCCGCGAGGACCTGCCGTGCAAGCGGTGCGGTACGCCGATGCGCCGACGCCCGTGGATGAACCGGTCGAGCTACTTCTGCCCGAAGTGTCAGAGGCCGCCGCGCGTCTCGTCGTAACGCGCGCGAGCCGCGAGCACGTCGTCCATCCGGCCCTCCACCAGCTGGATCAGGCCCAGCAGCCGTTCGGCCACGTCATGGCCCAGCGGCGTCAGTTCGTAGTCCACGCGCGGTGGATTGGTGGGCTGCGCGTCGCGGTGCACCAGGCCGTCGCGCTCCAGTGCGTGCAGGGTCTGGGACAGCATCTTCTCGCTCACGCCGTCGATCCTCCGGCGCAGTTCGTTGAAGCGCAGCGAGCGCTCGTGCAGGGCACCGAGCGTGAGCGCGCCCCAGCGACCCGTCACGTGCTCCAGCGTGCCGCGCGAGGGGCAGGCCTTCGCGAACACGTTGTACGGCAGGCCCCTCTCCGCCGTGCGCTCCTGAGTGGTGTCCATCCCCGCAGCGTACTCCAGCGCAGCGCTAACCGATGGGTTGCACTAACCAAAAGTTAGTGCTTTCATTTCCACATCGCTCATTACCTGCACATTCCGGGAGCGCTCATCGTGACCACCCCTGTTGTCTCCATCGCCTACCACTCCGGCTACGGCCATACCGCCGTCCTCGCCGAGGCCGTACGCTCCGGCGCCGCCGATGCGGGGGCCGAGGTGCATCTGATCAACGTCGCCGAGATCACCGACGAGCAGTGGGCGGTCCTCGACCGCTCCGACGCCATCGTGTTCGGCTCGCCCACCTACATGGGCACCGCGTCCGGCCCCTTCCACGTCTTCGCCGAGGCCACCTCCAAGCGCTGGTTCGGACAGGACTGGAAGGACAAGCTGGCGGCCGGCTTCACCAACTCCGGCTCCAAGAGCGGCGACAAGCTGCACACCCTGCAGTTCTTCCAGATCCTCGCCGCGCAGCACGGCATGCACTGGATCAACCTCGGCCTGCACCCGGGCTGGAACAACAGCGAGGGCTCCGAGCACGACCTCAACCGGCTCGGCGTCTTCGCGGGCGCGGCCGCGCAGACCAACGTCGACGAGGGCCCCGACGCCGTCCACAAGGCGGACGTGGCGACCGCCGAGCACCTGGGGCGCCGGGTCACGGAGGCGGCCCTGGCGTTCACGCGGGGCCGGACCCCCGCCGCCGCGTAGCCGAACAGCCATGAGGGCTCCCACCCGGTCACCGGATGGGAGCCCTCATGGGTACGTGCGCCTAGTAGCCGAAGTTCTGCGTCCACCAGGGGCCGCCGGACCCCATGTGGACGCCCACGCCGAGCGTCTTGAAGTCGCAGTTCAGGATGTTGGCCTTGTGGCCGGGGCTGTTCATCCAGGCGTCCATCACCGCGGCCGCGTCGGCCTGGCCGCGGGCGATGTTCTCGCCGCCGAGACTGGTGATGCCCGCCGTGGCCGCCCGGTCCCAGGGGCTCGCGCCGTCCGGGTCGGTGTGGTCGAAGAAGTCCCGCGCGGCCATGTCCTCGCTGAAGGCCTGGGCCAGATCGGACAGCGCGCTGTTCGCGGCGACCGGGCTGCAGCCGACCTTCGCCCGCTCGTCGTTGACGAGCTTGAGCACCTGGGCAGCGGCGGCGGCCTCCTCCGAGAGCTTCGCCGGAGCCTTGGTGGGCGCCGCCGGCTCCTTGGTGGCGGTCTTCGACGGCGTGGCCTTGGGCTTCTTGCTCGGCGTGGCCTCCGGCTCCTTCGACGGGGCCTTGGTCGGCGTGGCCGAGGCGGTCTTCGTCGGCTCGGCCGACGGAGAGGCGGACCGTTCCTGGTCCCGGCTGGCCGGCGTGCTGTCGTCGCGGTTCTCGGCGCTGCCGGAGGTACCGCCCTGCTCGCTCGGCGTGCTGGTCGGGGAGTCGGCGGACTGGACCTTGTCGGCGCTGCCGCCGCCGAGGGTGTAGTTGTCACCGCCGGGCAGTACGCCGGTGGCGACCGCGACGGTGCCGATGGCCACGGCGGCGGAGACGCCGAGCAGGCCGGTGCGCACCGGCGTGACGGCCTTCTTCTTCTTGCGGCGGTTCGGGCGCTCGCCGCGGGGGCCGTCGCCGGGTGTGAAGCCCTCGCTCGCGAAGACCGCGGTGTCGGCGAACCGGTCGTCCTCGGGCGAGAAGAGATAGGCCTCGGTCTGCCCGTAGGCGCCGGCGTAGGCGTCCTGGTGGAGATAGGGGGCGATGCCCACCGCCCCGTCCGGGCCCGTCTCCGGGTACGAGTGCAGCGGGTCGTGGCTCCTCGCGGAGGAACCGTCCGTGTGATTGACCCCCGTGGCGCGGCCCGTGGCGGCGCGGCCGGCGGCGGAGCGTCGGTGGCGTCCCATGTCCTGGCCTTCCTCGTCCGTGCGGTCGACTCGTCCTTAGCGATCAACCAAAGATCACCGAAACTCGCTCGATCGGGTGAAGATTCGATCACGTGAGTTTCATATGAGATTCATTGGGTCGGGACGGTACCGCATGGCGCTGGGTGTGGAAGTGCCCAGTGGGACATTGGGCGGTTAGGTTGCAGTCATGAGCGAGGATGTTCGGCTGGTCGCCTGGGTGCGGGGACGTGTCCAAGGTGTGGGTTTCCGCTGGTTCACGCGTGCCAAGGCACTCGAGATCGGCGGCCTGAGTGGTTTTGCTCTCAATTTGGACGACGGACGGGTCCAAGTGGTCGCCGAGGGCCCTCGCCCCGGCTGTCAGGGCCTCCTCGACTGGCTCGAGGGTGCCGACACGCCCGGACGCGTCGACGGTGTCACCGAGATCTGGGACACACCTCGCGGCGGCTACGACGGCTTCGCCATCCGGTGATCAAAGGCGCCGCCCGCCGCCGCCGAAGCCGAGGAGACGGTCGCCGGCCCCTGCCCGGAACAGAAAGGAGCAGGTGGTTGCCGAGAAACGCTTGCGCTGGCAGGCTCCGCACGCAAGGATGATCGCCACGCCCTCAGGGCCCCGCAGGAGTCGCAGCGCCGCCGATTCGGCCGCGTGCCCCCGGGACGCCCGTCAATACGGGGCGTGATCGTGTTGACCGTCAAACTTTTTGGTGAGACGCTGAAAGCCCCGCGCACCTTAGCTGTTTGGCATGTAAGAACGGCAGCAAGAACTCAAGAGTGCCAAGCACCGTGGGTGCGAATCCCTCACGACCCACACCGCTTCGGTCGGTCACTCATTGTGGAGGACCATCCATCATGGCAAAGGCGCTTCTCGGTTACGTCGGCGGCTCCGACCCGCGACTCCTCGCCGAGATGCGACGGCTCCAGCAGCGCGTACAAGACCTGGAATCGGAGCTCGTACGGATCCAGGCGGAGAACGACGCGCTGACGGCTGCCGCTTCTCACGACAGTCTCATGGAGAGCATCGACGCACACCAGGCGGAGCCTGCGCTCACCTGATCGCTGCATCGCTCCACGACAGCACACGCAGCGGTTGGGCTGCCCGTATCAACCGCTAAGTTGTCAGAAGTTGCAAGGGACGCTTCGGCGTCCCTTCTTTCTTTCCCCCGCGCATCCTTTCAGACTCTTTAACGTCTGGTGTGCCCTGCGCGTTCATGGGCGAAACCGCGGGTTCATGGAGTGAGACACCCCCGGCGGGTAGAGTCCAGCGGCGTGCACCTCAAGGCCCTGACCCTCCGCGGGTTCAAGTCGTTCGCCTCGGCGACCACACTCCGGTTCGAGCCGGGCATCACGTGTGTCGTCGGACCGAACGGCTCGGGCAAGTCCAACGTCGTGGACGCGCTCAGCTGGGTCATGGGGGAGCAGGGCGCGAAGTCACTGCGCGGCGGCAAGATGGAGGACGTCATCTTCGCCGGCACCACCGGGCGCCCGCCGCTCGGCCGCGCCGAGGTGTCGCTGACCATCGACAACTCCGACGGGGCGCTGCCCATCGAGTACGCCGAGGTCACCATCACGCGGATCATGTTCCGCAACGGCGGCAGCGAGTACCAGATCAACGGTGACACCTGTCGTCTGCTGGACATCCAGGAGCTGTTGAGCGACTCCGGCATCGGCCGCGAGATGCACGTCATCGTCGGACAGGGTCAGCTCGACTCCGTCCTGCACGCCGATCCGATGGGCCGCCGAGCCTTCATCGAGGAGGCCGCCGGCGTCCTGAAACACCGCAAGCGCAAAGAGAAGGCGCTGCGGAAGCTGGACGCCATGCAGGCCAACCTCGCGCGGGTACAGGACCTGACGGACGAACTACGGCGCCAGCTCAAGCCCCTCGGCCGCCAGGCCGCCGTCGCCCGCCGGGCCGCGGTGATCCAGGCGGACCTCCGCGACGCCCGCCTCCGCCTCCTCGCCGACGATCTCGTACGGCTCCGCGAGGCCCTGCGGACCGAGGTCGCCGACGAAGCCGCCCTGAAAGAGCGCAAGGAAGCCGCCGAGCAGGAGCTGAGGAAGGCGCTCCAGCGCGAGGCGCTCCTGGAGGACGAGGTACGGCAGCTCACCCCGCGCCTCCAGCGCGCCCAGCAGACCTGGTACGAGCTCTCCCAGCTCGCCGAACGGGTCCGCGGCACGATTTCGCTCGCCGACGCCCGCGTGAAGAGCGCCCATTCCGCGCCCCCCGAGGAGCGGCGCGGCCGCGACCCCGAGGACATGGAGCGCGAGGCCGCCCGGATCCGCGAGCAGGAGGCCGAGCTGGAAGCCGCCCTGGAGGCGGCCGAGCGGGCTCTCGACGACACGGTCGCCCACCGCGCGGAACTGGAACGTGAGCTCGCCCTCGAAGAGCGGCGCCTGAAGGACGTGGCCCGGGCCATCGCCGACCGCCGCGAGGGGCTCGCGCGGCTGAACGGCCAGGTCAACGCTGCCCGTTCGCGCGCCGCGTCGGCCCAGGCGGAGATCGACCGGCTGGCCTCGGCACGCGACGAGGCCCAGGAGCGGGCCGTCGCCGCGCAGGAGGAGTACGAGGCCCTCAAGGCCGAGGTCGACGGCCTCGACGCGGGCGACGCGGATTTGTCCGAGCAGCACGAGACGGCGAAGACGGCGCTGGCCGAGGCGGAGGCGTCCCTGTCGGCGGCCCGGGAAGCGGCCACCGCGGCGGAGCGCAAGCGCGCGGCGACCCAGGCCCGGCACGAGGCGTTGGCCCTGGGGCTGCGCCGCAAGGACGGCACGGGCGCGCTGCTGGGCGCGAAGGACCGGCTGACGGGACTGCTGGGCCCGGCGGCGGAACTCCTGACGGTGACCCCCGGCTACGAGGTGCCCCTTGCGGCGGCCTTCGGAGCGGCGGCCGACGCCATCGCCGTAACGTCACCGGCCGCGGCGGCGGAGGCGATCCGCCTGCTGCGCAAGCAGGACGGCGGAAGGGCGGCGCTGCTGCTCGCCGGGTCACCGGAGACGCCCGTCGAGGGGGGCCCGGGGCCGCGTTCATTCGCGGCTTCCCCGGGGGACGCGGCCAGCCAGGGCGGACCCGCACCCGCCGCCCACCAGCACGCGGCAGATCTGGTCCGCGCTCCTTCCGAGCTCGTGCCGGCCGTACGACGCCTCCTCCGGGACATCGTCGTCGTACAAACCCTCGAGGACGCCGAAGACCTCGTCTACGCCCACCCCCACCTCACCGCGGTGACCGCGGAGGGGGACCTCCTCGGCGCCCACTTCGCGCACGGCGGCTCCGCGGGCGCTCCCAGCCTCCTGGAAGTGCAGGCGTCCGTCGACGAGGCCGCCGCCGAGCTGGAAGAGCTGGCCGTTCGGTGTGAGGAACTCACCACGGCTCAGCAGGAGGCGGGCGAGCGGCGCAGGGAAGCCGCCGCCCTGGTCGAGGAACTCGGAGAGCGGCGCAGAGCCGCCGACCGCGAGAAGTCGACCGTGGCCCAGCAGCTCGGCCGGCTCGCCGGGCAGGCGCGAGGCGCCGCGGGTGAGGCCGAGCGCTCCACCGCGGCGGCGGCCCGTGCGCAGGACGCCCTCGACACGGCCCTCGAAGAGGTCGAGGTGCTCGCCGAGCGGCTCGCCGTCGCCGAGGAGATGCCGGTCGAGGAGGAGCCCGACACCGCCGTACGGGACCGGCTCGCCGCCGACGGAGCCAACGCCCGCCAGACGGAGATGGAGGCCCGCCTCCAGGTCCGTACCCACGAGGAACGCGTCAAGGGCCTCGCGGGCCGGGCGGACTCGCTCGACCGGGCCGCCCGCGCCGAACGTGAGGCTCGCGCGCGTGCCGAGCAGCGGCGGGCCAGGCTCCGGCACGAGGCCGCCGTGGCGGAAGCCGTCGCATCCGGCGCCCGGCAGCTCCTCGCGCACGTCGAGGTGTCCCTCGGCCGGGCCCAGGAGGAACGGGCCGCCGCCGAGGCCGCCAAGGCCCAGCGGGAGCAGGAGCTGACCGCGGCGCGGAACCGCGGCCGCGACCTCAAGGCCGAACTGGACAAGCTCACCGACTCCGTGCACCGAGGTGAGGTGCTCGGCGCCGAGAAGCGCATGCGGATCGAGCAGCTGGAGACCAAGGCGCTGGAGGAACTCGGCGTGGAGCCCGCCGGGCTCGTCGAGGAGTACGGCCCCCACCAGCTCGTACCGCCGTCCCCGCCCGCCGAGGGCGAGGAGCTGCCCGAGGACCCGGAGCATCCGCGCAACCGGCCCAGGCCCTTCGCGCGCGGCGAGCAGGAGAAGCGGCTGAAGGCGGCCGAGCGGGCGTACCAGCAGCTCGGCAAGGTCAATCCGTTGGCGCTGGAGGAGTTCGCGGCGCTGGAGGAGCGGCACAAGTTCCTCAGTGAGCAGCTGGAGGACCTGAAGAAGACCCGTGCCGATCTGCTCCAGGTCGTCAAGGAGGTCGACGAGCGCGTCGAGCAGGTCTTCACCGAGGCCTACCGGGACACCGCCCGCGAGTTCGAGGGCGTCTTCAGCCGGCTCTTCCCGGGCGGCGAGGGGCGGCTGATCCTGACCGACCCCGACAACATGCTCACCACCGGCGTCGACGTCGAGGCGCGTCCGCCGGGCAAGAAGGTCAAGCGGCTCAGCCTGCTCTCCGGCGGCGAGCGGTCGCTGACGGCCGTGGCGCTGCTGGTGTCGATCTTCAAGGCGCGGCCCAGCCCGTTCTATGTCATGGACGAGGTCGAGGCCGCCCTCGACGACACCAACCTCCAGCGGCTGATCCGCATCATGCAGGAGCTGCAGGAGGCCTCGCAGCTGATCGTGATCACCCACCAGAAGCGGACCATGGAGGTCGCGGACGCGCTGTACGGCGTCTCCATGCAGGGGGACGGTGTGTCGAAGGTCATCAGCCAGCGCCTGCGCTGACATCGCCCCACTCCATTCAAGACTTGAACACAACTCCTTCATCTCTCGCTTCAAAGGTCACATCTATTGCCTCTTGACTTCGAAACCTGAAGGCATAGGGTCTGCAACGTTGCTTTTACCTTCAGGTCTCTCGGCTTGGAGGTGCTGACCCACCCGGCAGCGTTGCCGGTGTCCGAGGAGTACTACGTGACCAGCACAGCGCAGGCACCCCAGTCAGGAGCGAAGGCGGCGCACCCCGAACACCTCGGGCACGTCGTCTTCATCACGGCCGCAGCCGCCATGGGCGGATTCCTGTTCGGCTACGACAGCTCCGTCATCAACGGCGCCAACGGCGGCATCCAGGACAGGTTCGACCTGAGTTCCGGGGCCACCGGCACGGTCGCCGCCTGCGCCCTGCTCGGCAGCGCGGTCGGCGCGGCCGTCGCCGGCCGGATCGCGGACCGGATCGGCCGTATCCGCGTCATGCAGATCGCGGCGGTGCTGTTCGCCGTCTCGGCCGTCGGCTCCGGTCTTCCCTTCGCCGCCTGGGACCTCGCCGCCTGGCGTGTGCTCGGCGGTATAGCCATCGGTATGGCCTCGGTCATCGGCCCCGCGTACATCGCCGAGGTCGCCCCGCCGGCCTACCGCGGCAGGCTCGCCTCCTTCCAGCAGGCCGCCATCGTGATCGGCATCGCGGTCTCCCAGCTCGTCAACTGGGCCATCCTCAACATGGCCGACGGCGAGGAGCGCGGAAAGATCGCGGGCCTGGAGTCCTGGCAGTGGATGCTCGGCGTGATGGTCGTCCCGGCCCTCGTCTACGGCCTGCTGTCCTTCGCCATCCCCGAGTCCCCGCGCTTCCTGATCAGCGTCGGCCGCGTCGACGAGGCCAAGAAGGTGCTCGCCGACGTCGAGGGCGACGTCGACCTCGACGCCCGGGTCGCCGAGATCGACGAGGCCATGCGCAGCGACCACAAGTCGACGTTCCGGGACCTGCTCGGCGGCAAGTTCGGCCTGCTGCCCATCGTCTGGATCGGTATCGGCCTGTCCGTCTTCCAGCAGCTGGTCGGCATCAACGTCATCTTCTACTACTCCAACCTGCTGTGGCAGTCGGTCGGAGTCGACCCGTCGAGCTCGTTCTTCTACTCGTTCGAGACCTCGATCATCAACATCATCGGTACGGTCATCGCGATGATCTTCGTCGACCGGATCGGCCGCAAGCCGCTCGCGCTGATCGGCTCCGTCGGCATGGGCATCTCGCTGGCGCTCGCCGCCTGGGCCTTCTCCTACCAGAACGGCAACGAACCGCTGCCGACCGCACAGGGTGCCGTGGCGCTGATCGCCGCCAACGCGTTCGTGCTCTTCTTCGCCCTGTCCTGGGGTGTCGTGGTCTGGGTCATGCTCGGTGAGATCTTCCCGAACAAGATCCGCGCCGCCGCGCTCGGTGTGGCCGCCTCGGTCCAGTGGATCGCCAACTGGGTCATCACGATCACCTTCCCGGACCTGTCGGAGTGGAACCTGTCGCTCACCTACGTCATGTACGCGGTGTTCGCCTTCCTCTCCATCCCCTTCATCCTCAAGTTCGTGCCCGAGACCAAGGGCAAGAAGCTGGAGGAGATGGGCTGACCCCCGCCCCGGACTCGGGGAGAAGGGCCCAGTCCCCGCTGCCCTCCTCCTCGTTTCGTGAAAATACGTACTGCCCCGGCTCAGTCAGGTGAGCCGGGGCAGTACGGCTTCACAGAACAGCCGCAGGCTCCGCCAGCCCTCCTCCGGCGGCATGCCCCCGCACAGCGGATGCAGCACCAGGTTGTCCAGCCCCCGCGCCACGCACTCCTCGGGCGTCAGCACCCGGTACACGCCCTCCGCGCGCAGCTCGGCCACCGAGCCGGCGCCGGAGCGGACCGCCGAGCGGATGTCGCCGGACTGCCAGGAGGCGTACGTCCGCGCCTCGTGCAGGAAGTGTTCGCCGTACTCGGCCCAGGTCCGGTCCGGGTCCTCGGCGAGGTGCAGCAGCGGCGTCTCGGCGGCCGGCATCATCGTCCAGCCCTCGGTTCCGTACTCGGTGAGCCGCTCCTTGTAGTACGCCTCCAGCTCCGGCAGATGCGCGCTGGGGAAGAACGGCAGGCCGAGGCGGGCGGCCCGGCGTGCGGCGGCCTTCGAGGAGCCGCCGACCAACAGCAGGGGGTGCGGCTCGGTGAAGGGGCGCGGGGTGATCCGTACCGTACGGCCGCGGTACTCGAAATCCTCGCCGGTCCATGCCTTCAGCAGGGTCTCCAGCAGTTCGTCCTGGAGCCTGCCGCGCCGCTTCCAGTCGACGTCGAAGAGCGCGTACTCCTCGGGGCGGTATCCGATCCCGGCGACCGTCACCAGCCGTCCGCCGCTGATCAGGTCCAGTACGGCGATGTCCTCGGCGAGTCGCAGGGGGTCGTGCAGCGGGCCGATGATCGCCGAGACGGTGACCGCCAGGCGCTTCGTCGCGCCGAACACGGCCGCCGCGAAGGCGAACGGGGACGGCAGCCAGTTGTTGTCGGCGCCGTGGTGCTCCTCGGTCTGGACCGTGGTGACGCCGTGCTCGTCGGCGTACGCGGCCATCTCCAGGGCGGTCCGGTAGCGCGCGGCGAGCGAGGCGGGGGTCGCGCCGGGCGCGACGAGGTTGAAGCGGACGACCGTGACGGGCATGGGGGTCCCCCTTCACCGGGCGGGTGTGGGGGAGGACGTTAGCTGACGGTGTGTCAGAGATCCAGAGGGGTGTCGCCGTACTCCATGGCTGATACTGGTCCCGTTATGGACATCGTCATCCTTGCTGTAGTCATCGCCGTGGTCGTGCTCGGCGCGCTCGGCGGGCTCGTCGTCGGCAGCCGGCGCAAGAAGCAGCTGCCCCCGCCGCCCCCCGCAGCGCCCGACATCACCGCCCCTCCGGCCGAGCCGCATGTCGGCGACGAGGCCGAGACGCCGCGCGACGAACCGCGCCGGACGATAGAGGAGGTGGATCTTCCCGACGGATCGACCGGGGTCGCCGTCGAGGAACCGCCGGTCGTCGAGGAACTCCCGCCGACCGAGATCGAGGTCCCGGAGCCCACCGCGGGCCGCCTGGTCCGACTCCGGGCCCGTCTGTCCCGCTCCCAGAACGCCCTCGGCAAGGGCCTGCTCACGCTGCTGTCGCGCGAGCACCTGGACGAGGACACCTGGGAGGAGATCGAGGACACGCTGCTCACCGCCGACGTCGGCGTGCTGCCCACCCAGGAGCTGGTGGACGGGCTGCGCGAGCGCGTGAAGGTGCTCGGCACCCGGACCCCCGAGGAGCTGCGCGGCCTGCTGCGCGAGGAGCTGCTCAAGCTGGTCGGCACCGACCTGGACCGCACCGTGCGGACCGAGCCGGAGGACCGCAAGCCGGGCATCGTGATGGTCGTCGGGGTCAACGGCACCGGCAAGACCACCACCACCGGCAAGCTCGCCCGGGTGCTGGTCGCCGACGGCAACACCGTCGTCCTGGGCGCAGCGGACACCTTCCGGGCCGCCGCCGCCGATCAGCTCCAGACCTGGGGTGAGCGGGTCGGCGCCCACACCGTGCGCGGTCCGGAGGGCGGCGACCCCGCCTCCGTCGCCTTCGACGCGGTGAAGGAGGGCAAGGAGCTGGGCTCCGACGTCGTCCTCATCGACACCGCCGGGCGTCTGCACACCAAGACCGGTCTCATGGACGAGCTCGGCAAGGTCAAGCGGGTCGTGGAGAAGCACGCGCCGCTCGACGAGGTACTGCTCGTCCTGGACGCCACCACAGGGCAGAACGGCCTGGTGCAGGCCCGCGTCTTCGCCGAGGTCGTCGACATCACCGGCATCGTGCTGACCAAGCTGGACGGTACGGCCAAGGGCGGCATCGTGATCGCGGTGCAGCGCGAGCTGGGCGTGCCGGTCAAGCTGATCGGTCTGGGCGAGGGCGCGGACGATCTGGCGCCGTTCGAGCCGGAGGCGTTCGTGGATGCGCTTATCGGAGAGTGACACCCCACCACCCACGAAGAAGCGCCCGCCTCCTGAAGAGACGGGCGCTTCGCCGTGTGCGTTGCATGTCGGCGGTGGGTGCCTTGCTGTGCCGGGGCCGGTGCTTCGCTGCGTCGACCACGTGTGCGTTGCATGGCGGCCTCGGGTGTTTCGCTGTGCCGGCGCCAGGTGGTTGGTCCGACGGGCCGGCGTCAGGTGCGCCGCTGAGTCGGTGCCGGGTGCTCCGATGGGTCGATGCCGGGCGCTTCCCTGTGTCAGGGAGGTGCCCTTCGTCATGCCCGGAGCCAGTGCTTCGCTATGCCCGCGAGCGGTGTGCCACGTACGCCAGTGTGCCCAGGAGCAGCCGTGCCGCCGGGGGCTTCGTCGCTGAGTCCAGGGCGGGGGAGCGCAGCCAGCGGACCGGGCCCCGGCCGCCGCGGTCGGACGGCGGGGCGGTGACGAAGGTGCCGGGGCCGAGGCCGCGCAGGTCGAGGGAGGTCGGGTCGTCCCAGCCCATGCGGTAGAGCAGCTCGGGAAGCTCGGCGGCGGCGCCGGGGGCGACGAAGAAGTGGGCGCGGCCGTCAGGTGTGGCGGTGACCGGGCCGAGCGGCAGGCCCATGCGCTCCAGGCGGGCCAGCGCGCGGCGCCCGGCCGGTTCGGCCACCTCGATCACGTCGAACGCCCGGCCGACCGCCAGCATCACCGCGGCGCCCGGGTATTCGGCCCAGGTCCGGCTCACCTCGTCGAGGGTGGCGCCGGCCGGGACCCGGGGAGCGAAGTGCAGGGGGTGGGCGCCCGGTTCGTGACAGTCCGCCCGGCCGCAGGAGCACGCGCCCGCCGTCGCCCGCGCGCCCGGCACCACGTCCCAGCCCCACAGCCCGGTGAACTCGGCGACGGCGGTGCACTCGGACGACCGGCCGCGTCGACGCGTGCCGGAGCGGATCTCGCGGATGCCGGCGATCGTGAAGCCCATGCCCCCTCCAACGGGTCCGGCGCGCCAGTGGTTACGGCGCGGATGCGGGTCGTGACCCTCTGTGTCCACCTTCGGTCTTCTCACGCCTGGCTCCACGCATTCCGGGCGGCGCTCGGAAGCGCCCCGGGTCGCGCGCCCGGCGGTGCGCGCCCCTGAGTGCATCGCTCCGCCCACTCCAGGCCGGTCTATGTCAAGTGAATCGTGCGGAGGCGTACGTGAGTTCATTCGAAGGGGTGGCGAATGGTGGCGTTTCCGGGATCGCCGTGGCTGGACCCGTGATCGTAGGATTACTTTGAGTGCACGAGTCCTGGGGGCACATGCACTTGCGGGTATGCCGGAGGCAACTCGGCTTTCCGTTCGAAGGGTGAGAACTTCCGGACGGGGAGCCGTATTTACCGGCATTCTGATAGGGCTTGGCGCACTCGGTGACAAGTGGTCCAAGGGATGGGGGCGTTCCAGTGAGCGGCAACAGCGGAAGCGGCACAAGCGCTACGAACGCTGACAAGCGGCCGAACGAACTGCTCACTTCCTGGTTCGTGCGCAGCGGCTGGTCGAAGGGCGAACTCGCCCGCCAAGTCAACCGCCGCGCGCGCCAGTTGGGCGCCAACCACATCTCCACCGACACCTCCCGGGTGCGCCGCTGGCTGGACGGCGAGAACCCGCGCGAGCCGATCCCGCGGATCCTGTCCGAACTGTTCTCCGAGCGGTTCGGCTGTGTCGTCTCCGTCGAGGACCTCGGCCTGCGCGCCGCCCGCCAGTCACCGTCGGTGTCCGGAGTGGACCTGCCCTGGACGGGCCCGCAGACCGTGGCCCTGCTCAGCGAGTTCTCGCGCAGCGACCTGATGCTGGCGCGGCGCGGCTTCCTCGGGACCTCGCTGGCCCTGTCCGCGGGCCCGTCCCTCGTCGAGCCGATGCAGCGCTGGCTGGTCCCGTCCCCGACCGCCGGGCGCGCCGAGCCCGAGCCCCCCGCCCAGCCCCGCCGCGGTCGGCTCTCCAAGCCCGAGCTGGAGCTGCTGGAGTCCACCACCGTGATGTTCCGGCAGTGGGACGCCCAGTGCGGCGGCGGCCTGCGCCGCAAGGCGGTCGTAGGACAACTGCACGAGGTGACCGACCTCCTCCAGGAACCCCAGCCCGATTCCACCACCCGCAAGCTGTTCAAGGTGGCCGCCGAACTCGCCGAGCTGGCCGGGTGGATGTCGTACGACGTCGGGCTCCAGCCCACCGCGCAGAAGTACTTCGTGCTCGCCCTGCACGCCGCCAAGGAGGCCGGCGACCGGCCGCTCGGCTCGTACATCCTCTCCAGCATGAGCCGCCAGATGATCCACCTCGGCCGGCCCGACGACGCCCTGGAACTGGTCCACCTCGCCCAGTACGGCAGCCGTGACTGCGCGAGCCCGCGCACCCAGTCGATGCTGTATGCGATGGAGGCCCGCGCGTACGCCAACATGGGGCAGCCCGGCAAGTGCAAGCGGGCGGTGCGGATGGCCGAGGACACCTTCGGCGAGGCCGAGGAATGGGACGAGCCCGATCCCGACTGGATCCGCTTCTTCTCCGAGGCCGAGCTGTACGGCGAGAACTCCCACTCCTACCGCGATCTCGCCTATGTCGCGGGCCGCAGCCCGACGTACGCCTCGCTCGCCGAGCCGTTGATGCAGCGGGCGGTCGACCTGTTCGCCAAGGACTCCGAGCACCAGCGGTCCTACGCGCTGAACCTCATCGGCATGGCCACCGTCCATCTGCTCCGGCGCGAGCCCGAGCGCAGCGCGCAGTACGCGACCGAGGCCATGCAGATCGCCAAGAAGGTGCGCTCGGAGCGCGTCAACACCCGGATCCGGAAGACGGTCGACACGGCCGTACGCGATTTCGGTGATCTGCACGAGGTCGTGGACCTGACGGACCGGCTCGCCGTGGAACTCCCGGAGACCGCGGAAGCCGTCTGAATCCCTTGAACCCCGGCCGCGGCCGGCCCTCCCGAACTGCCCGACTCGGCTCCCCCATGCCAGGTCATCGGAAGGCCGTCCGCGGCCGGCCCATACCTCCTTGCGAAGGTTGCGCCACGATAACGATCGACGGGCGCTGAATCCGGCAGTTCATCGATGCGTAACACCCACGGCGCCTTCGTCACGGCGGCGAAACAACGAGGGGCTTCCACCGAAACCGCGCTGCGCCAATCTCATGGCGCATAACCGGCCCACCCCTCAATCCGCTCAGGCTTCGCCCGCACGGGGCCGTACCAACGACGAGGAGACGCCGATGGCACCAGCCATCACGCTTGCCGCAGAGACGGAGCTCTCTGCCGCCAACACAGGCTTCATGCTCATCTGCTCCGCCCTGGTGATGCTCATGACACCGGGACTCGCCTTCTTCTACGGAGGCATGGTCCGCGTCAAAAGCACCCTGAACATGCTGATGATGAGTTTCATCAGCCTGGGGATCATCACCATCCTGTGGGTGCTCTTCGGGTTCTCCCTCGCCTTCGGTGACTCGCACGGCGGGCTCATCGGCTGGACCTCCGACTACGTCGGACTCAGCGGGGTCGGCAACGCCGAACTGTGGGACATCTACAACATCCCGGTCTACGTCTTCGCCGTGTTCCAGCTGATGTTCGCGATCATCACCCCCGCCCTGATAAGCGGTGCGCTCGCGGACCGGGTGAAGTTCAGCGCCTGGGCGCTGTTCATCACGCTGTGGGCCTGCATCGTGTACTTCCCGGTCGCGCACTGGGTCTGGGCGCCCTCCGGCGGCTGGGCCTTCGACCTCGGCGTCATCGACTTCGCCGGTGGTACGGCCGTCCACATCAACGCCGGTGCCGCGGCCCTCGGCGTGATCCTGGTCATCGGCAAGCGCGTCGGCTTCAAGAAGGACCCGATGCGCCCGCACAGCCTCCCGCTGGTCATGCTCGGCGCCGGGCTCCTGTGGTTCGGCTGGTTCGGCTTCAACGCCGGTTCCTGGCTCGGCAACGACGACGGCGTCGGCGCGCTGATGTTCGTCAACACGCAGGTCGCCACCGCCGCCGCCATGCTCGCCTGGCTCGCCTACGAGAAGATCCGGCACGGCGCCTTCACCACGCTGGGCGCGGCCTCCGGCGCCGTCGCCGGTCTGGTCGCCATCACCCCGTCCGGCGGTGCGGTGTCCCCGGTCGGCGCGATCTTCGTCGGTGCCATCGCCGGTCTCCTCTGCGCCATGGCGGTCGGCCTGAAGTACAAGCTCGGTTACGACGACTCGCTCGACGTCGTCGGCGTCCACCTGGTCGGTGGCATCGTCGGCTCCCTGCTCGTCGGCTTCTTCGCCAGCGGCAAGGGCCAGTCCGAGGTCGAGGGCCTCTTCTACGGCGGTGGCCTGGAGCAGTTCTGGAAGCAGTGCGCCGGTGTCGGTGCCGTCCTCGCCTACTCCCTCGTGGTCTCCGCACTCCTCGCCTTCGTCATCGACAAGACGCTCGGCATGCGGGTCCCCGAGGACGACGAGGTGGCCGGCATCGACCAGGCCGAGCACGCCGAGACCGCATACGACTTCAGCGGTGCCGGCGGCGGCGCGGCCCGGACCACCGCCCAGGCCCCGGTCGCCGACACTGCGAGCAAGAAGGTGGACGCATGAAGCTCATCACCGCCGTCGTCAAGCCGCACCGGCTCGACGAGATCAAGGAAGCCCTCCAGGCCTTCGGCGTGCACGGCCTGACGGTCACCGAGGCAAGCGGCTACGGTCGGCAGCGGGGCCACACCGAGGTCTACCGGGGCGCCGAGTACACCGTCGACCTGGTCCCGAAGATCCGTATCGAGGTGCTGGCCGAGGACGACGACGCCGAGCAGCTGATCGACGTCATCGTCAAGGCCGCCCGCACCGGCAAGATCGGTGACGGCAAGGTCTGGTCCCTGCCGGTCGAGACGGCCGTACGGGTCCGTACCGGCGAGCGCGGGCCTGACGCGCTCTGATCGGACGCGCGTAAAAACAGGAACAGGAGTTGCTGGGTGACGAGTACGGACGTACAGCACGATGCAGAGGACTCGGGACCCAGCGGCTATGCGGCGGCCCGGCTGCGCCTCCTCACCGAGGAGGCGCGGTCCGGGCCGCCGCGCCGTACCGCCCTCGCGCAACTCACCGACGACTGGCTCACCGGCCTGTTCGCCGCCGGAGCCGAGGGGCTGCGCGGGGTCTCCCTGGTCGCCGTCGGGGGTTACGGCCGGGGCGAGCTGTCGCCGCGCAGCGATCTGGACCTGCTCCTGCTGCACGACGGCGCCGACGCGGACGACGTCGCCGCCCTGGCCGACCGGATCTGGTATCCCGTCTGGGACCTCGGGCTCGCCCTCGACCACTCGGTACGGACGCCCGCCGAGGCCCGTAAGACGGCCGGGGACGACCTGAAGGTCCAACTCGGCCTCCTGGACGCCCGCCATATCGCGGGCGACCTCGGTCTGACCGCGGGACTGCGGACGGCGGTCCTGGCCGACTGGCGCAACCAGGCCCCCAAACGGCTGCCCGAACTCCAGGAACTCACCGCCGAACGCGCCGAGCGTCAGGGCGAGTTGCAGTACCTGCTGGAACCCGACCTCAAGGAGGCCCGGGGCGGACTGCGGGACGCCACGATCCTGCGCGCCGTCGCCGCGTCCTGGCTGGCCGACGCCCCGCGTGAGGGCCTCGACGACGCCCGGCGCCGGCTGCTGGACGTGCGGGACGCCCTGCACCTGGCCACCGGGCGCGCGACCGACCGGCTCGCGCTCCAGGAACAGGACCAGGTCGCGGCCGAATTGGGCCTGCTCGACGCCGACACCCTGTTGCGGCAGGTCTACGAGGCGGCGCGGGTCATCTCGTACGCCAGTGACGTCACCTGGCGTGAAGTAGGGCGTGTGCTGCGGTCGCGCGCCGTGCGACCGCGGCTGCGCGCCATGCTGGGCGGCGGCAAGCCGGTCGCCGAGCGCTCCCCGCTGGCCGAGGGCGTCGTCGAACAGGACGGCGAGGTGGTGCTCGCCCGCGCCGCGCGCCCCGAGCGCGACCCGGTGTTGCCCCTGCGGGCCGCGGCCGCCGCCGCGCAGGCCGGACTCCCGCTCTCCCTGCACGCCGTACGGCGCCTGGCGGCCACCACCCGCGCCCTGCCCACGCCCTGGCCCGCGGAGGCCCGCGAACAGCTCGTCACCCTGCTCGGCTCGGGGCGCCCCACGATCGAGGTCTGGGAGGCGCTGGAGGCGGAAGGGCTGATCAGCCGTCTTCTCCCGGACTGGGAGCGGGTGCGCTGCCGCCCGCAGCGAAACGCCGTGCACATCTGGACCGTCGACCGGCACCTGATCGAGACCGCGGTGCGCGCCTCCGAGTTCACCCGGCGGGTCCAGCGCCCCGACCTGCTGCTGGTCTCCGCGCTGCTGCACGACATCGGCAAGGGCTGGCCCGGCGACCACTCGGTGGCCGGGGAGATCATCGCGCGCGATGTCGCGGCCCGCATCGGCTTCGACCGCGAGGACGTCGCCGTACTCGCCGCTCTCGTACGGCATCACCTGCTGCTCGTCGACACCGCCACCCGGCGTGATCTGGAGGACCCGGCCACGGTCCGCGCGGTCGCCGACGCGGTCGGCACCCAGTCCACGCTGGAGCTGCTGCACGCGCTGACCGAGGCGGACGCGCTGGCGACCGGTCCCGCCGCCTGGTCGACCTGGCGCGGATCCCTCGTCGCCGACCTGGTCAAGCGGGTCTCGGCCGTGCTCTCCGGGGACGCCCCGGCGGAACCGGAGGCCGCCGCGCCCACCGCCGAGCAGGAGCGGCTCGCGATCGAGGCCGTCGCCACCGGCAGCCCGGTCCTGGCCCTGCGCGCCCAGACCGAGCCCCCGGCGGACGACCAGCCGGCCGGCGACCCGGAACCGCTCGGCGTGGAGCTGCTGATCGCCGTACCGGACCAGCCCGGCGTGCTGCCCGCGGTCTCCGGGGTCCTCGCCGTGCACCGCCTCACCGTGCGCACCGCGGAACTGCGCGCCCTGGACCTCCCCGACGGCGTCGAGGGCTCGGTCCTGCTGCTGAACTGGCGGGTCGCCGCTGAGTACGGCTCCCTGCCGCAGGCCGCCCGGCTGCGCGCGGACCTGGTCCGGGCCCTGGACGGCAGCCTGGACATCGCGGGCCGCCTGGCGGAGCGGGACGCGGCCTATCCCCGCCGCCGGGGCGTGGTGGCGCCGCCGCCCAGGGTGACGGTCCACCCGGCCGCCTCCCGCCTGGCCACGGTCATCGAGGTCCGCGCCCAGGACGCCCCCGGACTGCTCTTCCGGATCGGGCGGGCCCTGGAGGACGCCCGCGTGCGGGTCCGCAGCGCGCACGTGAGCACGCTGGGCGCGAACGCCGTGGACGCGTTCTATGTCACAGGCCCGGAAGGCGCCCCGCTCCCGCGTGAGGAGGCCTCGGCGGTGGCCCGGAAGCTGGAGGAAACCCTGCGGGGCTGAACAGGGATCCCGGCGACTGGTGCCGCCGGGATACCCTTGAGGGCGATTCCCAGCTGCCACCGACCCCGAGGACCGCGAGCGCCGTGTTCGATACTCTCTCCGATCGCCTCTCAGCGACTTTCAAGAACCTGCGCGGCAAGGGACGGCTCTCCGAGGCGGACATCGACGCCACCGCGCGCGAGATCCGCATCGCGCTCCTCGAAGCCGACGTCGCCCTGCCGGTCGTGCGGACGTTCATCAAGAACGTCAAGGAAAGGGCCCTCGGTGCCGAGGTCTCCAAGGCGCTGAACCCGGCGCAGCAGGTCCTGAAGATCGTGAACGACGAGCTCGTCACGATCCTCGGCGGTGAGACCCGGCGCCTGCGCTTCGCCAAGCAGCCGCCCACCGTGATCATGCTGGCGGGTCTGCAGGGTGCCGGTAAGACCACCCTCGCGGGCAAGCTCGGCCGGTGGCTGAAGGAGCAGGGCCACTCGCCGCTGCTGGTCGCCTGTGACCTTCAGCGGCCGAACGCCGTGAACCAGCTGAGCGTCGTCGCCGAGCGCGCCGGGGTCGCGGTCTACGCGCCGGAGCCGGGCAACGGCGTCGGTGACCCGGTCAAGGTCGCCAAGGACTCCATCGAGTTCGCGAAGTCCCGCGTCCACGACATCGTGATCGTCGACACCGCCGGCCGCCTGGGCATCGACCAGGAGATGATGCAGCAGGCCGCGGACATCCGGGACGCGGTCTCGCCGGACGAGATCCTCTTCGTCGTCGACGCGATGATCGGTCAGGACGCGGTCAACACCGCCGAGGCCTTCCGCGACGGCGTCGGCTTCGACGGCGTGGTGCTCTCCAAGCTCGACGGTGACGCCCGCGGTGGTGCCGCCCTGTCGATCCGGCAGATCACCGGCAAGCCGATCATGTTCGCGTCGAACGGCGAGAGGCTCGACGAGTTCGACGCCTTCCACCCGGACCGGATGGCCTCCCGCATCCTCGACATGGGTGACCTGCTCACCCTGATCGAGCAGGCGGAGAAGACCTTCGACCAGGCCGAAGCCCAGAAGATGGCGGAGAAGCTGGCCTCCAAGAAGGGCCAGGACTTCACCCTCGACGACTTCCTGTCCCAGATGGAACAGGTCAGGAAGATGGGCAGCATCAGCAAGCTGCTCGGCATGCTCCCCGGCATGGGTCAGATCAAGGACCAGATCAACAGCCTGGACGAGCGGGACGTCGACCGCACCGCCGCGATCATCAAGTCGATGACCCCGGCCGAGCGCCAGGAACCGACGATCATCAACGGCTCCCGCCGCGCCCGTATCGCCAAGGGCTCCGGTGTCGAGGTCAGCGCGGTGAAGAACCTCGTCGAACGGTTCTTCGAGGCCCGCAAGATGATGTCCCGCATGGCCCAGGGTGGCGGTATGCCGGGTATGCCCGGGATGCCGGGCATGGGTGGCGGTCCCGGCCGGACGAAGAAGCAGCCGAAGAAGGCCAAGGGCAAGCAGCGCTCCGGCAACCCGATGAAGCGCAAGCAGCAGGAGCAGGAGGAGGCGGCGCGGCGCGCGGCGGCGGCCCAGGGCGGCGCCTTCGGCGTGCCCGGTCAGCAGGCTCCGCAGGACTTCGAACTGCCGGACGAGTTCAAGAAGTTCATGGGCTGACATCCGGCTCCACGGCAACGAGGGCGCCCCTGGTCACCAGGGGCGCCCTCGCCCGTTCCGGCTAGCTGTTCGGGAACGTCCAGACGTACGGCTCGCCCTCGGCCTCCTGCCAGTGCACCTCGACGTTCTTCGCGTCGGCGGGCACCAGGTAGGTCTCGCAGAAGGTGTGGCTCTCGCCCTGCTTCCAGCCCTCCACGTCGTACGGGTCCTCGCAGCCGGCCGCGTCCTCGGCGGCGCCGATGAGGATCGAGCCGCGCTGTCCGTCGGCCCAGACCGTGGTCTCGTCGCCGACCTGGGGCGAGTCGGGCAGCGTCGGACCGCCCTTGTGCGTGAACTTCACGTGGGCGACGGCCAGGACGAGCCCCTCGGCGTCCTTCGGGTCCGACACCGCCCGCGCGGCCTCGGCCTCGGTGCCCACGTCGACCCGCTGCGCGAGGATCTCGTACGTGACCTTCCCCGGGTCCTCCTCGTACGTCCCCGTGGCGCTCTCGCCGGTCTTCATCGCGCCGCCGGAGGACGGCTCCGGCGAAGTCGACGGCGAGGCCTTCGCCTGCGAGGTGGCCGGGCTCTTCGCGTCGGCCTCGTCGTCCCCGCCCGAGCAGGCGGTGAGCGCCAGGGCGAGGACGGCGACGGGCGCGGCCAGACGCAGCGCGGTCTTGCGGTACAGCACAACAGCTCCTGTATGCAGATGTGTAGTTCCCCCGAGCGGTTCGTCAGGCTAAGGGGAGGGCGTGCAGTTCAGCGAAGCGAGAGGGGTCCCGCTTCGCTTTCTTCACACCATTCACACGTGCATTGCCAGGAACTCTTGTGCCCCGAACGTGGCGTCAGGGCACGCGACTTAGGGGACCCGGGCGATGAGGTACCGGAAGATGTTCGTCATCCACACGGTCCCGTCGGGCCGTTGATGCGGGTGCAGTGCCTCCGTCAGCTCCTTGTCCACTTGCGCCGGGTCGGTCGCGGAGATCGCCGGGTCGAACAGCCCGGTCGACAGCAGCCCCCGTACGGCGCTGTCGACGTCGGCGTACCCGAAGGGGCACGCCACGCGTCCGGAGCCGTCGAGGCGCAGGCCCGCCCGCAGGGCGACCTCCTCCAGGTCGTCACGAAGAGCGGGCCGCCAATTGCCCGCGCTGCGCAGCGGTTCGGCCAGTTTGGTGGCCACGCGCAGCACGGACGACGTGGCGCAGCGTTCCGGCGGACCCCAGCCGGCCAGCACCACGGGCGCCCCCCGCTCGGCGAGTGGCTTCGCCCCTTGCAGCAGTTCACCGAGTCCCTCCGAGTCGCCCGCGAGGCACCCGATGGGCTCGAAAGCGGTCACCAGGCTGTACGCGGGCGTCTCCGCGTCGGCCGCGTCCCCCGGTGAGCCGTCCGTGAGCCGGATGCCGGCCCGCCCGCCCGCGCCCCCGGCCTCCGGCAGCAGCCGCTGCCGGGCCAGGGCCAGCCGTTCCGGGGAGGACGGCTCGACACCGGTCACCGCGGCCCCCCGGGCCGCCGCCATCAGCAGGGCGAGCCCGGAGCCGCAGCCGAGGCCCAACAGCCGCGTGCCGGGGCCCACTTCGAGCCGTTCATGGACTGCCTCGTAGAGCGGGACAAGCATCCGCTCCTGGATCTCCGACCAGTCACGCGCGCGTGCCCACAGGTCCACACGGGGCGTGGATCCCGTGTGAGACAGGTGATGCCGCACGAGCGTAGGTGTCATCGAAAGCGCCCCAATCCGCCGAGAGTTGCCGTTGTGCCGTATTCCGTAGCCCCCGTGACGTGCGCTCGCTCTCCCCCCGTATGCCAGGAAACTCCGCGCTCGACCCCGCGTCCAGGGGTCGTCGGGCCCTGCTTGTGGCTGGACCGCGCCTGTGGCGAGAATTCACATTCCGGCAACGTCCGCCCGTACCATCGCGCCATGGCGAAAGCACCCGTTCTCACCCCGCGGGCCGAAGACTTCCCGCGCTGGTACCAGGATCTGATCAACAAGGCCGAGCTGGCCGACAACGGCCCGGTGCGCGGCACCATGGTGATCCGACCGTACGGGTACGGGCTGTGGGAGCGGATGCAGGCGGAGATGGACGCCCGCATCAAGGAGACGGGCACCCAGAACGCGTACTTCCCGCTGCTGATCCCGCAGTCGTACTTCGCCAAGGAGGCCGACCACGTCGAGGGCTTCGCGCCCGAGCTGGCGGTGGTCACGCACGGCGGCGGCAAGGAGCTGGAGGAGCCGGCGGTCGTCCGGCCCACCTCCGAGATGATCATCAATGACTACTTCTCGAAATGGGTGCAGAGCTACCGCGACCTGCCCCTGCTGATCAACCAGTGGGCCAACGTGGTCCGTTGGGAGCTGCGGCCCCGTCTCTTCCTGCGGACGACGGAGTTCCTCTGGCAGGAGGGCCACACCGCGCACGCCACCTACGAGGAGGCCCGGGACTTCGCCTCCCGTATCCAGAGCGAGGTCTACGGCGACTTCCTGCGCAACGTCCTCGCGATGGACTTCGTCTCCGGTCGCAAGACGGTCAAGGAGCGCTTCGCGGGGGCCATCAACACCCTGACCCTCGAAAGCATGATGGGCGACGGCAAGGCGCTCCAGATGGTCACCAGCCATGAGCTGGGCCAGAACTTCGCCAGGGCCTTCAACACCTCGTACCTGTCGAAGGACGGCAGGCAGGAACTCGTCTGGCAGACCTCCTGGGGTTCGACCACCCGCATGATCGGCGCCCTGGTGATGACTCACGGAGATGACAACGGCCTGCGGGTCCCGCCCCGCCTCGCGCAGACCCAGGTCGTCGTCCTGGCGATCAAGGGTGACGAGCCGGTTCTGGCCAAGGTCCGCGAGATCGGCGACCGGCTGCGGGCGGCGGGCCTGAGGGTGCAGGTCGACGACCGTACGGACACCCCCTTCGGGCGGCGCGCGGTCGACTGGGAGCTCAAGGGCGTGCCCGTGCGGATCGAGATCGGGCCGCGCGACCTGGAGAACGGCACCGCGATGGTGGCCCGCCGGATCCCGGGCGGCAAGGCGCCGGTGGCCGTCGAGTCCCTCATGGACCTGCTGCCGGGGATGCTGGAGGACGACCAGGCGCTGCTGCTGAAGCAGTCCCGGGAGCGGCGGGAGGCCCGTACGGCCGAGGTGTCCAGCATCGAGGAGGCCGTCGAGGCCGCCGCGAGCGGGTGGGCGCGGATCCCCTGGGCCGTGCTCGGCGAGGCGGGCGAGGCCAGGCTCGCCGAGCACTCGGTGACCGTACGGTGTCTGCTCGCCGAGGACGGGTCGGTGCCGGCGGACGAGGACGCGCCGGGTAACGTCGCGATCGTCGCGCGCGCTTACTGATACGAGACAGGAGGCGCGAGAGCGACCGAAAGGCCTCTTGCGCCTCCGAGGGACACTGGTACCCCGTGGCGCGGAGACGGCGTACGCGCCGGTGCGTACGTCAGACTACGCACCACCTTGTGGTGAGCTGTGCGGCTTCTCCGCAGATCAGCGCACCCGCCCTCGTCAGGACGCATCAGCGGCAACTGACGGGTACGTGCAAATTATTTGGGATGGCCCGGAATCGGAACACACGGGCACTCCGGCTCGTTGTCATTACGTGAGCACGACACAGACACCACCTGTTCTCGCCGCAGAGCTGGCGCAGGCGTGGGCCGACATTCAGCGGCACCACCCCGAGCTGCCGGATCTCGCCGCGCCAGAGTCCCTGATCGGAGAGTCGTCGTCCGCGTGCGGGCACGAGCTCTCCTTCGAACGCCTTCTCCACGAGGCGGTGCACGGCATCGCCGCCGCCCGTGGAGTGCGCGACACCTCCCGTGCCGGCCGCTACCACAACCGCAGGTTCCTCGCCATCGCCGAGGAGCTGGGGCTGGACCACCCCGACGAACCGCATCCCAGCAGCGGTTTCTCGCTGGTCACGCTCAACCCGGAGGCCAAGCGCCGCTACCGTCCGACGATCGAGCGCCTCCAGCGCGCGCTGAAGGCGCACACGGCGGCGACATCGGCGGACACGGCCCGCAGCTTCCGCGGTCCGGCGGCCCGGCACGGCTCCTCCGGCGGCGGCGTCCGGGTCAAGGCGGTCTGCGACTGCGGACGCAACGTCCGGGTCGTCCCGTCCGTCCTGGCCCAGGCCCCGATTGTCTGCGGCGGCTGCGGGAAGCCGTTCCGGATCCCCGAGGTGGTGGGCGCGGCGGCGAGCTGAGGCCACGGCTGCTCGTGGCAGCCGTGCCCTCCTCGGCGGGCGCCGCACAGCGCACCCGACGTACCTCACCTCCGCGCCGGGTGCGCCTCCGCCATGCCCGCCTGCCCTCGGTCCGAGGGCAGGCGCGGGGTGTGGCACAATGGCTAGCTGTACTCGACAGCCGCACAGGACCCCTCTCTCCTCCGGCTGACGCGTCCATCGGGCACTCGGGTACCGCAACCCCACGCGGCATTCTCGCCGTGCCCAACCACGTCAAATCCAGGAGAACCCACTCCCGTGGCAGTCAAGATCAAGCTGAAGCGTCTGGGCAAGATCCGTTCGCCTCACTACCGCATCGTCGTCGCCGACTCCCGCACCCGTCGTGACGGCCGTGCGATCGAGGAGATCGGCAAGTACCACCCGACGTACAACCCGTCGGTCATCGAGGTCGACGAGGAGCGCGTCGCGTACTGGCTGGGTGTCGGCGCGCAGCCGACCGAGCCCGTGCTCGCCATCCTGAAGAAGACCGGCGACTGGCAGAAGTTCAAGGGCGAGCCCGCCCCGGCTCCGCTGCTCGTCGCCGAGCCCAAGAAGGCGCGCCCCTCGTTCGAGGCCCTCGGTGGCGACGACGAGGGCAAGGGTGAGGCCATCACCCAGAAGAAGAAGGCGGAGAAGAAGGACGAGGCCCCCGCGGCTGAGTCCGAGTCGGCCGAGGCCTGAGCATGCTCGAGGAGGCTCTCGAGCACCTCGTGAAGGGCATCGTCGACAACCCTGACGATGTGCAGGTCGCTTCCCGCAACCTGCGCCGCGGGCGCGTGCTCGAGGTCCGGGTCCACCCCGACGACCTCGGTAAGGTGATCGGCCGCAACGGCCGCACCGCACGCGCTCTGCGTACCGTCGTGGGCGCCATCGGCGGTCGCGGTGTCCGCGTCGACCTCGTCGACGTGGACCACGTCCGCTGACGCCGAACGCAGCACCGGCTCGGGCCGGGGAGGGCCACTGGGCCGTCCCCGGCCCGTAGTCGTATCCACTCGTCGTCCTGGAGAACAAGCACAGTGCAGCTGGTAGTCGCTCGTATCGGCCGTGCCCACGGCATCAAGGGCGAGGTCACCGTCGAGGTCCGCACCGACGAGCCGGAACTGCGGCTCGCGCCCGGTGCCGTGCTGCTGACGGACCCCGCCTCCACAGGCCCGCTCACCATCGAGACCGGCCGGGTCCACAGCGGTCGTCTGCTCCTGCGCTTCGAGGGCGTGAAGGACCGCACCGCCGCCGAGGCCCTCCGCAACACCCTCCTGATCGCCGAGGTCGATCCGGAGGAGCTGCCGGAGGAAGAGGACGAGTACTACGACCACCAGCTCATGGACCTCGACGTCGTGACCAAGGACGGCGTGGAGGTCGGGCGGATCACCGAGATCTCCCATCTGCCCTCGCAGGACCTCTTCATCGTGGAGCGGGCCGACGGCAGCGAGGTGCTCGTCCCCTTCGTCCAGGAGATCGTCGTCGAGATCGACCTGGAGGAGCAGAGGGCGGTCATCGACCCACCGCCCGGGCTCATCGACGACCAGGCCGAGATCGCCTCCTCGCGGGACTCGGGGGACGCGTCGTAATGCGCCTCGACGTCGTCACGATCTTCCCCGAGTACCTGGAGCCCCTGAACGTCTCCCTGGTCGGCAAGGCGCGCGCGCGTGGACAGCTGAACGTCCAGGTGCACGATCTGCGCGGCTGGACCTACGACCGGCACAACACGGTCGACGACACGCCCTACGGCGGCGGTCCCGGCATGGTCATGAAGACCGAGCCCTGGGGTGACGCGCTGGACTCCGTACTGGCGGAGGGCTACGAGACCGGTTCCCACGCAGCCGCGCTGATCGTGCCCACGCCCAGCGGCCGCCCGTTCACCCAGGAACTCGCCGTGGAGCTCTCCGAGCGCCCCTGGCTGATCTTCACCCCGGCCCGCTACGAGGGCATCGACCGGCGGGTCATCGACGAGTACGGCACCCGGATGCCGGTCTACGAGGTGTCCATCGGCGACTACGTCCTCGCCGGCGGCGAGGCGGCCGTCCTGGTGATCACCGAGGCCGTGGCCCGGCTGCTGCCCGGGGTCCTCGGCAACGCCGAGTCCCACCGCGACGACTCCTTCGCGCCCGGCGCCATGGCCAATCTGCTGGAAGGGCCCGTGTACACCAAGCCGCCCGAGTGGCGCGGCCGCGACATCCCGGACGTGCTGCTCAGCGGCCATCACGGCAAGATCGCCCGCTGGCGGCGCGACGAGGCCCTCAAGCGCACCACGGCCCACCGACCGGACCTGATCGAGCGCTGCGACCCCAAGGCCTTCGACAAGAAGGACCGCGAGATGCTCTCCATCCTGGGCTGGTCGCCCGATCCGGAGGGGGAGCCCCACGGCCGATTTTGGCGCAGGCCGGACGCCGTGGAAGAATAGGTCGCTGTTGTGCGCCGTCCGGCGTGCGCCCCTGCCACAGGGGGACACGACGCCCGCCCCGACGCGAACAGCATCCCTTTGGAAACCAGCTCCCGCCTATGACCTGTGGCATGGGCG
This sequence comes from Streptomyces sp. NPDC003635, assembly GCF_053587635.1. Taxonomy (NCBI): domain Bacteria; kingdom Bacillati; phylum Actinomycetota; class Actinomycetes; order Kitasatosporales; family Streptomycetaceae; genus Streptomyces; species Streptomyces sp. NPDC003635. The sequence continues at coordinate 70,701 of NZ_JBSFOK010000007.1, read as the reverse complement.
AAGAAAGCAGACGAAATGTCTCACCTGCTCGACTCCGTCGACTCCGCGTCGCTGCGCAGCGACGTCCCGGCCTTCCGCCCGGGTGACACCGTCAACGTCCACGTCCGCGTCATCGAGGGCAACCGCTCCCGTGTGCAGCAGTTCAAGGGCGTTGTGATCCGCCGCCAGGGCGCCGGTGTCCGCGAGACCTTCACGGTCCGCAAGGTCTCCTTCTCGGTCGGCGTCGAGCGCACCTTCCCGGTGCACACCCCGATCGTCGAGAAGATCGAGCTCGTCACCAAGGGTGACGTGCGCCGCGCCAAGCTGTACTACCTCCGTGACCTGCGCGGCAAGGCCGCGAAGATCAAGGAGAAGCGCGAGAACTGAGCGCTCTCGGGTGGTCATGGCGGAGCCGGATAGCATCTGGCTCCGATGGACACCGAAGCACAGCAGCCGGAACGCGACCGCTCCTCCGAACCCGCCCAGCGCGGTACGGAGGGCCGGTCGCGTTTCGCGTTGGACCCGTCGCGTCCTGGGATCGTGTCGCGGATCTCCGCCTGGCTGCCGGGCGGACGGATCACCCTGACCCTGCTGGTCTGCCTGCTGTTCCTGCTGCTGTTCAGCACTTTCGTGGCGCAGCCCTTCCAGATCCCCAGCGGATCCATGGAGCGCGGATTGAGGATCGGGGACCGTGTTCTCGTAAATAAGTTGGCGTACCGTTTCGGTGCCCAGCCGCAGCGTGGCGATGTCGTGGTGTTCGACGGAACCGGGTATTTCGGGGACGCGGACTACATCAAGCGCGTTGTGGGTGTGGGGGGAGACCACGTGGTCTGCTGCGACAAGAAGGGGAGGATCCAGGTGAACGGCCGGTCGGTCGACGAGTCGGCGTTCCTGTACCCGGGGGACGGCGCGTCCCGCGTCTCCTTCGACGTCGCCGTGCCCGAGGGCACCCTCTTCGTCCTCGGCGACCACCGCGGCGCCTCCAGCGACTCACGCGACCACCTGGGCTCCCCGGGCGGGGGCATGATCCCCGTCGGCGAGGTCGTCGGCCGGGCCGACTGGATCCTCTGGCCCGCCTCCCACTGGACCCGCCTGGAGCGTCCCGCCGCGTACGCGCGTGTGCCGGCACCGGACGGTGCCCATGGGTAACCGCGGAAAGCCTCGCGGGGCGCCCAGCAGCGCGGCCGAGGACCTGCTCCCCACCGGGATCCGGCGTGCCTCCGTCGGACCGGCGGGCGGCCGCAGCCGCGCCGACCGGCGCAAGCTCCAGCGCAAGGTCAAGCGGCGCCGCCGACGCAGCGCGATCAAGGAGATACCGCTCCTCGTCGGTGTCGCGGTGCTGATAGCCCTCGTCCTCAAGACCTTCCTCGTCCAGGCCTTCGTCATCCCGTCCGGCTCGATGGAGCAGACGATCCAGGTCGGCGACCGGGTGCTGGTCGACAAGCTCACCCCCTGGTTCGGGTCCAAGCCGCAGCGCGGGGACGTCGTCGTCTTCAAGGACCCGGGCGGCTGGCTCAACGACGAGCAGCCCGTCGCCAAGAAGGAGGACCCCGTCGTCGTCAAGCAGATCAAGGAAGGGCTCACCTTCATCGGTCTGCTGCCGTCCGACAACGAGAAGGACCTCATCAAGCGGGTCGTCGGGGTGGGCGGTGACCGGGTCAAGTGCTGTGACACGCAGGGACGGGTCACGGTCAACGGGGTCCCCCTGGAGGAGACCGACTACCTCTTCCCCGGCAACGCCCCCTCCCAGACCGAGTTCGACATCACCGTTCCCCCAGGGCGGCTGTGGGTCATGGGCGACCACCGGGCCGACTCCGCGGACTCCCGCGTGCACCAGGACCAGAACGGCGGCACGGTCTCCGAGGACGAGGTGGTGGGCCGCGCCATGGTCATCGCCTGGCCCCTGGGCCGCTGGGGTGCCCTGGACGAACCGGAAACCTACGCATCCGTCTCCGACTCGGCCACCGGGTCGACCGCGGCTCCCCGCCTGTCGCATAGGGTTGCCTCCGACGATCCGAACGGAATCGTCCGACTCCCGAGCCCTGCGGAACTCCCGCTCGTTATGGGAGTGGTGGGCCTGCACCGTCTCTGGGGCAGGCAGCGGCACAGAGTAAGGAGTTGGCGTGGGGGATGTGGCGGTTGGCGCACGATCCGGGCACGACGGCGAGGACCGCGGACGCCCCGCGGGAGCGGCCGACCCGGCCGTGGACGGCGCCGTGACCTCCGGGACCTCCGGGAGTGACTCCACCCCGGGCGAGGAGGGCACGACGTCCGGGGAGCAGAGCCGCACGGACGGCCAGGGGCCCGGCGACGCGACCCCCCAGGCGAAGAAGCCCCGCTCCTTCTGGAAGGAGCTGCCCATCCTGATCGGTATCGCGCTGGTGCTGGCGCTGCTGATCAAGACCTTCCTGGTGCAGGCCTTCTCCATCCCGTCCGACTCGATGCAGAACACCCTCCAGCAGGGCGACCGGGTCCTGGTCGACAAGCTCACGCCCTGGTTCGGCTCGGAGCCCGAGCGCGGCGAGGTCGTCGTCTTCCACGACCCCGACAACTGGCTGGCCGGCGAGCCCACCGCCGACCCCAACGCCCTGCAGACCTTCCTCAGCTGGATCGGCCTGATGCCCTCCGCGGAGGAGAAGGACCTGATCAAGCGGGTCATCGGTGTCGGCGGCGACACCGTCGAGTGCAAGGGCACCGGACCGCTGAAGGTCAACGGCAAGGCGCTGAACGAGTCGTCCTACGTCTACCCCGGCAACACACCGTGCAGCGTCGACGACCAGGGCGGCCAGTTCAAGGTGAAGGTGCCCGAGGGCTTCATCTGGGTCATGGGCGACCACCGGCAGAACTCCCGGGACTCGCGCTACAACCAGGCGGACGCCAACAAGGGCATGGTGCCGGTCGACAAGGTCGTCGGACGCGCCATCGTGGTCGCCTGGCCGATCAACCGCTGGGACACCCTGCCGGTTCCGGACACCTTCGACCAGAACCTCAGCGCCAAGGCGGTGGCCGTCGCGCCCGAGGGACTCGCCCTCGCCGGCGTCGTCCCGCTCGCCCTGTGGCGCCGCAAGCGGGCCCGTCAGGACGCCCGCTGATCCGGCCGAGTGATCCAGACCATGGGCTGACCCGGGGGCGTACCCCCGGGTAGGGTGCGGACCCATGGGTGGCGAGAGCACGACGCGTACGGCCCCGCAGAGCGGGGGAGGCAACGGCCCGGCGGGCAGCAGGACCGGACAGCGACTGTCCGGACTTGCCGTGGCGCTGGGCCTGGTGCTGTTCCTGGGCGGCTTCGCCTGGGCTGCCGTGGTCTACCGGCCGTACACCGTGCCCACCAGTTCCATGACGCCGACCATCGATGCCGGTGAGCGGGTGCTGGCCGAGCGGATCGACGGCGACGACATCCGCCGCGGGGACGTCGTGGTGTTCAAGGACGCGAACTGGGCGAACGCGCCCGTGGTCAAGCGGGTCGTGGCCGTCGGCGGTGACACCGTCGCCTGCTGCACGGACGGCAAGCTGACCGTTGACGGCAAGAAGATCGACGAACCGTATCTGCCCGAGGGCAGCCTGGCCGAGATCCAGAACTTCCCGACGGTGACCGTGCCCGAGGGGCGCCTGTTCCTGCTCGGTGACGAGCGGTCCGGCTCGCTGGACTCCACGGCGCACCTCACGGACGCGGCGAACGGCACCGTGGCGCGGGACGCGGTGACGGCCCGGGTGGACGCCGTGGTCTGGCCGATGGACGGCATGCTGGAGAGCCCCACGGGGTTCGAGAAGCTGGGCGCGCTCTCCTCGCCGGGGCCGCTGCGGACGATGATCGCGCTGATCGTGGTGGGTGCGGTGCTGGTGCTCGGCGGTGGGGCGTACGGGCCTGTGGCCAAGGTGCTGGCGCGGTCGCGGTCGCGTGTGCGGACGGAGCCCGCGGGTGCTCGCTGAGAACGCGGGGGGCACGGGTGTGGAGGCGGACGCGGGTACACGCGTGAATGCGGGTGTGGGTTCGGGTGCGGCTGTTGAGACGGACGCGGCGGGTGAGGTGCGCAAGGTCGCCCGGGTCGTGCTCCTGGATCCCTCGGACCGGATTCTCCTGCTGCACGGTCATGAGCCGGACGACGTGAGCGACGACTGGTGGTTCACGCCCGGTGGTGGCATCGAGGGCGACGAGACGCGCGAAGAGGCCGCTCTGCGGGAACTCGCGGAGGAGACCGGCATCACCGAGGTCGAGCTCGGGCCGGTGCTGTGGCGACGGCGGTGCTCGTTCCCGTTCGCGGGACGCCGCTGGGACCAGGACGAGTGGTACTACCTGGCCCGCACGACGCAGACGGCCGTCGAGGCCCAGGGCCTCACCGAGCTGGAGCGCCGCAGTGTCGCCGGAGCGCGCTGGTGGACGTGTCAGGAACTGACCCGGGCACATGAGACGGTGTATCCGACCAGACTCGCCGAGCTGCTGCGCAGGCTGCTCGACGAAGGTCCCCCGGCCGGGCCCGTGACCCTTGACACCGAAATCGTCTAGGGGCTCGCGGGACTGGCGCACAATGGTGGGATCGCACGGCTGAAGGGGAACATGCCATGAGCGCCGAGGACCTCGAGAAGTACGAGACCGAGATGGAGCTCAAGCTCTACCGGGAGTACCGCGATGTCGTCGGTCTGTTCAAATACGTGATCGAGACCGAGCGGCGCTTCTACCTGACCAACGACTACGAGATGCAGGTGCACTCGGTCCAGGGAGAGGTGTTCTTCGAGGTGTCCATGGCCGACGCGTGGGTCTGGGACATGTACCGGCCGGCTCGGTTCGTGAAGCAGGTGCGGGTGCTCACGTTCAAGGACGTGAACATTGAGGAGCTGAACAAGAGCGATCTGGAGCTCCCGGGCGGGTGAGGTGGCTGACCGCCCCGCTGCCGGGTGACGGAGTTGTCCACAGGTAGCGGGTTGTCCACCAAGATCCTTTTCTTGGGGGCGGATGCGTGATCGTCGGTGCCGGAGGTGGTGCCGACATGAACGCACGCAGTGCACTGGGCAGGTACGGCGAGGGGCTGGCCGCGAGGCGGCTGGCCGAGGCCGGGATGACGGTCCTGGAGCGCAACTGGCGCTGTGGCCGGACCGGTGAGATCGACATCGTGGCGCGGGACGGGGACGCGCTGGTCGTCTGCGAGGTGAAGACCCGCAGGGGCGACTGCTTCGAGCACCCGATGGCCGCGGTGACCCCCGAGAAGGCGGAACGCCTGCGACACCTGGCCGAACGCTGGATCCAGTCCCACGGAGGAGCACCACCCGGCGGCGTCCGCATCGACGTGGTCGGAGTCCTGCTTCCCGGGCGGGGCGCCCCCGTGGTGGAACACGTCCGGGGGGTGGCGTGATGGGTTTCGCACGCACCTGCTCGGTCGCCCTGGTGGGCGTCGAGGGAGTGGTCGTCGAGGTCCAGGCGGACCTGGAGCCGGGCGTCGCCGCCTTCACCCTGGTGGGCCTGCCCGACAAGAGCCTGACGGAGAGCCGGGACCGGGTTCGGGCGGCCGTGGTGAACTCGGGGGCCGAATGGCCACAGAAGAAGCTGACGGTGGGGCTCAGTCCGGCGTCGGTGCCCAAGGCGGGCAGCGGCTTCGACCTCGCCGTGGCCTGCGCGGTCCTCGGGGCGGCCGAGCGGATCGATCCCCGGGTGCTCGCCGACATCGTGATGATCGGGGAACTGGGCCTCGACGGCCGGGTGCGGCCGGTGCGCGGCATCCTTCCGGCGGTGCTGGCCGCGGCCAACGCCGGCTACGAACAGGTGGTCGTGCCCGACTGCGCCGCCGCCGAGGCCTCGCTCGTGCCGGGAGTCTCCGTGCTCGGGGTGCGCAGTCTGCGCCAGCTGATCGCCGTACTGGCGGACGAACCCGTGCCCGAGGAGGAACCGGACGAGCCGGGCCGCCCCGATCCGCTGCTCGCCGGACTGCGGGTGCCGGGCACCGGCGCGGCCACGGGGATGCACAGTGCCGGAGCGGCTCAGCACGACGTGGGCCATGACCTCGCCGACGTCGTGGGCCAGCTCTCGGCCCGTACGGCCGTGGAGGTCGCGGCGGCGGGCGGGCACCATCTGTTCCTCGAGGGGCCTCCCGGAGCGGGCAAGACCATGCTCGCCGAGCGACTGCCCGCCATCCTGCCCCGGCTGGCGAGGGAGGAGTCGCTGGAGGTCACGGCCGTGCACTCGGTGGCGGGTCTGCTGCCTCCCGGCAAGCCCCTGATCGACGTGGCGCCCTACTGTGCCCCGCACCACTCGGCGACCATGCAGGCACTGGTCGGCGGCGGCCCCGGCATCGCGCGTCCCGGTGCCGTGTCGCTGTCCCACCGAGGCGTGCTGTTCCTGGACGAGACACCGGAGTTCAGCAGCCAGGCCCTCGACGCGCTCCGGCAGCCGCTGGAGTCCGGGCACGTCGTTATCGCACGCAGTGCCGGCGTCGTCCGGTTCCCGGCGAAGTTCCTGATGGTGCTTGCGGCCAACCCCTGCCCGTGCGGAAGGTTCTCCCTCAACGACGACTTCTGCGAGTGCCCGCCCACCGCGGTCCGGCGCTACCAGGCCCGGCTCTCCGGGCCGCTGCTCGACCGGGTCGACCTGCGGGTCGAGGTGGACCGGGTCACGCGCGCCGAACTCGCCGAGCGCGGCGCCCGGGGCGAGTCCACGGCGACGGTCGCCGCCCGGGTACGAGGGGCCAGGGAGCGGGCGGCGGCCCGTCTGTCCGGTACGCCGTGGCGGACGAACAGCGAGGTGCCGGGCAGGGAACTGCGCAGCCGCTGGCACGCCGAGCCCGGTGCGATGGACGAGGCGGAGCGCAATCTGGAGCGTGGCGTGCTGACGGCCCGCGGCCTGGACCGTGTCCTCCGCGTCGCCTGGACCGTCGCCGACCTCGTCGGCCACGACCGGCCCGACGCGACCGACGTCGCCCTGGCGCTGCAACTGCGGACCGGGGTCCCCCGAGGGGTTCCCATGGCCATCGGTGCGTTGACATGAGGAGTGGCGACGATCCGGACGGGGAGCTGTACGCCCGCGTCTTCCTCGCTCGGGTTTTGGAGCCAGGGGACGAGGTCGGCGGGCGGTGGGTTCGGGAGTTCGGGGCTCGGGAGGTCGTGCGGCGGTTGCGGGAGGCGGGGGAGCGGCCTCCCGGGGTGACCGAGCGGCGGTGGGCCGGGCTGGTGGCTCGGGCGGAGCGGGCCGAGCCCGAGCGGGATCTCGGGGTCGCCCGGGAGGCCGGGGTTCGGTTCGTCCGCCCGGGGGACGGGGAGTGGCCCCGGCAGCTCGACGATCTGGGGGACGCCCGGCCCCTGGGGCTCTGGGTGCGCGGGAGGCCCAGTCTGCGGATGTGGGCGCTGCGCTCCGTCGCCCTCGTCGGCGCCCGGGCCTGCAGCGAGTACGGCGCTCACATGGGCGCCACCCTCGCCGCGGGGCTCGCCGAGCGGGGGTGGGTGGTCGTGTCCGGCGGGGCCTACGGCATCGACGGCGCCGTCCACCGCGGAGCCCTCGCCTGCGGCGGCGCCACCGCCGCCGTCCTCGCCTGCGGGGTCGATCGGGCCTATCCGCGAGGACACACCCAGTTGATCACCAGAATCGCGGAACAGGGCCTGGTCATCGGGGAGTTGCCACCCGGGGATCATCCGACGCCGAGCAGATTCATCGTCCGCAACCGGGTGATCGCCGCCCTCACCAGGGGCACCGTCGTCGTCGAGGCCGCGCACCGCAGCGGGTCGCTCGCGACGGCGCGGGCTGCCCAGCGGTTGGGGCGCCACACGATAGGGGTACCGGGTCCGGCGACCAGTGCACTCTCCGCGGGGGTGCACGAACTGCTGCGCGGGGAAGCCGTCCTGGTCACCGACGCCGCGGACGTCGTCGAGCTCGTCGGGGACATGGGCGAGCTGGCCCCCGACCGGCGCGGACCCGTCCTGCCCCGCGATCTGCTGGCGCCGGGTGCCCGCCGGGTACTGGCCGCGCTGCCCGGGAGCGGCGCCGCCGAGCCGGACGAGATCGCCCGCGGGGCGCAGACGACCGTGGACGACGCCGTCGCCCGGCTGTACGAGCTACGAGCACTCGGTTACGTCGAACGACACGGCGACGGCTGGAAGTTGACACGCCAGGCGTTGATCTCGGTGCGCGGCGGTCGGAGTCCATGCTGACCGAGCGTGTTCGGCCGTCCGGGGGAACAGCGACGCCCTTGGAAATTCCCGCAGTTGGTGTCTCGGGGTGATCACACAGAGCGACCGCCATGCCTCGGGGGGACGCCCAGCGGAACGTATCTGCGGCGCCTCCCCGCCCCGGCCTTCGCACACCGCGACACTCCAGTCACGCTACGCTCACGTGAATTCCGGTGCAGAACGGCACCTCGGCACCAGACCCGTACCAGACCGACAGCTCACCCAGGCACCCGCACTTCACGGCAGAACGGCACAAGGCGACGAATGCCCCAGCACACCTCCGGGTCCGACCGGGCGGCGATCCCCCCAGCCGCCCGCGACGGTGGCAGCGTGCGGCCGCCGGCTCCCTCGACACTCGACGAGCTGTGGCGGTCGTACAAGGCGACGGGGGACGAGCGGCTGCGCGAGCAGCTGATCCTGCACTACTCGCCGCTCGTGAAGTACGTGGCGGGACGGGTGAGCGTCGGGCTGCCGCCCAATGTGGAGCAGGCCGATTTCGTGTCCTCGGGCGTGTTCGGACTGATCGACGCGATCGAGAAGTTCGACATCGACCGGGAGATCAAGTTCGAGACGTACGCGATCACCCGGATCCGGGGCGCGATGATCGACGAGCTGCGGGCCCTCGACTGGATTCCGCGGTCGGTACGGCAGAAGGCGCGGAACGTGGAGCGGGCGTACGCGACGCTGGAGGCGCGGCTCAGACGGACGCCGTCGGAGGGGGAGGTGGCCGCCGAGATGGGGATCGCGGTGGACGAACTCCACTCGGTCTTCAGCCAGTTGTCGCTGGCCAACGTGGTGGCGCTGGAGGAACTGCTGCATGTGGGGGGTGAGGGCGGGGACGGCCTGAGCGTCATGGACACCCTGGAGGACACCGCCGCGGACAACCCCGTGGAGGTGGCCGAGGACCGGGAGCTGCGGCGGTTTCTGGCCCGGGCCATCAACACCCTGCCGGAGCGGGAGAAGACCGTGGTGACGCTCTACTACTACGAAGGGCTCACGCTCGCCGAGATCGGGAACGTGCTCGGGGTGACCGAGAGCCGGGTGAGTCAGATCCATACCAAGTCGGTGCTTCAGCTGCGCGCGAAGCTGGCCAGTTTCGGGCGGTGAGCACCGGGTGACTCCCGTCCGGGGTGGCGCGTCCGTAGAGTGGACGGCGTGCCAAGGATTCGAGCGGCCTCCGTGGCCGAGCACCGGTCGATGCAGCGAGCCGCCCTGCTGGACGCGGCTCGTTCTCTGCTGTCCGAGGGTGGTACGGAGGCGCTGACGTTCCCGGCCCTCGCCGAGCGGACGGGGCTCGCGCGGTCGTCCGTGTACGAGTACTTCCGGTCCCGGGCCGCTGTCGTCGAGGAGCTGTGCGAGGTCGACTTCCCGGTCTGGGCGGCGGAGGTCTCGGCGGCGATGGCCGCGGCGGACGGGGCCGAGGCCAAGATCGAGGCCTATGTGCGGGCGCAGTTGGCGCTGGTGGGGGACCGGCGGCATCGGGCCGTGGTCGCGATCTCCGCGAGCGAGCTGGACGCGGGGGCCCGGGAGAAGATCCGGGCCGCGCACGGTGGGCTGGTCGCGATGATCGTCGAGGCGTTGGGGGCGTTGGGGCACGCGGAGCCCCGGCTGGCGGCGATGCTTTTGCAGGGGGTCGTGGACGCGGCTGTGCGGCGGATCGAGCTGGGGGCGGCGGAGGAGCCTTCGGCGATCACGGACGCGGCGGTGTCGATGGCGCTCCGGGGGGTTCGGGGCTGACCGCCCGCGGCTCGCGCATCTTCTACGGGAGCGGTACTCCCAGTACGGGCAGCAGTCTCGACGGGCCCCTGTTCAGCAGGTGCGGGGGCAGCAGGGACAGGGGGTTCACGTAGGTCTCGCCTCTCAGGGCGCCCCAGTGCAGGCAGCTCGTCGGGCAGTGGGGCGTGGTGGCGGACAACGTGCCGACGGTTCCGACCGTCTGACCTGCCTTGACCTCGTCGCCCTTCCTCACCTCCGCCGTGATCGGCTCGTACGTCGTGCGCAGTGGTGGTGTGCCGGTGTTCGTCAGTTCGATCGACACGACGTCCTTGCCCGCCACCTTGCCCGCGAAGGACACGAGGCCCGGGGCTACCGCCCGTACTGGTGTGCCCTCGGGGGCCGCCAGGTCCACTCCTCTGTGGCCTCGGGCGTACGGCGTCGGCGGAGGGTCCCAGCCGCGGAGGATCCTGGGGTGGGGCACCGGCCAGGTTTCGGCCACCGGTGGGACCGAGGTCGTGGCCGTGTGGGCGGGGGACAGGGGGGCCTGCGGGCGCGCGGCGGGCAGTACCAGTGCCGCCGCCAGCGTCAGTGCCGCCGTACTCGCGCATCGTTTCGCTCGCATGCGCCCAGCGTTCCGGCAAGCCGCTGATCATGGCGTGATCTGTGGACCGCGCCCCGCTTGTGGACAGCGGCGTCACCCGGTGCCTTCTCGGTCCCGTACACTTCTTCTGGCGATCCGGGTCACCGGGTCGACTTCGCACGCCCCGACTCGGGTCGACAAAACGACCTGTGTCAGCGCTCCTCGGTCCTTCGTGGCACGGCGCATGTGGGCGTCAGGCGCGGGAGCCGTCCGGCACCCGCGGCACAACCGAGAAATTCAAGGAGATACGGCCATGGCCGTCGTCACGATGCGGGAGCTGCTGGAGAGCGGCGTCCACTTCGGTCACCAGACCCGTCGCTGGAACCCGAAAATGAAGCGCTTCATCTTCACCGAGCGCAACGGCATCTACATCATCGACCTGCTCCAGTCGCTGTCGTACATCGACCGCGCCTACGAGTTCGTCAAGGAGACCGTCGCCCACGGCGGCACGGTCATGTTCGTCGGCACGAAGAAGCAGGCGCAGGAGGCCATCGCCGAGCAGGCCACCCGCGTCGGCATGCCCTACGTCAACCAGCGCTGGCTGGGCGGCATGCTCACCAACTTCTCCACCGTCTACAAGCGTCTGCAGCGCCTCAAGGAGCTCGAGCAGATCGACTTCGAGGACGTGGCCGCCTCGGGTCTGACCAAGAAGGAGCTCCTGGTCCTCTCGCGTGAGAAGGCCAAGCTCGAGAAGACCCTCGGTGGTATCCGCGAGATGCAGAAGGTGCCCAGCGCCGTCTGGATCGTGGACACCAAGAAGGAGCACATCGCGGTCGGTGAGGCCCGGAAGCTCAACATCCCGGTCGTCGCCATCCTCGACACCAACTGCGACCCCGACGAGGTCGACTACAAGATCCCGGGCAACGACGACGCGATCCGCTCCGTCACCCTGCTCACCCGTGTGATCGCCGACGCCGTCGCCGAGGGCCTCATCGCCCGTTCCGGCGTGGCGACGGAGGGCAAGGGCGAGAAGGCCGCGGGCGAGCCGCTCGCCGAGTGGGAGCGCGACCTGCTCGAGGGTGAGAAGAAGGCCGAGGAGGCCCCGGCTGCCGAGGCCCCCGCTGCTGAGGCCCCCGCTGCTGAGGCGCCGGCCGCCGAGGCTCCGGCCGCCGAGGGCGAGAAGGCCGCGGACGCCGAGCAGGCCTGACCCGTAAGCGTTGACGGCGGGGGCGGCGACATCCGGTTCGCCCCCGCCGTTCACCCATAGGTCCACGTCTCCACATCCACATGTGGTTCGTGGATCGGGTAGATCTTCCGACTTCGAGAAAGACTTAACGACTCATGGCGAACTACACCGCCGCCGACGTCAAGAAGCTTCGTGAGCTCACGGGCGCCGGCATGATGGACTGCAAGAAGGCGCTGGACGAGGCCGAGGGCAACGTCGACAAGGCCGTCGAGGCGCTCCGCATCAAGGGCCAGAAGGGCGTCGCCAAGCGCGAGGGCCGCTCCGCCGAGAACGGCGCCGTGGTGTCCCTCATCGCCGACGACAACACCTCCGGTGTCCTGGTCGAGCTGAAGTGCGAGACGGACTTCGTCGCCAAGGGCGAGAAGTTCCAGGCCGTCGCCAACCAGATCGCCCAGCACGTCGCCGCCACCTCCCCGGCCGACATCGAGGCGCTGCTCGCCTCCGAGATCGAGGCCGGCAAGACCGTCCAGGCGTTCGTGGACGAGGCCAACGCCAACCTCGGCGAGAAGATCGTCCTCGACCGCTTCGCGCAGTACGCCGACGGCTTCGTGTACTCCTACATGCACCGCACCATGCCCGACCTGCCCCCGCAGATCGGTGTCCTGGTCGAGCTGGACAAGGCCGACGCCGACCTGGCCAAGGGTGTCGCCCAGCACATCGCCGCCTTCGCGCCGAAGTACCTCTCCAAGGAGGACGTGCCGGCCGAGGTCGTCGAGTCCGAGCGTCGCGTCGCCGAGGAGACCACCCGCGCCGAGGGCAAGCCCGAGGCCGCCCTGCCGAAGATCGTCGAGGGTCGCCTCAACGGCTTCTTCAAGGACGCCACGCTGCTCGGTCAGCCGTACGCGCTCGACAACAAGAAGTCGGTCCAGAAGGTCCTGGAAGAGGCCGGTGTCACCCTGAAGCGCTTCACGCGCATCAAGGTCGGCATCTGAGTCCGTACCGCGATCGACGCACGACCCCGATAGGGTCGACAGCAGTCGTCCGCGTACGCCGTCACAGGGCTGGCGGACGACAGCAGATCTGACGAGGAGGCCATTGCCGCGCATGGGATGCGAACCAGTTCCCAACGGCAATGGCCTTCTCGTATGTGCGACCCGTTGAAAGAAGTGAGAATCCGATGACCACCAAGGCCCAGAAGAGCGACGACGGCAAAGTACGCGGCCGGTATCTGCTGAAGCTGTCCGGAGAGGCCTTCTCCGGCGGTGGGGGCCTCGGCGTGGACCCGGACGTGGTGCACAAGATCGCCCGCGAGATCGCGGCCGTCGTGCGCGACGGGGCCGAGATCGCGGTCGTCATCGGCGGCGGCAACTTCTTCCGCGGCGCCGAGCTCCAGCAGCGCGGCATGGACCGCGCCCGCTCCGACTACATGGGCATGCTCGGCACCGTGATGAACTGCCTCGCCCTCCAGGACTTCCTGGAGAAGGAGGGCATCGACAGCCGGGTCCAGACCGCCATCACCATGGGTCAGGTCGCCGAGCCGTACATCCCGCTGCGCGCCGTGCGCCACCTGGAGAAGGGCCGGGTCGTCATCTTCGGCGCCGGTATGGGCATGCCGTACTTCTCCACCGACACCACCGCCGCCCAGCGCGCCCTGGAGATCGACGCCGAGGCGCTGCTGATGGGCAAGAACGGCGTGGACGGGGTCTACGACTCCGACCCCAAGGCCAACCCGGACGCGGTCAAGTTCGACTCCCTCGGCTACGGCGAGGTGATCACCCGGGACCTCAAGGTCGCCGACGCCACCGCCATCACGCTGTGCCGCGACAACAAGCTTCCGATCCTCGTCTTCGAGCTTCTGGCGGAAGGCAATATCGCCCGCGCCGTCAAGGGTGAGAAGATCGGCACGCTGGTGGGTGACCAGGACAGCCGGGACTGACAGGCAACACCCGCGGACCCTGACCGGGGGATGGACAATGTCCTGGCGGTCGGGAACCGTGCAGGAAGAAGACGCGACGCAGCCGGCCGCCGCCCCCACGCATACGGAACAGCAGCCGGGCCTACTCAAGACACGCAGGAGCAAGTGGTGATCGAAGAGACCCTCCTCGAGGCCGAGGAGAAGATGGAGAAGGCCGTCGTGGTCGCCAAGGAGGACTTCGCCGCGATCCGCACCGGCCGTGCGCACCCGGCGATGTTCAACAAGATCGTGGCCGACTACTATGGCGCGCCGACGCCGATCAACCAGCTGGCTTCGTTCTCCGTGCCGGAGCCGCGCATGGCGGTCGTGACCCCGTTCGACAAGAGCGCGCTGCGCAACATCGAGCAGGCGATCCGCGACTCCGACCTGGGCGTCAACCCGAGCAACGACGGCAACATCATCCGTGTGGTGTTCCCCGAGCTCACCGAGGAGCGCCGCCGCGACTACATCAAGGTCGCCAAGGGCAAGGCCGAGGACGCGCGCGTGTCCATCCGCTCCGTGCGCCGCAAGGCCAAGGACGGGATCGACAAGCTCGTCAAGGACGGCGAGGTCGGCGAGGACGAGGGCCGCCGTGCGGAGAAGGAGCTCGACGACGCGACGCACAAGTACGTCGCCCAGGTGGACGAGCTCCTGAAGCACAAGGAAGCGGAGCTGCTCGAGGTCTGATGAACGACTCTTCCTGGGGCGCTCCGCCACACGCCGACCCTTCGGCCGGGTACTGGGGACCGTCCGACCAGGGGCCTGTCCAGGGGGCTGTCCCGGCGGGTCCCGCGTACGATGCGCCTGAGGCGCAGCACACTCGCCCCATGCCCATCGTGCCTGACGGACCCGCCGTACCTGGATATGGCGACGACCAGGATGACGACCGGGGGGCCGCCCGGCTGAGCGGCCCCTTGTTCCGCGACGAGACACGCGACGAGACGCCGCGGGCGCAGACCTACCAGGCCGCGCCGCAGAATCCGGAGCCCATGCACGACGCCCCGCAGCCGGCGCCCCGACCGCAGAAGAAGAGCGCGGGGCGCGACCTGGGTGCGGCCATAGGGGTCGGCGTCGGACTCGGTGCGGTGATCGTCGCCTCGCTGTTCGTCGTCAAGGCCGTGTTCGTCGGCGTGGTGGCCGTCGCCGTGGTCGTCGGCCTGTGGGAGCTGACCAAGCGGCTCGAGGAGCGCAAGGGGATCCGGGCGCCGCTCGTGCCGCTGGCGCTCGGCGGTGCGGCGATGGTCGTCGCCGGATACGTCCGCGGGGCCGAGGGCGCCTGGGTGGCGATGGCGCTGACCGCGCTGGCCGTCCTGGTCTGGCGGATGACGGAACCGCCCGAGGGCTACCTCAAGGACGTCACGGCCGGCGTCTTCGCGGCGTTCTACGTCCCCTTCCTCGCGACCTTCGTCGCGATGATGCTGACGGCGGACGACGGGGCCTGGCGGGTGCTGACCTTCCTGCTCCTGACGGTCGTCAGCGACACCGGCGCGTACGCCGTCGGCTGGCGCTTCGGCAAGCACAAGCTCGCCCCGCGCATCAGCCCCGGCAAGACCCGCGAGGGGCTGCTGGGCGCGGTGTCCTTCGCCATGGTGGCGGGCGCGCTGTGCATGCAGTTCCTGATCGACGACGGCACGTGGTGGCAGGGCCTGCTGCTGGGCCTCGCCGTGGCGGCGAGCGCGACGCTCGGCGACCTGGGCGAGTCGATGATCAAACGCGACCTGGGCATCAAGGACATGGGCACCCTGCTGCCGGGCCACGGCGGCATCATGGACCGCCTGGACTCACTGCTGCCCACGGCTCCGGTGGTGTGGCTGCTGCTGGTGCTGTTCGTCGGTTCCGGTTGAGTGTCGTACGACGTCCGCGAGAGCCCCCGTCCTTCCGGCGGGGGCTCTGCTGTTGCCGGAGGCCGTCCGGTGGGACGATTTGGGTGTACGCCCGCAAAGGGGGTCCACCATGTCCGCCATCCGTGAATCCATCGACGTCGACCGCACGCCCGAGGAAGTCTTCGCTTACATCACCACCCCCTCCCACCTGCCCGAATGGCAGCTGAGCGCCGTCAAGGCGGAGCCCCTGGAAGAGGGTCCGGTCCACCCCGGCTCCCGGGTCAAGGTCACCCGCCGTCTCGGCAGCCGTGAGATCCCGATGACCGTGGAGTTCGACGACCTCGACCCGCCGCACAGCTGGGATCTGCACGGAGTCGAGGGGCCGGTCCGGCCTCGCACCCACGGCTCCATCGAACCGCTCGACGACGGCCGCCGCTCCCGGGTGACCATCGAGATCGACTTCGAGG
The DNA here is from genome assembly GCF_053587635.1 of Streptomyces sp. NPDC003635. Taxonomy (NCBI): domain Bacteria; kingdom Bacillati; phylum Actinomycetota; class Actinomycetes; order Kitasatosporales; family Streptomycetaceae; genus Streptomyces; species Streptomyces sp. NPDC003635. The sequence continues at coordinate 54,848 of NZ_JBSFOK010000007.1, read as the reverse complement.
GCCGCGGCCTGGGCAAGGTCCTGGTTCCCCTGGTGGTCCGCCCCCAGGTCCGCAAGGAACTCCCCCGCGACGAGGAACTCCTGAAGCGGCGCCTGGAGGGTCCCACGGCGTGACGCGGATTCGGTGTGGGGTACGGGGCCGCCTCCAGGGCGTCGGACTCGCGCAGCCGGGCAGCCTCAACGTCGTCGGGGGAACTTCCAACCGTTCTGGCGCAGCTTGTAGAGGATGAACACTCCGCAGAGCGCCCACACGCCCAGGAAGGCCCACTTGAACCACGGCGGGCCTTGCCAGCGCTCTGCCAGTTGAACCGATGCCACGTGGTAAGAGGTCATCCCTTGCGCGTGCCCGGCAGCGGGGGCAGGGACACGTGGCGACCGGTCCTCCCCGCACCGTGACGGCCGTCGCCCGGCTCCGGCCTGGGGCCCGCAGTTGATCTGCGACACTTGAAGGGTTATGCCGAAGCCCGGAGAACTCACATTCGTCGCCCCGCGCGGAGCCAAGAAGCCGCCGCGGCATCTTGCTGATCTTTCGCCCGCTCAGCGTAAGGACGCTGTCGCCGCGGTCGGGGAGAAGCCGTTTCGTGCCAAGCAGCTCTCGCAGCACTACTTCGCCCGGTACACCCATGACCCCGCGCAGTGGACCGACATTCCCGCCGGGGCGCGGGACAAGCTGCGCGAGGAGCTGTTTCCCGAGCTGATGTCGGTCGTGCGGCATCTGTCGACCGACGAGGGGACCACGCGCAAGACGCTGTGGCGGCTGTTCGACGGGACGCTCGTCGAGTCGGTGCTGATGCGGTATCCGGACCGGGTGACCATGTGCATCAGCTCGCAGGCGGGGTGCGGGATGAACTGCCCGTTCTGCGCGACCGGGCAGGCGGGTCTCGACCGGAACCTGTCCACCGCCGAGATCGTCCATCAGATCGTCGACGGCATGCGGGCGCTGCGGGACGGGGACGTGCCCGGTGGGCCCGCCCGGCTCTCCAACATCGTCTTCATGGGCATGGGCGAGCCGCTCGCCAACTACAACCGCGTCGTCGGCGCGATCCGGCGGCTGACCGATCCCGAGCCCGACGGGCTGGGGCTCTCGCAGCGCGGCATCACCGTCTCCACCGTCGGACTCGTGCCGGCCATCCACCGGTTCTCCGACGAGGGCTTCAAGTGCCGGCTCGCGATCTCGCTCCACGCCCCCGACGACGAGCTCCGCGACACGCTCGTACCCGTCAACACGCGCTGGAAGGTGCGTGAGGTGCTCGACGCCGGGTTCGAGTACTCCGCCAGGTCCGGGCGCCGGCTCTCCATCGAGTACGCGCTCATCCGGGACATCAACGACCAGGCCTGGCGGGGCGACCGGCTCGGGCGGCTGCTCAAGGGCAAGCCCGTGCACGTCAACCTCATCCCGCTGAACCCGACGCCGGGCTCGAAGTGGACCGCCTCCCGTCCCGAGGACGAGAAGGCGTTCGTCGAGGCCATCGCCGCCCATGGGGTACCGGTGACGATCCGGGACACCCGTGGTCAGGAGATCGACGGGGCCTGTGGTCAGCTCGCGGCCACCGAGCGGTAGTCTGATCGTCGTACGTACATCTTCTTTGTGGTCGACACCTTCATCTTCATATCCGACAGGGGAGCGCGACAGCGCTGAGAGTGCGGCGATCGGGCCGCAGACCCTCTGAACCTCGCCCAGGTCATTCTGGGTAGGAAGTTCGGTCATCACCGTGAACAACAAGAAGCATCTGGCTGCCCTCGTCGGCCTCGGTCTCGTCGTGCTGTCCGCGTGCGGGTCGTCCGACGACGGCGAGTCCTCCGGCGGATCCAAGAGCGTCACCCTCGTCAGCCACAACTCGTGGGCCGTCTCGAAGGACGTCCTCGCCGCCTTCGAGAAGGAGTCCGGCTACAAGGTCAAGGTCCTCGAGGACGGCGACGCCGGACAGGCCGTCAACAAGGCCATCCTCACCAAGGACAACCCGCAGGGCGACGTCTTCTTCGGCGTCGACAACACCCTGCTGTCCCGGGCGCTCGACAACGGACTCTTCCAGTCGTACGAGGCGAAGGGCCTCGACCGGATCGACCCGACCTTCCAGCTCGACGGGGACGAGCACCGGGTCACGCCCGTCGACTACGGCGACATCTGCGTCAACTACGACAAGCAGTACTTCGAGGACCGTGAGCTGGCGCCGCCGTCCTCCCTCGACGACCTGGTCAAGCCGGAGTACAAGAACCTCCTGGTCACCGAGAACGCCTCCACCTCCTCGCCCGGCCTCGGCTTCCTGCTCGGCACGGCCGCCAAGTACGGCGACGACGGCTGGGAGGAGTACTGGACCAAGCTGAAGGCCAACGGCGTCAAGGTCGTCGACGGCTGGGAGCAGGCCTACAACGAGGAGTTCTCCGGTTCCGCCGGCGGCAAGGCCGCGAAGGCCGACCGGCCGCTCGTCGTGTCGTACGCCTCCTCGCCGCCCGCCGAGGTGATCTACGCCGACCCGAAGCCGAAGACCGCGCCCACGGGCGTGGCGGAGGGCACCTGCTTCCGGCAGATCGAGTTCGCGGGCCTGCTGAGCAACGCCCACAACAGCGAGGGCGGCAAGGCCCTGATCGACTTCCTGGTCAGCAAGCGGTTCCAGGAGGACATGCCGCTGAACATGTTCGTCTACCCCGTGGTCGAGGAGGCGAGCGTGCCCGCGGAGTTCACCGAGTACGGGCCCGCCGCCAAGGACCCCGAGACCATGGACCCCGCGAAGATCGCCGAGAACCGTGACGACTGGGTCAAGTCGTGGACGTCGCTCGTACTGAAGTAGCGGCCCCGCGGATGAGGGGCGCGGCGGTGCGACTCGGCCTCGTCGCCGTGCCCGTCGCGTTCTTCGCGCTGTTCTTCGCCTACCCCGTCACCGCGATCGTCGCGCGCGGTCTGAAGGTCGACGGGGTCTGGCAGTTCGGGCGGCTGGCGGACGTGCTCGGGCAGTCCGACATCCGGCACGTCCTGTGGTTCACCACCTGGCAGGCCCTCGCCTCCACCGCGCTGACCCTGCTCGTGGCCCTCCCCGGCGCCTACGTCTTCGCCCGCTTCGACTTCCCCGGCAAGCAGATCCTGCGGGCGGTCGTCACGGTCCCCTTCGTGCTGCCGACCGTCGTCGTCGGTACGGCCTTCCTGGCGCTGGTCGGCCGCGGCGGACTGCTCGACGAGCTGTGGGGCGTACGGCTGGACACCACCGTGTGGGCCATCCTGCTGGCGCATGTCTTCTTCAACTACGCCGTCGTCGTGCGCACCGTCGGGGGGCTCTGGGCGCAGCTCGACCCCCGGCAGGAGGAGGCGGCCCGGATGCTGGGCGCGTCGCCCCTCAGGGCCTGGCGGCAGGTGACCCTGCCGGCCCTCGGTCCGGCCGTGGCCGCCGCGACCCTCATGGTCTTCCTGTTCACCTTCACCTCCTTCGGTGTCGTGCAGATCCTCGGCGGACCGACCTTCTCCACGCTCGAAGTGGAGATCTACCGCCAGACCTCCGAGATCTTCGACCTCTCCACGGCCGCGGTCCTCACGCTCGTCCAGTTCGCGGCCGTCGGCGCGATCCTCGCCCTGCACGCCTGGACGGTACGGCGGCGGGAGACCGCCCTGCGCCTCGTGGACGCCTCGCTGACCGCCCGCCGCCCGCGCGGGGGAGGACAGTGGGCGCTGCTCGGCGGGGTCCTCGCCACCATCGCCGTACTGCTCCTGCTGCCGCTCGCCGTGCTTGTGCAGCGGTCGCTCGACGCGCCCGATTTCGGCTACTACCGGGCGCTGACCAGCTCCGACGGTGGAGTCTTCCTGGTTCCGCCGATCGAGGCGATCGGCAACTCGCTGGAGTACGCCCTCGTCGCGACCGCCGTCGCGGTGGTGATCGGGGGTCTCGCCGCCACCGCGCTGACCCGGCGGGACGCGGGGCGGTTCGTACGAGGGTTCGACGCGCTGCTGATGCTGCCGCTCGGGGTGTCCGCGGTGACCGTCGGCTTCGGGTTCCTGATCGCCCTGGACGAGCCGCCGCTGGACCTCAGGGCCAGCTGGGTCCTGGTGCCACTGGCGCAGGCGCTGGTCGGCGTCCCCTTCGTCGTGCGGACCATGCTGCCCGTGCTGAGGGCCGTGGATCAGCGGCTGCGGGAGGCCGCGGCCGTGCTGGGGGCCTCGCCCTGGCGGGTGTGGCGGGAGGTCGATCTGCCCCTGGTGCGGCGGGCGTTGCTGATCGCGGCCGGTTTCGCCTTCGCGGTGTCGCTCGGCGAGTTCGGGGCGACCGTGTTCATCGCGCGGCCGGACAATCCGACGCTGCCGGTCGCCGTGGCCAAGCTCCTCGGGCGGGCCGGGCAGCTCAACTACGGCCAGGCGATGGCCCTTTCGACGATTCTGATGGTGGTGTGCGCGGTGGCGCTGCTGGTGCTGGAGCGGCTGCGGACCGATCGGACGGGGGAGTTCTGATGCTGCTCAGCCTGGAGAACGCGACCGTGCGGTTCGGTGGCCGGGCGGTGCTCGACGCCGTGGACCTGGCGGTGGCCGAGCACGAGGTGGTGTGTGTGCTCGGGCCCAGCGGCAGCGGCAAGTCGACGTTGCTGCGGGCGGTCGCGGGGCTTCAGCCCCTGGACGCGGGGCGCGTGTGGCTCGACGGGCAGGACCAGTCCGGGGTCCCCGCGCACCGGCGCGGTGTCGGGCTGATGTTCCAGGATCACCAGCTCTTCCCGCAGCGGGACGTGGGCGGCAACGTCGCCTTCGGGCTGCGGATGCGGGGCGGATCCAAGCGGCAACAGGGCGACCGCGTGGCGGAGTTGCTCGAACTCGTCGGACTGCCGGGTGCCGCCCGCCGCGCCGTGGCCGCGCTCTCCGGCGGGGAGCAGCAGCGGGTGGCGCTGGCCCGCGCGCTGGCGCCCCGGCCCCGGCTGCTGATGCTCGACGAACCGCTCGGGCAGCTCGACCGTTCGCTGCGGGAGCGTCTGGTGGTGGAACTGCGGCAGCTGTTCAGCGAGTTGGGCACGACCGTACTCGCCGTGACCCACGACCAGGGCGAGGCCTTCGCGCTCGCCGACCGGGTCGTGGTGATGCGGGACGGGCGGATCGCCCAGTCCGGTACGCCGCTTGAGGTGTGGCAGCGGCCCGCGGACGAGTTCGTGGCCCGTTTCCTCGGCTTCGACAACGTGGTGCCCGCGACGGTCGCCGGGGAGGCGGCCGCCACCCCCTGGGGCAAGCTCCCGGTGCCCGAGGACACTCCCGAGGGCACCCGCACGCTCCTCGTCCGGCCCGCCGGGGTGCGCCTGGTCGCGGCCGAGCGGGGCCTGCCCTGCACGGTGGCCGCCCGCACCTTCAAGGGCACCCATGTCGCCGTGCACCTGCAACCCGAGGACGCGCCCCGGCTGGAGGCCGCCTGCGCGCTACGGGCGGCCCCGGAGGTCGGGGACGAGGTCGGGGTGGAGTTCGACGCGGCTGACATCGTGGTCCTCGACTGATCACCGGGCGGCAGTCACGCCTTCCCGGCCTCGCCCCCGGCGGTCGGCCCCTCAGCGGTGTGCGGGCCACCTTCGACCGAAGATGGCCCGCGCGTGCCGTGCGGCGATCAGCGGTCGCTGTTCGCGCCGCGCCGGCGCAGGCCGAAGAAGACGGCGCCGCCGCCCACCGCGACCAGGGCGATCGCGATGCCCGCGATCACGGGGGTGTTGGAGTCGGCACCGGTCTCGGCGAGGTTGGATTCACCGGCCGGGGACGGGGCGTTGCTGGAGGTGTCCGCGGGAGCCGTGCTCTCAGGCTCGGAGGGCGACGGGGCCGTGGTCTCCTCCGCCGGGGTGGAGGCGTCGTCCGACGGGGTCGGGGTCGGCGTGGGGGCGTCCGACGGGGCCGGGGTGTCCTCCTTCTTGCAGGCGGTGGACGGGGTCGTGAGGTTCGGCTTGATGTCCTCGTCGACCTGGTTGCCGGCCTTGACGTGGATGCGGTACTCGGCGTTCGGCTTCCAGTTCTCGGCGAACGTGATCGTGGTGCCCTCGCGCGAGCCCTCGACCACCTGCTCACCGACCTTCTTCAGGTCGGCGCCGTTGTTCTGGAGGTACACGGTGACGGTGGCCGGCACACCGGTCGGGTCCACGTCGGTCACGGTGATGACACCGTTGTCACCGTCGCACTTGGCCTCGGCCGAGAACTCGTTGATGTTGCAGGCGAACGCGTTGCCGCCGAGCCCGAGCACGAGCGCGGCGGAGGCGGAGGCGATACCGAGCGCACGGGCGGAGCGGGCGACCGTACGGCGAGATATAGACACAGCTGACAGGACTGCCACGTTGGTCCTTCACATGTTGCGCATATGCGGGGGGTTGAGGGAGAGGTCAGGCGCACCGGCCTCACCACTCCCACGAGGCTCACAGATTTATAAGGGCTGCGTAAGTAGTGTCAACGCATATGCCGGACAAGGACCTTGGCTTTGCCCTCTTATTAACCGCCAAGACGTTTCAGGGCCTCAGGAGCCTCCTCGATCCGGTCCACCAGCGCGATACGGGACTCCATGGACCGCTCCCGCGCCAGCGCCTGCAGCAGCGGCCAGGCCGGCAACTTCTCGGTCCAGTGCACCCGGTCCACGAGCACCATCGGCGTGGGCTCGCCACGCGACTCGTAGTAGTTCGGCGTCGCGTTGTCGAAGATCTCCTGTACGGTGCCGGCGGCGCCCGGCAGGAAGACCACCCCGGCGTTCGAGCGGGCCAGCAGGCCGTCCTCGCGGGTGGCGTTGGCGAAGTACTTGGCGATGTGCGAGGCGAACGGGTTCGGCGGCTCATGGCCGTAGAACCAGGTCGGGATGCCGACCGAGCCGCCACCCTGGGGCCACCGGGTGCGGACCTCGAAGGCCGCGGTCGCCCAGGCGGTGATCGACGGGGTGAACTTCGGTTCCTTGGCGAGGAGTTCGAGCGACTCCGTGAGCATCGCGTCCTCGAAGGGGGCGGCGTGGGCACCGAGGTTCGCCGCCTCCATCGCGCCCGGGCCGCCGCCGGTGGCGACCGTGAACCCGGCGCGGGTCAGCTCCCGGCCGAGGCGGGCGGCACCGGCGTACGCCTCCGTGCCGCGGGCCATGGCGTGGCCGCCCATGACGCCCACGACCCTTGCGCCGCGCAGGAGTTCGTCGAGCGCGTCGGAGACGGCGTCGTCGTGGACGGAGCGGAGCATCGACGCGTATATGTCGCCGTCCGCCTTGGTCCGCTGGAACCAGGCGTACGCGAGGGCGTCGGGGGTTCCCTCGTATCCCTTGCGCAGTCCGGCGAAGAGCTCGTCCGGCGTGTAGAGCGCGCCCCGGTACGGGTCGAAGGGCAGGTCCGGGACCGGCGGGAAGACCATGGCGCCGTCGGCGCGGATCTTCGCGGTGGCGTTCTCGCGCATCGGGCAGCCGAGGAACACGGCGCCCGTGGTGTCCGTGGTGAGCAGTTCGCGGGTACGGTCCGTCAGATCGACGGCCTGGACCCGGAATCCGGCGAGGGAGCCGCGCGCCGCCACCGTGGCGTCGAACTCCTGGAGTGTCTCGATCTCGCGGTCGTCGTGGTGGGCCGCATGGGCGGGCATCGTCTGCACCCGCCCATGCTAGACACGACCCCTGAGGCGGTTGCTCAGCCCTCGATCGCGGCCGGGTCCATCCACACGACCTCCCAGCTGTGGCCGTCGAGGTCGTCGAAGCCGCGGCCGTACATGAAGTCCATGTCCTGGACCTTGTTCGAGGCGGTGCCGCCGGCGGCGACGGCCTTCTCCACCAGCTCGTCGACCTTCTCGCGGCTCTCGGCGCTCAGACAGATCGCCACCTCGCTGGTCTTCGTGGCGTCCGCGATCTCCTTGTCGGTGAAGGTCGCGAAGAACGGCTTGGTGAGGAGCATCGCCACGATGGTGTCGCTGATCACGACACTGGCCGCGTTCTCGTCGCTGAACTGGGGGTTGATCGAGTAGCCCAGCTCGGTGAAGAACTTCTTCGAGGCGTCGAGGTCGGCGACGGGCAGGTTGACGAAGATCATCTGCTGGTACATCGGGGTCTCTCCCATCAGGGTCGGTCGGTTCGGTGGGGTAGACCGACGGCCTGGGCGGAACTCATCGCGGTCCGTTGATTTTTTTCCGGGAGTTTTTTCGTACGGGCGTTCAGCGGGCCAGGGGGAGGGCCGCCAGCTCGGCGACGATCACTGTGAGCGGGCCGAAGAGGGTGAGCAGTGCGCCGGCGCGGAGGGCGGCGGCGCTGCGGAGCATCGTGGGCGGGGCGCCGAGACGGAGCAGGGCGGCCGTGGTGTCGGCGCGGGCCTGTCGTGCCTCCACGGCAGCGGTGAGGAGGGTGGCCACCGCGCAGCCGGTGACGACGGTGGCGCCGAGGGTGGTGAGCGGGCCCGGGGCGCGGCCGGCGGTGGTGGGGTCGTGGAACACGGCCATGGCGTACGCGGCGGAGGCCACGGCGCAGACGACGCCGAGGGGGCGGCCGATGCGGGTGGCTTCCTCCATGAGGACCCTTCCGGCGAGGAGGCGCAGGGCGCCGGGGTGGAGGGACTGGAGGAGGCGGCCGCAGAGGTGGGTGAGGCCGGGGCCGGCGAGGGCGAGGCCGACCGCGGTGAGGGCCCAGCCGAGGAGGACCGCGGTAGGGCCGCTGGGGAGGCCCGTGGGCATGGGGGCGGAGGGGTTGGTGGCGGTGCTCGCGTAGGCCTCCACGGCCAGGCCCGCGGCGAGGATGGCTGTGCCCCAGGGCAGGCCTGGTGGGGTGGTGGTCGGGGCGGGAGCGGCTGCGGATGTCTCGGGGCCGGGGCGGGATGCGCTCGCCCGCGCCTGCGCGGTGCCGCCTTCTGTGGCTGCGGGGACCGCCCCAGCGGCAGGCCTGCCCGCTGACTGCCTGGCGGTGCTTCTCAGGCGGGCGCCGAATCTGCCGTATGCGCCGAAGGTCTCTCGTGCTGCCGAGCCGCCGTGGGCCCCGAAGCGGCCGAAGCGCCGGGGGCCGTCGCCTGCGGGCGGTCTCATGTCCCTCGGGCGGAGTGTCACCGCCACCGCCAAGGATGCCGCCGCGGGGGGCAGGGACAGCAGGGTCAGGGCAGCCGGGAGGGGGAGGGGCTCGGAGGCCGCCAGGAAGTCCGTCGCCGCTCCGTCGAAGGGCATGCCGGTCAGGTCGCCTCGGAGGTGGAGGAAGACGAGCAGCGCCAGCATGGAGCCGAGGAGGGTCGACAGGGCCGTCGTCGTCGCGGAGACGGCCATCAGGCGGGCCGGTCCCAGGCCGATGGCCGCCAGGCCGGGGCGGGGGCGGGTGGCGGGGTCCGTCCGGGCCACCGCCACGGCGAAGTGGACCGTCGCCGCCAGGGGCGCCGCGCACCAGATCAGGCGGAGGACGGACGCGCCGGGGGAGTCGGCGTGGGTCATCGCGTGGCCCAGGGCGCACAGGAGGAGGAAACCCGTGCCCGCCGACGCGGCCGCCACCAGCAGACGGCGCAGTTGTACGGCGGGATGGGCGCGGCGGGTCAGACGGAGAGCGAGCACGCGGCCCGGCCTTCCGCCTCGGCCATCGGCGGCAGGTGGACGGTGTTCACCCGGCGGCCGTCCAGCAGGGAGACCGTACGGTCGGCCAGGGCGGCCGTTTCCGCGTCGTGCGTGGCGAGGACCACCGTGATGCCGTGCGAGCGGGCCGCCGTGGTGAGAGTGCGCAGCACATGAGCGCGGTCGGCGCGGTGCAGCGGGGCCGTCGGCTCGTCGGCGAACAGGACCGTCGGAGCGGGGGCGAGGGCGCGGGCGATGCACACGCGCTGACGCTGCGCCTGGGTCAGTTCCCTCGGGCGTTTGCGGGAGCCGTCGCCGATGTCGAGTCGCTCCAGCCACTCCAGCGCGGCCGTCTTGGCGCGGCGCCGGCTCGTGCCGCGCAGCATGAGGGGGAGCGCGGCGTTCTCCCAGACGTTGAGCTCGGGGACGAGGACCGGCTCCGGGTCGATCCAGCCGAAGCGGTCCCGGCGCAGCCGCTCCCGGCCGACGGGGCCCATGGTGTGCACGGGCACGCTGTTGAACCAGACCTCGCCGCGCTGAGCGGGCACCTGCCCCGACAGACAGCGCAGGAGCGTCGACTTGCCGCTGCCGCGCGGGCCGCTGACGGCGAGGATCTCGCCCTCCCGGACGCCGAGCGAGACACCGCCGAGCGCGGGCGAGCCGTCGTGGTGGGTGAAGTGCAGGGCACGGGCCCAGAGCACATCGTTGTCGGGCGGGGCCTCCATGCGCGTACACCTCGTTCTGATCCGTTTTCCCTGCCGTGATCCCCCGTGCGGGGGAACGAAGACAGGGCCGATCGGTCACTCGGCACGCTAGGCAGTCCGTGCACACAGGCCGGACAGCACGCGGCCCCGGGCCGCCGATTCTCACTCGAACGGGCGGCACCGGGGCCGGTGTTGATCATGCAGAAGGAAGATCCCTCCGGAGGATCAGAGCTTGGTCCACGCCTCCGACAGCGTCGCGCGCAGGATCTGCTCGATCTCGTCGAACGTGTCCTGGTTGGAGATCAGCGGCGGGGCCAGCTGGACGACCGGGTCGCCGCGGTCGTCGGCACGGCAGTACAGGCCGTTGTCGTAGAGCGCCTTGGAGAGGAAGCCGTACAGGACCCGCTCGGTCTCCTCGTCGTTGAAGGACTCCTTGGTGGCCTTGTCCTTCACGAGCTCGATGCCGTAGAAGAAGCCGTTGCCGCGGACGTCGCCGACGATCGGCAGGTCGTGCAGCTTCTCCAGCGTGGAGCGGAAGGCGCCCTCGTTGTCGAGCACGTGCTGGTTCAGGCCCTCGCGCTCGAACAGGTCGAGGTTGGCGAGGCCGACCGCCGCGGAGACCGGGTGGCCGCCGAAGGTGTAGCCGTGCAGGAAGGTGTTGTCGCCCTTGTAGAACGGCTCGGCCAGGCGGTCGGAGATGATGCAGGCGCCGATCGGGGAGTAGCCCGAGGTCATGCCCTTGGCGCAGGTGATCATGTCCGGGACGTAGCCGAACTTGTCGCAGGCGAAGGTCGTGCCGAGGCGGCCGAAGGCGCAGATGACCTCGTCCGAGACGAGCAGCACGTCGTACTGGTCGCAGATCTCGCGCACCCGCTGGAAGTAGCCGGGCGGGGGCGGGAAGCAGCCGCCCGCGTTCTGCACGGGCTCCAGGAAGACCGCGGCGACGGTGTCCGGGCCCTCGAAGAGGATCTGCTGCTCGATCTGGTCGGCGGCCCAGCGGCCGAAGGCCTCCGGGTCGTCGCCGAAGATCGGGGCGCGGTAGATGTTGGTGTTCGGGACCTTGTGCGCACCCGGCACCAGCGGCTCGAAGGGGGCCTTCAGGCCCGGCAGGCCGGTGATGGACAGGGCGCCCTGGGGGGTGCCGTGGTAGGCGACCGCGCGGGAGATGACCTTGTACTTGGTGGGCTTGCCGGTCAGCTTGAAGTACTGCTTGGCGAGCTTCCAGGCGGTCTCGACCGCCTCGCCGCCACCGGTGGTGAAGAAGACCTTGTTGAGGTCGCCCGGCGCCTCGTGCGCGAGTCGCTCGGCCAGCTCGACGGCCTTGGGGTGGGCGTAGGACCAGACCGGGAAGAAGGCCAGCTCCTGCGCCTGCTTCGAGGCGGTCTCGGCGAGCTCGGTCCGGCCGTGGCCCGCCTGGACCACGAACAGGCCGGCGAGACCGTCGAGGTAACGCTTGCCCTTGTCGTCGTAGATGTAGGTGCCCTCGCCCCGGACGATGGTGGGGACGGGCGAGTTCTCGTACGAGGACATGCGGGTGAAGTGCATCCACAGGTGGTCGTACGCGGTCTGGCTGAGGTCCTTGGAGCTCACGGTTATCGGGTCCTCACGGCTATCGGGTTCCCCACATGTAGGTCTGCTTCTTGAGCTTCAGGTAGACGAAGCTCTCGGTGGAGCGCACTCCGGGGATGGCTCGGATGCGGCGGTTGATGACTTCCAGCAGGTGGTCGTCGTCCTCGCAGACGATCTCCACCATCAGGTCGAAGGAACCGGCTGTCATCACGACGTACTCGCACTCGGCCATCGCGGTCAGCGCGTCGGCGACGGACTCCACGTCGCCCTCGACATGGATGCCGACCATCGCCTGGCGACGGAAGCCCACGGTGAGCGGGTCCGTGACGGCGACGATCTGCATCACGCCCTGGTCGAGCAGCTTCTGGACGCGCTGGCGCACGGCCGCCTCGGAGAGGCCCACGGCCTTGCCGATGGCGGCGTACGGCCGGCGGCCGTCCTCCTGGAGCTGTTCGATGATGGCGAGGGAGACGGCGTCCAGGTGCGGCGAGCTGCCGTTCCTGGATTCGCGGGGGGACTCGCGGGAGTCCCTGGGGTCTGCGCTTCGACTGGCCACGACCTCACTGTGCACGAGGTCTCGTCGGTTTCGCAAGGGCCGAGCGATGAAATTCGTTGTTTGCGTGACCGAGACTTGCGGATTTCGCAGTTCGAGGCGGATCGGGGGTGTTGAAAACGTGGGCTTGCCGATTAGGGTGGGTGTCTCATTGATTGGACAGTTCGACCCTGACACAGGAGGCCGGCAGTGAGCACCGAGCTGCGTCGTCTGCGCAACTACATCGACGGTGAGTTCCGGGACGCCGCCGACGGACGGACCACCGAGGTGGTCAACCCCGCGACGGGTGAGGCGTACGCGACCGCCCCGCTCTCCGGGCAGGCGGACGTCGACGCCGCCATGGAGGCCGCCGCCCGCGCCTTCCCCGCCTGGCGCGACACGACCCCCGCCGAGCGCCAGAAGGCCCTTCTGAAGATCGCGGACGCGTTCGAGGAGCGGGCCGAGGAGCTCATCGCGGCCGAGGTGGAGAACACCGGCAAGCCGATCGGACTGACCCGGTCCGAGGAGATCCCGCCGATGGTGGACCAGATCCGGTTCTTCGCCGGTGCGGCCCGGATGCTCGAAGGCCGCTCGGCCGGCGAGTACATGGAGGGCATGACCTCGATCGTCCGCCGGGAGCCGGTCGGGGTCTGCGCGCAGGTCGCGCCGTGGAACTACCCGATGATGATGGCCGTATGGAAGTTCGCGCCGGCCATCGCGGCGGGCAACACGGTCGTCCTGAAGCCCTCGGACACCACTCCGGCGTCGACCGTCCTGATCGCCGAGATCATCGGCTCGATCCTGCCCGAGGGCGTCTTCAACGTCATCACCGGCGACCGTGACACCGGCCGCCTGATGGTCGAGCACCCGACCCCGGCGATGGCGTCCATCACCGGCTCCGTGCGCGCGGGCATGTCCGTCGCCGAGTCCGCGTCCAAGGACCTCAAGCGGGTCCACCTCGAGCTGGGCGGCAAGGCGCCGGTCGTGGTCTTCGAGGACACCGACATCGCCAAGGCCGTCGAGGACATCTCGGTGGCGGGCTTCTTCAACGCCGGTCAGGACTGTACGGCCGCCACGCGCGTCCTCGTCCAGGAATCCATCCACGACGAGTTCGTGGCCGCGCTCGCCAAGGCCGCGGCCGAGACCAAGACGGGCCAGCCGGACGACGAGGACGTGCTCTTCGGCCCGCTGAACAACCCCAACCAGCTCAAGCAGGTCTCCGGCTTCATCGAGCGCCTCCCCGCGCACGCCAAGGTCGAGGCCGGCGGTCAGCGGGTCGGCGACAAGGGCTACTTCTACGCTCCGACCGTCGTCTCCGGCCTCAAGCAGGACGACGAGATCATCCAGAACGAGGTCTTCGGCCCGGTCATCACCGTCCAGTCCTTCGCGGACGAGGCGCAGGCCGTCGAGTGGGCGAACGGCGTCGACTACGCCCTCGCCTCCTCGGTGTGGACCAAGGACCACGCGCGGGCGATGCGCATGTCCAAGACGCTCGACTTCGGCTGCGTCTGGATCAACACGCACATCCCGCTGGTCGCCGAGATGCCGCACGGCGGCTTCAAGAAGTCCGGCTACGGCAAGGACCTGTCGGGGTACGGCTTCGACGACTACACGCGCATCAAGCACGTGATGACGTCGCTCGACGGCTGACGGTCGATGCACGGCTGACGAGCGATGCACGGTTGACGAGCGTGCAGGCCTGACCCTCGCTCCACGGACCGCGGGTGTCCGGCGCCCTGTCGTTGACAAGGGGTCGGGCACCCGCGGTTCCGTTCGACGGGGCGTCCGTTGTCCGGCCCACGGGCCGGACGGCATCCTGCGGGAATGCCCGCCGTTCCCTGCTGCTCGCGCCCGGCGGTACCGCGCTCGATGGTCCGCGGCACCCGCGCCGCCACCGCGCCCGTCCCGCGGTACGTCACCCGCGCGGCGCCCGCCGGTCCGGCGCCGGTGCGGCAGCGTTCGCGCGGGTGAGCGCGCGGAGGGTGTCGATGCGGTTGGTGGTGATCGAGTCGACGCCGAGGGCGATCAGCCGGCGCATCGAGCGGCGGGTGTCCGGGGTCCAGACCGACAGCAGGTGCCCGCCCCGGTGGACGCGTTCGGCGAGGGCCCGGTCGACCAGGCCGAACCGGTAGTTGAGCCAGCGCGGCCGGACCGCGTCCAGCAGCGCGGGCCGCGGCGGCGCCAGGGTCGTCCAGGTCAGCGCGATCTCGGCGGCCGGGTCGGCGGCGCGCACGGCGAGCATCGCGGGGGCGCCCGCGCAGTAGTACACGCGGTCCGACGCGCCCGCCTCCCGTACGACGTCGACGATCCGGCGGACCGTGCGCAGGTCCGGGGCGCCGGGCAGGTCGAGCATCACCCGGCAGCCGTCGGTCGCGGCCAGCGCGTCCGTCAGCGTCGGCACCCCTCCGGAGGTGTGCCCACGCACCTCGTCCGCCGACAGCGCGAGCAACGGCCGGTCCAGCTCCCACAGCCGCTTCAGCGACGCGTCGTGCAGCAGGAGGGGGACGCCGTCCCGGGTGAGCCGTACGTCGATCTCCACCGCGTCGGCGCCTCTGCGGATCGCCGAGCGTACGGAGTCGAGGGTGTTCTCGCGGAACAGGTAGGGGTCGCCGCGGTGGGCGACGGCGGTGACGGTGCCGTTCATCGTCAGGAGGCCAGCCAGGTGGTGGTGTACGTGTCGATCTCGTCCTTGATCCGGGCCTTGCCGGGGTCGTCGAGGAACGACACGTCCACGGCGTTGTGCGCGAGCCTGGCCAGACCCCGCTCGTCGAGGTCCAGCAGACGGGCGGCTACCGCGTACTCGTTGTTGAGGTCGGTGCCGAACATCGGCGGGTCGTCGGAGTTGACGGTGACGACGACCCCGGCCCGCGTGAACTCCTTGATCGGGTGCTCGTCGAGGGTGCGCACCGCGCGGGTGGCGATGTTGGAGGTGGGGCACACCTCCAGCGCGATCCGGTGTTCGGCGAGGTGCTCCAGCAGCCTCGGGTCCCGCGCGGAACTGGTGCCGTGCCCGATGCGCTCGGCGCGCAGATGGGTCAGGGCGTCCCAGACCGTCTCCGGGCCCGTGGTCTCGCCCGCGTGCGGCACGGAGTGCAGGCCCGCGGCGATGGCCCGGTCGAAGTACGGCTTGAACTGCGGCCGCGGTACGCCGATCTCGGGGCCGCCGAGCCCGAACGACACCAGGCCCTCCGGGCGCAACCGGTCGTCGGTGGCGAGCCTCGCGGTCTCCTCGGCGGACTCCAGGCCCGCCTCGCCGGGGATGTCGAAGCACCAGCGCAGTACGGTCCCGAACTCGGCCTCGGCGGCCTTGCGGGCGTCCTCGATCGCGTCCATGAAGCCGCGCTCGTCGATGCCGCGGCGGGTGGAGGAGAAGGGGGTGATGGTCAGCTCGGCGTACCGCACCTGCTGGCGGGCCAGGTCCCGGGCCACCTCGTACGTCAGCAGGCGGACGTCCTCCGGGGTGCGGATCAGGTCCACGACGGACAGGTACACCTCGATGAAGTGGGCGAAGTCCGTGAAGGTGAAGTAGTCGACCAGGGCCTCGGGGTCGGTGGGCACCTTGGAGTCGGGGTGGCGGGCGGCCAGTTCCGAGACGATGCGCGGGGAGGCGGAGCCGACGTGGTGCACATGGAGTTCGGCCTTGGGCAGTCCGGCGATGAAGGCGTGCAGATCGCGCGGGGCGCTGTTCGGGCCGGCGGCGGTGTGGTCGGTCAAGGTCCCTCCCCGGGAACGGCGTCTCCTGCCGGAGTGCGGCGGGACGCGGGTGATCGGCTGATCGGTGACTCGGGATCATCGTAGGCCGGGGCCTCCCGGTGCGGGGCGGCGCCGTAGCATGACGACACGCATACGGAGGGGGCCGCGCATGTCCGACGACGAGCCGGCACCGGTCGCGCCGGAGAACCCGGGGAGCGCCCCGAAGGTGGGGTTGAGCAAGGAAGGCGCCGCCGAGGCGAACCCTTGGGCGCCGCCGACTCCGGAGGCCGAGGGTCCCGGTGACACGCTGCCCTCCTCGTCGGTGGTCTGGCGGGCACCCTCGGTTCACGACCAGGAGACGGTCACCTCCGTGTCGGGCTTCGACGCTCCGGCACAGCCGCGGCCCTGGCCCGCCCCGGTCGACCCCTTCGCGCCCCCGGCCTACGGCGCCCCCACGCCGCCGTACCCGCGGACCGGCGAGCCCGTTCCCCCGCCGCCGATCGCCCCCGACGGCCCCGGCCAGGTCCCCTACGGCTACCCGGGTACGTACGGTGCCCCCGGCGGCTATGGCTATGGCTACGGCTGGTCCGGTCAGCACCCGATGCCGAGCAACGGCATGGGCACCGCCGCCCTCGTGCTCGGGATCATCTCGGCCGCCGTGTTCTGTCTGTGGCCGGTGGCCATCGTGCTCGGCGTGCTGGC
The DNA here is from genome assembly GCF_053587635.1 of Streptomyces sp. NPDC003635. Taxonomy (NCBI): domain Bacteria; kingdom Bacillati; phylum Actinomycetota; class Actinomycetes; order Kitasatosporales; family Streptomycetaceae; genus Streptomyces; species Streptomyces sp. NPDC003635. Next base: position 38,189 of record NZ_JBSFOK010000007.1, on the reverse strand, counting down.
ACTGATCTTCGGTCTGCTCGGCCGCGGCAAGGTCCGGCGCGGGGAGGCCACCAACGACGGCCAGGCCCTGGCCGGCGCGATCTGCGGAGCCGCGGGCATCGTCCTCGGCTTCGCGGCCCTGGCCTTCCTGATCGCGACGGGCTGAGCGACCAGGACGCCCCCGGCCCAGCAGCCGGCGCCGGGCGCCGCGGAGTCTTCCTGCGCTGAGTGCCGCCGGTCGCCGTGGGGGCAGTCCGGGGCCGGGCGCTTCAGTCGCCCGCTGAGCAGGCCGGGGCGGATCGCCCTCTGCTTGCCCGCCTGGTAGGCCGCGGCCAAGCTGTTCAGCTGCCCGCGGAGTCTTCCCGTACTGAGTGCCGCCGGTCGCCGTGGGGGCAGTCCGGGGCCGGGCGCTTCAGTCGCCCGCCGGGCCGGCCGGGGCGGATCGCCCTCTGCTTGCCCGCCTGGTAGGCCGCGGCCAAGCCCTTCAGCTGCCCGCGGAGTCTTCCCGTACTGAGTGCCGCCGGTCGCCGTGGGGGCAGTCCGGGGCCGGGCGCTTCAGTCGCCCGCTGAGCAGGCCGGGGCGGATCGCCCTCTGCTTGCCCGCCTGGTAGGCCGCGCCAAGCTGTTCAGCTGCCCGCGGAGTCTTCCGCGCTGAGTGCTGCCGGTCGCCGTGGGGGCAGTCCGGGGCCGGGCGCTTCAGTCGCCCGCCGGGCCGGCCGGGGCGGATCGCCCTCTGCTTGCCCGCCTGGTAGCCCGCGGCCAAGCTGTTCAGCTGCCCGCGGAGTCTTCCCGCGCTGAACGTTGCCGGTCGCCATCCGGGCATTCCCGAGCCCTCAATCGCCCGCCGAGCAGGCCGGAGCCGAGCGCCACCTGCCAGCCGCCCTGGGGCCCGGAGCCAAGCTCTCACTCGCCAGCCCAGCGCCCCCCAGCCACCCGGCCTGAGGCCCCGGAGCCAAGCTCTCACTCGCCAGCCCAGCGCCCCCCAGCCACCCGGCCTGCCACCCCGGAGTCAAGCCCTCACTCGCCAGCCCAGCGCCCCCGGCTAGGCCGCCGCAGCTAGGCGCCCCCGCCCCGCAGGCGTTCCCGTGCCTCCATCAGGGCGAAGCCCAGGAGGTTCGGTCCCCTCCATCGCTCCGGGTCCATCGCCCCCTCGTCGTTCGCCGCGAGGCCGATGCCCCAGACGCGGTCCACGGGGCTCGCCTCGACCAGCACCCGCTCACCCGTGCCCAGCAGATACGAGCGCAGCGCCTCGTCCGAGCCGAACTTGTGCACGCTGCCCTCGACCACGATGCCGAACCGCTCGCGCGCCCACATGGCCTCGTCGAAGCCGCGCACCAGGCGCCCCGCGTTCTTCGCCTGCGAGGGGTGCTCCGCCGCCAGAATGCGGCGCTCCGCCTCGGGGTCGTCGAAGAGGCGGGCCTTCTCGGCCATCATCCAGTGCTCGGCCGTCGCGTACGCCACCCCTTCCACCGTGAACGGCGAGGGCCACCACTGGCTCAGGGAGCTCGCTCCGATCCGGCCGTCCGGCAAGGGCCGATGTCCCCAGAAGTGCAGATACCTGATCCCCGCCCCCGCCGAGCCGGCCCGGGCGCGGACCTCCCTGACCAGGGCTTCCCGAGAGTCGATCTTTCCCATGCACGCGAGTGTGGCACGCACCACTGACACGGTGTCCTGGCTTTTTCCCGTTCACTCGACACCTGGTCGACAGATTCCGTCGCGTAACCAAAAGGCAACAACGGAATCACTTGTTGGAGTGCTATGGCTCTGTCAGGATCGGCACTCAAATCGAGCTGGAGCTACGCCACCCGCCCCCGTGGACAGCGGGGCGAAGGCGGAGGAGAGCGACATGCACAACCCGGGCAACACCACCCCGGAACGATTCCCCGCGCAGGAGCGGTTCGCCGCCGGTGCGCAGTTCATCGGCGGCCGGCTGACCAAGGGCACCTCGGGTCGTACCCACGCCGTCGTCGACCCGGCCACCGGCGAGGAGGTGCTCACCTACGAGCTGGCCGGCACCGCGGACGTGGACGCCGCCGTCGCCGCCGCCCGCGCCGCCTTCCCGGCCTGGGCCGCGGCAACCCCCGGCGAGCGCTCCGACGCCCTGCACAAGCTGGCCGCCGTGCTCGCCGAGCGTGCCGAGGACTTCGCCCGCGCCGAGTCCCTCCAGTGCGGCAAGCCGCTGAAGCTCACCCGCGAGTTCGACGTCCCGGGGACCGTCGACAACGCTTCGTTCTTCGCCGGGGCCGCCCGTCACCTCCAGGGCCAGTCGGCCGGTGAGTACTCCGGCGACCACACCTCGTACGTCCGCCGTGAACCCATCGGCGTCGTCGGCTCCATCGCCCCCTGGAACTACCCCCTCCAGATGGCCGCCTGGAAGATCCTCCCGGCCATCGCGGCGGGCAACACCATCGTGCTCAAGCCCGCCGAGCTCACCCCGCTCACCTCGCTCCTGTTCGCCGAGGCCTGCACCGAGGCCGGGCTGCCGGACGGTGTCGTCAACATCGTCACCGGCACCGGGAAGGAGGCCGGTGAGCACCTGGTCGGCCACCCCGACGTGGCGATGACCTCCTTCACCGGGTCCACGGCGGTCGGCAAGCGGGTCGCCGAGATCGCCACGGCCACCGTCAAGCGGATCCACCTGGAGCTCGGCGGCAAGGCACCCTTCGTCGTCTTCGACGACGCCGACCTGGAGGCCGCCGTCAACGGCGCGGTCGCGGGCGCCCTGATCAACACCGGCCAGGACTGCACGGCCGCCACGCGCGCGTACGTGCAGCGGCCGCTGTACGAGGCGTTCGTGGAGCGGACCGCCGCGCTGATGGAGACCGTCCGGCTCGGCGACCCCTTCGCCGACGGCACCGACCTCGGGCCGCTGATCTCCCACGTCCAGCGCGACCGCGTCGCCGCCTTCGTCGACCGGGCGCGGGCCTACGCGCGCGTGGTGACCGGCGGCGAGGCACCCCAGGGCGAGCTCAAGAGCGGCGCCTACTACCGGCCCACCCTTGTCGCCGACGCCGCCCAGGACAGCGAGATCGTCCAGTCCGAGATCTTCGGACCCGTCCTCGTCGTGCTGCCCTTCGACACCGACGACGAGGGCATCGCGCTGGCCAATGACACGCCGTACGGGCTCGCCGCCTCCGCCTGGAGCCGGGACGTCTACCGGGCGAACCGGGCCACGCGCGAGATCAAGGCGGGCTGTGTGTGGGTGAACGACCACATCCCGATCATCAGCGAGATGCCCCACGGCGGGTACAAGGCGTCCGGCTTCGGCAAGGACATGTCAGCCTACTCCTTCGAGGAGTACACGCAGATCAAGCACGTCATGTTCGACAACACGGCGGTCGTCAGGAAGGACTGGCACCGCACGATCTTCGGGGACCGATAGCAGCCAGGCCGCCCGACCCGCGGCCGCCCACCCGAAAGGGCACCAAGCGCATGGAGCAGTACGAGCCCGACCGCCTCTCCGCGGCCCAAATGGCCGCCATGCGGCGCAGCTTCCGCAACGGCAGGGCCTCCCTCTCTCGCCGTTCCCTGCTGCGCGCCTCCGCCGGCGGCGCGCTCACGGTCGGCGGTCTGGGAACGCTGAGCGCCTGCGGCATCCCGGCCGCGGGCAAGACCGAGGGCGGGCAGTCCGCGGACGACCGCTCGGCCAAGGAGAAGACCGTCAGCTTCTCCAACTGGACCGAGTACATGGACGTCGACGAGAGCGAGAAGCACCACCCCACGCTCGACACGTTCACCGAGCGGACCGGTATCAAGGTCAAGTACACCGAGGACATCAACGACAACGTCGAGTTCTTCGGCAAGATCAAGCCGCAGCTGGCGGCCGGCCAGGACACCGGGCGCGACCTCATCTGCGTCACCGACTGGCTCGCCGCCCGGCTGATCCGCCTCGGATGGGTCCAGAAACTGGACCCGGCCAACCTGCCGAACGCCTACGCCAACCTCTCCGCCCAGTTCCGCACCCCCGACTGGGACCCGGGACGCGCGTACTCGTACGTGTGGCAGGGCATCTCGACGGTCATCGCCTTCAACAAGAAGGCGCTGGACGGCGAGGAGGTGAAGTCGGTCTCGGACCTGCTCGACAACCCCAAGCTCAAGGGCCGGGTCGGCTTCCTGTCCGAGATGCGCGACAGCATCGGCATGACCCTGCTCGACATGGGCAAGGACCCCGGGAACTTCACCGCCGACGACTACGACGCCGCCATCGCCCGGATCCAGAAGGCCGTCGACAAGGGCCAGATCCGCCGCTTCACCGGCAACGACTACACCTCCGACCTGACCAGCGGCGACTTCGCCGCCTGTATCGCCTGGGCCGGAGACGTCGTACAGCTCAAGGCGGACAGCCCCGACATCGACTTCATCATCCCGGACAGCGGATACATGACGTCGACGGACAACCTGCTGGTCCCCAACAAGGCCCGGCACAAGACCAACGCCGAGCGGCTCATCGACTACTACTACGAGCCGAAGGCGGCCGCCGAACTCGCCGCGTACATCAACTACGTCTGTCCGGTCGACGGCGTCAAGGACGAGCTGGCGAAGATCGACGAGGACGCGGCGAACAATCCGCTGATCATCCCCGACAAGGAAATGGCCGCGAAATCACGCGCCTTCCGCTCGCTGAGCTCGGAGGAAGAGACGGCCTTTGAAACGAAGTTCGCGAAGCTGACTGGGGCGTGACCGACGTGACGAACATCAACGACAACACCGGCGACGTCCGCCTCACGGGCATCAGCAAGACCTACGGCGACTTCACCGCCGTACACCCGCTGGACCTGACCGTCCCGCAGGGATCCTTCTTCGCCCTGCTCGGTGCCTCCGGCTGCGGCAAGACCACGACCCTGCGGATGATCGCGGGCCTGGAGGAGCCGACCTCCGGCACCGTCTTCCTCGGCGACCAGGACGTGACCCGGCTGCCGCCCTACAAGCGGCCGGTCAACACGGTCTTCCAGTCCTACGCCCTCTTCCCGCACCTCGACATCTTCGAGAACGTCGCCTTCGGCCTGCGCCGACGCGGCATCAAGAGTGTGAAGAAGCAGGTCGAGGAGATGCTGGAGCTGGTCCAGCTCGGAGAGCAGGCGCGCAAGAAGCCGCACCAGCTCTCCGGTGGCCAGCAGCAGCGCGTCGCGGTCGCCCGCGCGCTGATCAACCACCCCAAGGTGCTCCTCCTCGACGAGCCGCTCGGCGCCCTCGACCTCAAGCTGCGCCGCCAGATGCAGCTGGAGCTCAAGCGCATCCAGACCGAGGTCGGCATCACCTTCGTGCATGTCACGCACGACCAGGAGGAGGCCATGACCATGGCCGACACGGTCGCCGTGATGAACGCGGGCCGCGTCGAGCAGCTCGGCGCTCCCGCCGACCTGTACGAGAACCCGAAGACCACCTTCGTCGCCAACTTCCTCGGCACCTCCAACCTCATCGAGGCCGAGGTCGACACCAAGAGCGGCGACGACATCGTCCTCAAGGCGGGCGGCGGCAAGCTCGTCCTGCCCGAGGCGCGCTGTTCCGCGCCCACCGCGGCCGGCGGCAAGGTGCTGGTCGGCGTGCGCCCGGAGAAGATCTCCCTCACGCACGCGGACGACGCCGGCGAGATCCCGGACGGCCGCAACCGCGTCACCGGCACGATCGCCGACGCCTCCTTCATCGGCGTCTCCACGCAGTACGTCGTCGACAGCCCGGTCTGCCCCGAGCTCGCGGTCTACGTCCAGAACGTCGACCGCGACGCCCGCCTGGTCCCCGGCGCCGAGGTCGTCCTGCACTGGAGCCCGGCGCACACCTTCGGCCTGGACGCGACGCAGGACATCGACGCGGGCATCCAGGAAGAGGCGGTCTGATGGCGACCATCACCGACGCGCCGCCGCCCCTGGCGCCCCCCGCCACCGAGAAGAAACCCCCGCGCAAGAGGGGCCGTTGGACGCCGTACCTCCTGCTGCTGCCCGGACTCGCCTGGTTGCTGGTGTTCTTCGCGCTGCCGATGGTCTACCAGGCCTCCACCTCGGTGCAGACCGGCTCGCTGGAGCAGGGCTACGAGGTCACCTGGCACTTCGCCACCTACTGGGACGCGCTGACCGAGTACTACCCGCAGTTCCTGCGGTCGGTGCTGTACGCCGGTTCCGCGACGGTCCTGTGTCTGCTGCTGGGTTATCCGCTGGCGTACCTGATCGCCTTCCGGGCCGGCCGCTGGCGGAACCTGATCATGATCCTGGTGATCGCGCCGTTCTTCACCAGCTTCCTGATCCGCACACTCGCCTGGAAGACGATCCTCGCGGACGGCGGCCCGGTCGTCGGCGCGCTGAACTCGCTGCACGTCCTGGACGTCACGAGCTGGCTCGGCATGACCGCGGGGGACCGGGTGCTGGCCACCCCGTTGGCGGTCGTCTGCGGTCTGACGTACAACTTCCTGCCGTTCATGATCCTTCCGCTCTACACCTCGCTGGAGCGGATCGACGGCCGGCTGCACGAGGCGGCGAACGACCTGTACGCCAAGCCCGTCACGACCTTCCGGAAGGTCACCTTCCCGCTGTCGATGCCGGGTGTCGTCGCCGGCACGCTGCTCACCTTCATCCCGGCCGCCGGTGACTACGTCAACGCCGATCTGCTCGGCTCCACCGACACCCGCATGATCGGCAACGTCATCCAGTCGCAGTTCCTCCGGATCCTCGACTATCCGACGGCGGCGGCGCTCTCCTTCATCCTGATGTTCGCGATCCTCATCATGGTCACGCTCTACATCCGCAAGTCGGGGACGGAGGATCTGGTTTAAATGGCCTTCGTCAACTGGCTCAAGCGCAATGTCGTCGTCATCGCGGGCCTGTTCACGCTCGGGTACCTGCTGCTGCCGAACGTCGTCGTGACGGTGTTCTCCTTCAACAACCCGAAGGGGCGCTTCAACTACGAATGGCAGGAGTTCTCCACCGACGCATGGACCGACCCGTGCGGGGTCTCGGGCCTGTGCGACTCGCTGACCCTCAGCCTCCAGATCGCCTTCTGGGCGACGCTGGGCGCCACGGTCCTCGGCGCGATGATCGCCTTCGCGCTCGTCCGCTACCGGTTCCGGGCGCGCGGCGCGGTGAACTCGCTGATCTTCATGCCGATGGCGATGCCCGAGGTCGTGATGGCCGCCTCGCTGCTCACCCTGTTCCTCAACATGGGCGTCCAGCTGGGCTTCTGGACGATTCTCATCGCCCACATCATGTTCTGCCTCAGCTTCGTCGTGACCGCCGTCAAGGCGCGCGTCATGTCGATGGACCCGAGGCTGGAGCAGGCCGCGCAGGATCTCTACGCCGGCCCCTTCCAGACGTTCGTCAGGGTCACCCTGCCGATCGCGGCACCCGGAATCGCGGCGGGCGCGCTGCTCGCCTTCGCGCTCTCCTTCGACGATTTCATCATCACCAATTTCAACGCGGGCTCGACCGTCACCTTCCCCATGTTCGTCTGGGGCTCGGCGCAGCGCGGAACGCCCGTTCAGATCAACGTCATCGGGACGGCCATGTTCGTCATCGCCGTGCTCCTCGTCCTGACCTCCATGGTCATCACCAACCGCCGTAACAAGCAAAAGGCCTAGGCCTTTCACGAAAACCCCCTGTAGGGAGTTGAAAATCATGGCCCCAAGCGCCATGAGCCGTTGGACAAAGGCACTTTCTGAAGCGCAGCCGGTTCCGTACTGGCTGGACGACCCCGGCAGGCCTCACCCCGAGCCCGCGCTCACCGGCCCCGAGACCTGCGACCTGCTGGTCGTCGGCGGTGGGTACAGCGGACTGTGGACCGCGCTCCTGGCCAAGGAGCGCGACCCCGGTCGGGATGTCGTCCTGCTGGAGGGCCGCGAGGTGGGCTGGGCCGCCTCGGGCCGCAACGGCGGCTTCTGTGCCGCCTCCCTCACCCACGGTCTGCCCAACGGGCTCACCCGCTGGCCGGACGAGATCCACAAGCTGGAGGAGCTGGGCGCCCGCAACCTCGACGAGATCGAGGCGGCGGTCGCCCGGCACGGCATCGACTGCGACTTCGAGCGCACCGGCGAGATCGACGTCGCCACCGAGACCTACCAGGCGGCGGAACTGCGCGACTGGTACGAGGAGATCGAGCGCCAGGGCCTGGCCGAGGGCGTCGAGTTCCTGGACGCCGACGCCGTACGGGAGCAGGTCGACTCACCGACCTTCAAGGCGGGCCTGTACGACCGCCGGGGCGTCGCCATGCTCAACCCCGCCAAGCTGGTCTGGGGACTGAAGGAGGCCTGCGTCCGGCTCGGCGTGCGCGTCTACGAGCACACGCCCGCGCTGACCTTGAAGCCGTACGGCGCCGGAATGGCCGTCCGCACCCCCTATGGCCAGGTCCGCGCCCGCCGGGTCGCGCTCGGCACCAACATCTTCCCGAACCTGGTCAAGCGGGTGCGTGCCTTCACCGTCCCGGTCTACGACTACGCCCTGATGACCGAGCCGCTCACCGACGACCAGCTCAAGGAGATCGGCTGGCAGGGCCGCCAGGGCCTCGGGGACAGCGCCAACCAGTTCCACTACTTCCGGCTCTCCGCCGACAACCGGATCCTGTGGGGCGGATACGACGCCATCTACCCGTACGGCGGCCGGGTGCGCGCGGAGTACGACGACCGCCCGGAGACGTACGCCAAGCTCGCCGACCACTTCTTCACCTGCTTCCCGCAACTGGAGGGCGTCCGCTTCACCCACGCGTGGGGCGGCGCCATCGACACCTGCTCGCGCTTCTCGGCGTTCTTCGGCACCGCGCATCACGGGAAGGTCGCCTACGCGGCGGGCTTCACGGGGCTCGGCGTCGGCGCGACGCGCTTCGGGGCGGACGCGATGCTGGACCTGCTGTCGGGGGAGTCCACCGAGCGCACCGAGCTGGAGATGGTCCGCAAGAAGCCGCTGCCCTTCCCGCCCGAGCCGTTCGCCTGGACCGGGATCGCGCTCACCAAGTGGTCGCTGGCCCGCGCGGACGCGCACGGCGGGCGGCGCAACCTGTGGCTGAAGACGATGGACCGGCTGGGGCTGGGGTTCGACAGCTGACGCGCCCCGCGCGTGATCCGGATCACTCCAAAAAGGTGCGCGAACCCGCGTAATGCCTGGCGGCGACCTCCCTCTCCCTCGTGACGCACAAGGCGTCCACGACGGAAAGAGGGAGGTCCCCGTCATGACAGGGGCGAAGACGGCGGTCGAGTGGCTCGCGTCCGTGGCACCGGATCCCGAGGCCTGCCGCTGGGAATGGGAGCGCAACCCGCACGGGGTCGCGCTGCTGCCCGCCGGGAAAGCCTGGGACGTGCTCATCCTGCCGGGCGAACTCGGCTATCCGACACTCGACGTACTGACCCGCGTCCTCGACCAACCGGGCCCGGTGCTGGTCGACTTCGGCGACTCCAGGATGGGCTTCTTCGTACCGCCGGGCACCGCGGCCCGCTGGCTCGGCACCGGCATCCGCACGGCGGGCGCCGGCACGTGGATCGTGGTGCCGTATCCAGGGCGTTCCACGGGAGGTGTCCGCTGGCTGGTGCCGCCGGACGGCTCGGGGACGCTGACGGATCCCGCGCTGCTGGAGCTGGCGATGCACGAGGCTGCCGCCGGCTTGGCCGATGACGAATGAGGGGTGCCGCGAAGGGGTTGTGGTCGGCTGCGGGTTCGTCGTGGCTGGTCGCGCAGTTCCCCGCGCCCTATAGGGAGTTGATGAACCGCCTCGCAGTCTTGACACCCTGATTGGTCTGGACCAAGTTGTATGCGCTCCACCCCTCCAATTCCCCCATGCCCGGAGGCACTTGTGGACCGCTCCAGACCTTTCGTCGCCATACTCACGGCCGCCCTGCTGGCCGTGCCCGGCATCACCGCGCTCTCGTCGGCCGCCCGTGCGGCCGACGCGGACCTGGTCAAGAACGGAGGCTTCGAGTCCGGCCTCGCCGACTGGACCTGCACAGCGGGCACGACCGTCACCTCACCCGTGCGCAGCGGCAGTTCGGCGTTGCAGGCGACCCCGGCCGGCAGCCACAACGCCCGGTGCGCGCAGACCGTGACCGTGAAACCGGACTCCCAGTACACGCTGTCCGGATACGTCCGAGGCTCCTACGTCTACCTCGGCGCGAGCGGCACCGGCACCACGGACGTCTCGGCCTGGACCCAGTCCGCCCCGGCCTGGCAGCAGCTCAGCACCACCTTTCGCACCGGCCCGTCCACCACCAGGGTCACCGTCTACACGCACGGCTGGTACGGCACCGGCGCCTACCACGCCGACGACATCTCCCTGGTCGGCCCGTCCGTCGACCCCGGTCAGCCACCCGTACCGCCGACCGGCCTGAGAGCCGGCACCATCACCTCGTCCAGCGTCGCCCTGTCCTGGAACGCGGTGCCGGGCGCTTCCGGATACGCCGTCTACCGCGATGGCGTCAGGGTCCAGACCGTGAGCGGCACGTCGGCCACGGTGACCGGCCTCGCGCCGCAGACGGCGTACGCCTTCCAGGTCGCCGCCGTGAACGACGCCGGCGAGTCCGCGAAGTCGGCCACGGTGACCGCGACGACCGGCGCGGGCGGTGGCGGCGATCCCGGCCTCCCGCCCCACGCCCTCGTGGGCTACCTGCACGCGAGCTTCGCCAACGGCTCCGGCTACACCCGGCTGGCCGACGTCCCCGACAGCTGGGACGTCATCGACCTGGCCTTCGGCGAGCCGACCTCGGTCACCTCGGGCGACATCCGCTTCACCCGCTGCCCGGTGAGCGAGTGCCCGAACGTCGAGAGCGACGCCGACTTCAAGGCCGCGATCCGCGCCAAGCAGGCGGCGGGCAAGAAGGTGCTCATCTCCATCGGCGGCCAGAACGGCCAGGTGCAGCTCAGCACGACCGCCGCGCGGGACACCTTCGTCAGCTCGGTCTCGAAGATCATTGACGAGTACGGCCTGGACGGCCTCGACATCGACTTCGAGGGCCACTCACTGTCGCTGAACTCCGACGACACCGACTTCAGGAACCCGAAGACCCCGGTGATCGTCAACCTGATCTCGGCGCTGAAGACCCTGAAGGCCAGGTACGGCGACGACTTCGTGCTGACGATGGCCCCCGAGACCTTCTTCGTCCAGCTCGGCTACCAGTACTACGGCACGGGCAAGTGGGGCGGCCAGGACCCGCGCGCCGGTTCCTACCTCCCGGTCATCCACGCGATGCGCGACGACCTGTCCCTGCTCCACGTCCAGGACTACAACTCGGGTCCGATCATGGGCCTGGACAACCAGTACCACTCCATGGGCGGCGCCGACTTCCACATCGCCATGACCGACATGCTGCTCACCGGGTTCCCGGTCGCGGGCGACGCGAACAACGTCTTCCCGCCGCTGCGCCCGGACCAGGTGGCGATCGGCATGCCGGCGTCCACCAACGCGGGCAACGGCCACGTGGCTCCCGCCGAGGTCGTGAAGACCCTGGACTGTCTGACGAAGAAGGCCAATTGCGGCTCGTACGCCACCCACGGCACCTGGCCCGCGCTGCGGGGCCTGATGACGTGGTCGATCAACTGGGACCGCTACTCGAACTGGGAGTTCCAGCGGACCTTCGACGGGTACTTCGGCTGACGACCAGGACGAAGCAGGTCAGCAGCACCGTGCCGAGGCTCCAACTGGCCACGACGTCCAGGGGCCAGTGGTAGCCGCGCCGGACCAGGCCGTAGGAGACGCCGAGCACCAGGGCGCCGCCTACGGCCACCAGCGTGCGGCGGGCGGCCCGGGAACGCAGCCAGGGCAGAAGGAGCAGGGTGGCGGCGCCGTAGGCGATGACGGCGGTCGCGGTGTGGCCCGACGGGAAGTAGCCGGTGGCCGGAGGGACCGCGGGGGTGCCCGGGCGGTCGGTCAGCTCCTTGACGGGGACGACCAGCGCCGGGACCAGCGCCATGAGCGGCAGGGTCCAGACGGCCGGCTGCCACCAGCGGTCTGTACCACCGCGCCGGGCCCGCCAGGCCGCGTACCCCGCTCCGGCCAGCATGACCGGGATCGCGACCTGTGCGTTGCCCAGGTCGGAGAGCAGTTCGGAGACGCGGTCGGGGTGGACGAGGGCCTTGCTGAGCCGCTCGTCCACCCTCACCAGCGGGCCGTCGGCCACGACCTGCCAGGTGATGAGCGCGAAGAGAAGGGCGGGAAGCCCGAGGAGCGCGAGAAATCCGAGAAGGGAGGTCGGCCGCCCCGGAACAGGGGGGGTGGTTCCGAGGCGGCCGTCCGGATCGGATGGCCGCGCGCCCCGGGGGGTTTGGGGCGGGCGACTGTCCGATCGGTGAGGAGATCCGGAGCCAGAGGCCCCGTATGTGTGCGCGAGGGCACGACCAGGGCGAAGCTGGGGAGGCCCCGTCCTGATGTCGCCCACAGTCCCCTGTGGGCGGGGTGTATCTCTCATCTGGGTAGAACCTACGACAGGGGGTGCCCCCAAGACAGTCGGATTCGAGTCCCGACAGACACCCCGCACACCTTCTTCACACGCCCTGAACCCGACGGCCCCAGTCCCCCACGCGTGACACGCGTAAGGGCTGGGGCCGGGGTGACGTCAGATACGGGCGAAGGCCTGCTCGATGATGTCGAGGCCCTCGTTGAGGAGGTCCTCACCGATGACCAGCGGGGGCAGGAAGCGGAGCACGTTGCCGTAGGTGCCACAGGTCAGGACCAGCAGACCCTCGGCGTGGCAGGCCTTGGCGAGGGCCGCGGTGGCCTCGGCGTTCGGCTCCTTGGTGGTGCGATCCTTGACCAGCTCGATGGCGATCATGGCGCCGCGGCCACGGATGTCGCCGATGATGTCGAACTTCTCGGCCATGGCGCCGAGGCGGGCCTTCATGACCGCCTCGATGTTCTTCGCCTTGGTGTTGAGGTCGAGCTCCTTCATCGTCTCGATGGAGCCGAGCGCACCGGCGCAGGCCACCGGGTTGCCGCCGTAGGTGCCGCCCAGGCCGCCCGCGTGCGCGGCGTCCATGATCTCGGCGCGGCCGGTGACGGCGGCGAGCGGCAGCCCGCCCGCGATCCCCTTGGCGGTGGTGATCAGGTCGGGGACGATGCCCTCGTCCTCACAGGCGAACCACTGGCCGGTACGGCAGAAGCCCGACTGGATCTCGTCGGCGACGAAGACGATGCCGTGGGCGTTCGCGAACTTCACGAGCTCCGGCAGGAAGCCCTTGGCCGGCTCGATGAAGCCGCCCTCGCCGAGCACCGGCTCGATGATGATCGCGGCCACGTTCTCCGGGCCGATCTGCTTGGTGATCTGGTCGATGGCCTGCGCGGCGGCCTCCGGGCCCGCGTTCTCCGGGCCGGTCGGCCAGCGGTAGCCGTAGGCGACCGGGACACGGTAGACCTCGGGCGCGAACGGACCGAAGCCGTGCTTGTACGGCATGTTCTTCGCGGTCAGCGCCATCGTCAGGTTGGTCCGGCCGTGGTAGCCGTGGTCGAAGACGACGACGGCCTGGCGCTTGGTGTACGCGCGGGCGATCTTGACGGCGTTCTCGACGGCCTCGGCGCCCGAGTTGAACAGCGCGGACTTCTTGGCGTGGTCACCCGGGGTGAGCTCGGCGAGGGCCTCGGCGACCTCGACGTAGCCCTCGTACGGCGTGACCATGAAACAGGTGTGGGTGAAGTCGGCGAGCTGCGCGGAGGCGCGGCGTACGACGGCCTCGGCGGAGGCGCCGACGGAGGTCACGGCGATGCCGGAGCCGAAGTCGATGAGGCGGTTGCCGTCGACGTCCTCGATGACGCCGCCGCCCGCGCGCGCGGTGAACACCGGCAGCACGGAGCCCACGCCCTGCGCGACCACGGCGGTGCGGCGGGCCTGAAGCTCCTGCGACTTCGGGCCGGGGATGGCGGTGACGACGCGGCGCTCCTGCGGAAGGTCGGTCATGAGGGGCTCCTGGGGGTTTTGCGGATGCTTGTCTTCTCTTTTCTCGCAGGCTAGGACGGGGAGCGGGGGGTGGGCATGCTCCATGTGGGCGTTGTCGGCGCGCCCGGTTGTCCGTGGTGGACATAGCCGGAGTTCGGCTCCCTCCCGCGTGCCGGGGCCGCCAACGGTGAACTCCCCTTGCCGGGGCGTTAGATTGGCTCCCGCTGACGACGGTGGACGGAACGGCTGGTCAGGGGGCAAGGGCGATGGACAGCGACGGGACGCAGGACGCGCGGGGCACGCATGCGACGCCTGTGCCGCGATCACGCTCCGCCGTTCCGCCGATGCCCGCGACGCCGCCCAGGCCGGACGGGTCGGCGTTCCTGACCTGGCTGCGCACCTCCCGCCCGGAGGCGCTGCCCGGGGTCTGGCGGTTCGGGCACCGGCCGCGGCCCGAGGAGGAGCCCGAGCGAATCCCCGGACGGCAGCTGCTGAGCGGGGCGCTGATCGCGTTCCTGGTGGGCTGGCTGGTCTGGTCGCTGCTGTGGAACGGCTACCTCGGCGGCTGGTGGGTGCTGCCGCTGGAGCTGTTCACCCCGGACTCCTGGCGCGAGAACAACGACCGCGTCGGCAACGCGATCCTCTGGTACAGCTACTACACGCTGATCGCCCTCGCCATCATGATCGCGGTGGGGCGGCTCGGCCGCTGGGGCGAGGTCTGGCGCCGTTACGGCCCGCCCTCCTGGAATCGCGGGGCACCCGCCGCCGAGCGCCCGCCCGCCCCCGAGCAGGACCCCGCCGAGTGGCCGCAGCTCCGGGCCGCCGGGGCCGTCGACGCCGCCGAGCGGCTGGCCACCGAGGCCAAGGCCGGGCTGATGAGGGACGTCGACCACGCCCGGATCACCCGCGCCTGGCAGGGCGTGCGCACCGGCCGGCACTCCCTCGCCACGTTCACCGGCGCGGTCCTCAAGGACGGCGCCGCCGCCTGTCCCCACCCCTCCGGCGAGCGCGACCTGCCCGCCCGGCAGGCCCGGCACGACCTGGTCACCGGCCAGGTCCGGCTCGGCACCACCGCCGACGACACCCGCAACCCCTATGCCTACCGCGGCACCGGCCTCGCCCTCGGCCCCGACCTGCTCGGCACCTCCCTGCTCGCCGTAGGCCCGGCCGGCGCCGGCAAGACCGGTACCGTCGTCCGCCCGCTCGCCGAGTCCCTGTGCCTGCACGCCCTCGCCGGACGCGCCGCCGTCGTGGTGGTCGGCGCCGCGGGCGCCGCGCTCGGCCCGGCCGACGCCTACGACGTCGTCGTACGCATCGGGAATCCCGAGTCCGTGTACGACCTGGACCTGTACGGCGGGACCACCGACCCCGACGAGGCCGCCGCCGTACTGGCCGAGGCGCTGGTCGGGGACCTCGCCGATCCGCACCCCGGGAGCGACAGCCGCCGCTCGACGACCGTGCTGGCGCAGCTGCTCGGTCCGTTCCGGGCGGTGCACGGGCGTTTCCCGTCCGTCCCGGAGCTGCGCCAACTGCTCGACGGCGCGCCCGGGCCGCTCGCCGCGCTGCGCACCGCGCTGGAGGGCTCGGGGCAGGAGTCGCTGCTGCGGGAACTGGACGCGCGGGAGCGGCAGCTGGCGCATCCCGGCGATGTCGGGGGAGTGCTCGCCGACCGGGTGGCGCTGCTGGACCGGCCCGCGTTCGCCGGGTTCTTCGACACGTCGGGACAGTCGCGGCCGTTCTCCCTCAAGGCCCTCGACCATCCCGTGCGGGTCCGGATCGACCTGCCCGCGCGCGGGCACGCGGACGCCTCGCGGATGCTGGCGCGTCTGGTGCTCGCCCAGTTCACGGCGAGCGTCGCCGTGCGCGAGGACCGGTCGCTGTTCGCCTGTCTGATCCTGGACGACGCCACCGGCGTGGTCACGCCCGAGGCGGTCCGGGGCATCCAGCGGCTGCGGTCCGGGAACGCCGGGGCCGTGCTCACCCTGCGCAGCCTCGACGACGTGCCCCGGCCGCTGCGCGGGCCGCTGCTCGGGGCCGCCGGATGCCGGATGGCGCTGTCCGGTCTCACGCCGTGGGACGGGCAGGACTTCGCCGAGGTGTGGGGCAAGGAGTGGACCGAGGCGCGGGACGTAACCGACCGGCAGATCATCGCCGAGACGCCCGCCGGGAAGGCGCTGCACGCCGTGCGCCGGGTAATCACCGGCAAGGCGCCCACCGCCCGGGCCGTCACCGTGCGGCAGGTCGAGCGGGAGCGCTGGTCGGCGTCCGAGCTGGCGCACGCGGTGCCGCCGGGGCACGCGGTGCTGTCCCTGACCAGCGTGCGGGGCGAGCACGCGCCGCCGCTGCTGGTGGATCTCCGGCAGTGACCTCTCGGGGAGTGACTGCTCGTCCGTACGGTGCGGCAGAATCGGCATAGGCTGTTCATACACGGCGGCCAAATGATCACGACGATCACACTGACTTCACCGACCTGAAGGCCTCATGCCCCCCACGCTCGCCTCGCTCGTCCACCACTCCGCGCTCAAACTGACCGTGCGTGCGGGCGAGGACCGTCTGGACGTGCCCGTCCGCTGGGCGCACGTCAGCGAGCTCGCCGACCCCGTCCCCTACATGGAGGGCGGGGAGCTGCTGCTGATCACCGCGCTCAAGCTGGACGCCGAGGACCCCGAGGCGATGCGCCGCTATGTGAAGCGGCTGGCCGGCGCCGGGGTCGTCGGACTCGGCTTCGCCGTCGGGGTGAACTACGAGGACATCCCGCAGGCCCTGGTGGAGGCGGCCCGGCAGGAGGGACTCCCGCTGCTGGAGGTGCCGCGGCGCACTCCCTTCCTCGCCATCAGCAAGGCGGTGTCGGCGGCCATCGCGGCGGACCAGTACCGGGCCGTGACGGCGGGGTTCGCCGCCCAGCGCGAGCTGACCAGGCAGGCGCTGGCGGAGGGGCCGGAAGGGCTGCTCGCCGCGCTCGCCTCGCAGGTCGACGGCTGGGCCGCGCTCTACGACGCCTCCGGCGCCGTCGTCGCCACCGCCCCGGACTGGGCGGGCCGCCGGGCCGCGCGGCTCACGGCGGACGTGGAGCGGCTGCGGGAGCGCCCGGCGCCGGCCTCCTCGGTGGTCGGCGGGCCGGGGCCCGACAACGAGGACCGGGTCGAGCTGCACTCCCTGGGCACGGGACGGCGGCCGCGGGCGGCGCTCGCCGTCGGCACGGCGGCGGCCCTCGGCACCGCCGAGCGGTACGCCGTCCACTCGGCCATCGCCCTGCTCACCCTGACCACGGAACGCTCCCGCTCCCTGCACGCGGCCGAGCAGCGGATCGGCGCGGCCGTGCTGCGCATGCTGCTCGCCGGGGAGCCGGACCACGCCCGGGCTGTCGCCGGGGGCCTGTACGGCGAGCTCCTGGACGCCCCCTTCCGGATGATCGTCGCGGAGTCGGTGGCGGTGTCGGCGGCGCTGGCCTCGGTGGAGCCCGCCGAGCCGCTCCAGGCCACCGCCAAGCCGTCGGCGGCGGCCCTCGCGGCGGCCTCCGACAAGCACGGCGATCCCCTCGGAGCGCTCGCGGAGGTCGTGGAGTCCGCCGCCGCGCGGGCCGGGGAGGCCGTGCTGGTCGTACCGGACGGTGAGCGCCTGGTGGTGCTGGCCTCCGACGGCGGGGCCGCGGTCGCCGCCTGCGCGCAGTACGCGACGGCGCTGGAGGGGGCGCGGGCGGGAGCGGCCGTACGGGAGGCGGAGGACGACGAACTCGTCGTCGGGCTCTCGGCGCCGTCCGGACCGATCGCCGCCGCCGGGGCGTACAAGCAGGCCGAGCAGGCGCTGTCGGTGGCGCGGCGGCGGGGGCGGGTCATCGTGGAGCACGAGCAGCTGGCGGCCGGTTCGGTGCTGCCGCTGCTCGCGGACGACGCGGTACGGGCCTTCGCGGACGGGCTGCTGCGGGCGCTGCGCGAGCACGACGCGACCGGCCGCGGCGATCTGGTCGCCTCGCTGCGGGCGTGGCTGTCCCGGCACGGCCAGTGGGACGCGGCGGCGGCGGACCTCGGCGTCCACCGGCACACCCTGCGCTACCGGATGCGTCGCGTGGAGGAGATCCTCGGCCGCTCCCTGGACGACCCGGACGTACGGATGGAGCTGTGGCTGGCGCTGAAGGCGACGTCGGCGGAGTAGACCTCGGGGGAACAGCCCACTCCATTCCGTAGTGCGCCCGCCCGCCACTACTACGGCTCGGACAAACGCCCCGCGGCCGCCGCGCCCCTACCGTGGACGAACCAGGAACACCACCGCCAACCACGGAAGGGCCGGGATTCGCACATGCCCCAGGAAACGAATGTGGGGGCCACCCACGCCTTCTGGCTCGCCGGCCGCCAGGTCACCGGCGAGGACACCTTCGATGTCACCTCTCCGTGGGACGGCCGGGTCGTCGGCAAGGTGAGCGTGCCGACCGACGCGCAGGTCGAGAAGGCCGTGGCCGCCGCGTACGCCGTGCGGGACGAGTTCGCCGCCACCCCGGCGCACGTACGGGCCGCCGCCCTGGACCACGTCAGCCGCCGGCTCGTCGAGCGCACCGAGGAGATCGCCCAGCTGATCTCCGCCGAGAACGGCAAGCCGATCAAGTGGGCCCGCGGCGAGGTCGGCCGCGCGGTGTCCGTGTTCCGCTTCGCCGCCGAAGAGGCCCGCCGCTTCAACGGCGGCGAGGCACAGCGCCTCGACACCGACCTCGGCGGCCAGGGCCGGCTGGCGCTGACCCGGCGCTTCCCGAAGGGCGTCGTGCTCGGCATCGCGCCGTTCAACTTCCCGCTGAACCTGTGCGCCCACAAGGTCGCCCCCGCGATCGCCGCCGGTGCGCCGATCATCCTCAAGCCGGCCCCGGCCACCCCGCTCTCCGGCCTGATCATCGGCGACCTGCTCGCCGAGACGGACCTGCCCGCCGGTTCCTGGTCGATCCTGCCGGTCGCCAACGACAGGATGCCCGCCCTCGTCCAGGACGAGCGGCTGCCGGTGATCTCCTTCACCGGCTCCGAGAAGGTCGGCTACGCCATCATGGACTCGGTGCCCCGCAAGCACTGCACCCTGGAGCTGGGCGG
The DNA here is from genome assembly GCF_053587635.1 of Streptomyces sp. NPDC003635. NCBI lineage: Bacteria > Bacillati > Actinomycetota > Actinomycetes > Kitasatosporales > Streptomycetaceae > Streptomyces > Streptomyces sp. NPDC003635. Next base: position 19,313 of record NZ_JBSFOK010000007.1, on the reverse strand, counting down.
CAACGGCGCGGCGGTCGTGCTCGGTGACTGGGCGAGCGAGGAGGACCTGGACTGGGCCGCGACCCGGATCGCGACCTTCTCCAACTACCAGGGCGGCCAGTCCTGCATCTCCGTGCAGCGCGTGATCGCCGACGCCTCCGTCTACGACCGGCTGCTGCCGCGGATCGTCGCCGCCGTCGAGGCCCAGGTCACCGGTGACCCCTCCGACGACAAGACCGACGTCGGCCCGCTGGTCAGCGAGGACGCGGCCAAGCGCGTCGAGGCGTGGGTCCAGGAGGCCGTCGAGGCGGGCGCCACGCTGCTCGCGGGCGGCAAGCGCGACGGCGCCTCCTACGCGCCGACCGTCCTGACCGACCTGCCCGCCGGCGCGACCCTGGCGTGCGAGGAGGTCTTCGGCCCGGTGCTGTCGGTGCAGAAGGTCGACGGCGAGGCCGAGGCGTTCGCCGCGGTCAACGACTCCAAGTACGGCCTCCAGGCGGGCGTGTTCACTCACGACCTTCAGGCCGCCTTCCGCGCCCACCGCGCGCTGGAGGTGGGCGGCGTGGTCGTCGGCGACGTGCCCTCCTACCGCGCGGACCAGATGCCGTACGGCGGCGCCAAGCAGTCCGGTGTGGGCCGCGAGGGCGTGAAGTTCGCGATGGACGACTACACCTACGAGCGAGTCCTGGTCCTCACCGGCCTCGCCCTCTGACCGACCTGCCACGGACAGGTCGGAGGCACGGCCGCAGCCCACTGTGCGGGGGCTGCGGCCGTCGCCGTACCGCGGGCCATGACCCAGCGCATGGGGGAACTCGACGGCACGGGAACTTCCCGGCGCAACCCCTGGTTAATGGGAACCGTTTTCATATAAGCTGGCGGTGACGCGATCGTCGTCCCCGAAGGGGCCCGGCGCCGATGCCTTCCGGCGCCGGGCCCCTTCCTGTACGTCGGCCTGGTCCGGACCCTCAACCGGAGAAGCCGACGTGCGCGAGCCGCAGCGGGCCGCGCAGTCCGAGGTGGACGTCGTGGATGCCCTCGGCCGTGAACTGTCCGGTCAGCTCGGTGTAGTCGTAGGGGCCGCCCTCGGCCTCCGCCGTCAGCACCGCCCGCGCCGGGCCGCCGTCCAGTGACACCTCCACGGTTCCCGTGCCCGCCACCGTCGCCGTCACCCGGGTGACGCCCGATCCGAAGTCGCAGGTGGTGTAGAGCAGTTCGCCCGCTCGGTCCCCGGCCGGGGTCACCGCGTCGCCCCTCGCCCTCGCGCGGTCGACGATCGCGACGCCGCTCTGCTCGTCGAAGTCCGCCGCGTCCAGGCCCTGTTCCCGGACCGCTCGCGGCGGCACGGGCGCTCCGTCGAGGATCACCGTCGTCCGCAGCCGTATGTCCTCGCTGGAGCCGCCCGCCAGGACGTCGTACGGACCGGGGTCGACGTGCGGGCGGCCGTGCGCCACGTCCCAGAACTCGAAGCACCTCAGCGGGAGTTCGAAGGTCAGCTCGACGCGCTCGCCCGGGGCCAGCGTGACCCGGCGATGGGCCACCAGCTCACGGCGCGGGCGCGGCACCGACGGGTCCACGGCCCGGGTGTAGACCTGGGCCACCTCGTCGGCCGGCCGGTCGCCCGTGTTGGTCACCGTGAACGCCACGCGCACCCCGTCCGGCGTCGGCCGCGCGGCGAGGTCGCCGTACGAGAAGGACGCGTACGACAGGCCGTGCCCGAAGGGGTAGAGAGGGGTGCCCTCGAAGTACAGGTACGTCTGGCGGCCGCCGATCACGTCGTAGTCGAGAAGGTCCGGCAGGTCGGCGTCGCTCGCGTACCAGGTCTGCGGGAGGCGCCCGGCGGGGGAGACGTCACCGGCCAGGATCCGGGCCAGCGCGGTGCCGGCGGCCTGTCCGCCGTGGGCCGTCCAGAGCACGGCCGCCAGGGAGCCCGGTTCGACGGCGTACGGGTAGGCCGAGACCAGCGCCAGCACGGTGCGCGGGTTGGTGGCGCGCGCCGCGCGCAGCAGGCGGTCCTGGTGGACGGGGAGCGCGAGGGTCGTACGGTCCTCGGTCTCGCGCCCGTTGATGTGCGGGTCGTTGCCCGCGACCACCAGCACCACGTCCGCGCCCGCCGCCGCCCGGGCCACCGCCTCCTCGCCGCGCTCGACCACGACCAGCTCGAAGACCTCCGGATCCGCCTCGGCAACCTTCACGCCGTCGGCGGCGACCGAGACATGACGACCCGTACCGATGTGCCGGAGGAGGTGTCCCCTGCCGTGCGGTTCCAGCCGGAAGGTCTCCTGGACCACCCAGCCGCCGGGCTGGTCGGCGGCGGCGCGGACATAGCCGTCCTCGGCGACCGAGAGGTAGCGGCCGTCCGGAGCGCGCAGGGTCAGCACCCCCTCGCCCCAGTCCACCAGCGCCAGTTCGGTGCCGACGGTCTCCGCGGTCAGGGGCGGCAGATCGGTCCGCCCCGCGAGCAGCGCCGGGTCCAGGGCGCCCTCCGCGCCGCGCACCTCGTCGGCGGCGTCGGCGGCGGGGGCGTACAGGAACCGGCCCGCCGAAGTCCTCAGCAGGACCCGGTCCACGCCCTCCGCGAACTCGACGCGCTCAGCGCCGAACCGCTCGTACAGGCCCTCCAGCGGGGTGGAGCGATGGAGGAGGGTGCCGCTGTACCAGTCGAGCTTGCACTCGTCGGCGAGCAGGCCCACCACCGCGATCCGGCTGCCCGGGGCCAGCGGCAGCACCCCGTCGTTGCGGAGCAGCACAACCGCCTGCTCGGCCGCCTCCTGGGCGAGGGCGCGGTGTTCGGGGGTGTCGAAGGCGCCCGGCTCGTCGTACGCGCCGGAATCGAACTCGCCGAGCCGGAACCGGACCGACAGCTGGCGCCGGACCGCCGTGTCGATGTCGGCCTTGGTCAACAGCCCCTGCTCGTAGGCCCTCCTCGCCCGCCCGACGATCTTCGAGCTGTCCGTGCCGTGGTCCGTGAAGCTGTCGACGCCCGCCCGGAGCGCGGCGGCCGTCGCCTCCTCGTGGGTGTCGAAGTAGTGCTCGGAGTCGACCAGGTTGGAGGGAGCGCCCGCGTCCGAGCAGACCAGCAGGTCCTCCTCGGTCCAGGTGCGCAACTGCTCGCGCAGATACGGCGACACGTGGTTGGGGCGGCCGTTGACCAGGTTGTACGCGGGCATCACCCCGGCCACCGCGCCCGCCTCGACCGTCTCGCGGAACGCGCGCAGGTCGTACTCGTGCAGCACGCGCGGGCGGACCGAGGAGGACGAGGTGTCACGGTTCGTCTCGTTGTTGTGGGCCAGCCAGTGCTTGAGCACCGGCGCGGTGCGCCAGTACCTCGGATGGTCGCCGCGCAGACCCCAGGTGTACGCGGTGGCGATGGCCGAGGTCAGCTTCGGGTCCTCGGAGTAGCCCTCCTCGCCCCGCCCCCACAGCGGGTGGCGCAGCAGATTGACGGTGGGCGACCACACGTTCAGGCCGACGCGCTCGTCGCGGGCGCGCATCGCGCGGGTCTCCCGGGACACCGCCTCGCCGATCCGGCGCACCAGCTCGGGGTTCCAGGTCGCGCCGAGCCCGACCGCCTGCGGGAAGACCGTCGCCGGGCCCATCCAGGCCACGCCGTGCAGCGCCTCCTGTCCGGTGCGGAAGGCGGCCATGCCGAGCCGCTCGACGGCGGGGGCGAACTGGTGCAGGAACGCCGTCTTCTCGTCGAGGGTGAGCCGCGCCAGCAGGTCGTCGACGCGCTTCGCGACCGGCAGTCGCGGATCACGGAACGGAGGCGCGGGCGGCGTGGGTGAGGTCACGTGGGGATCCCTTGCGATGGCAGCGACGGCGGCGCTTTCGAAGCGCTTCGATGCTCATTCGACGCGGGCCCGGGTGTCAAGACGTGCACCACTTCCGAGTCGACATTTTCAAGTGGCGTGGGAGTCCCGGCGTCCGCGCACACCTTCGAGGAATCTTGGGGGCGGCCCTTGTGCACCCCCCGGTGTTCACTTAACCTCGCAGCAACTTCGAAGCGCTTCGACACGGTGGATCGTCGAAGCCTCGCTTCAGCTCGGCCAGTTCCACTTACGACACCGCAGCCGACGGCCCACCGCCGGGTGTCCAGGTGCGCCACGAAGGGTTGACGCAATGACGCCGAACGCCTCCTCCGCAGCCTCCGCACCCAGCCGGAGAAGCTTCCTCGCCTCCTCGGCGGTCGCCGCCGCAGCGGTGGCGGGCGGAATGCCGCTGCTCGCCGCGTGCGGCGGCTCGGACAACGGCTCGCGCGAAGGCACCACCTCGGGCAAGGACGCCGAGAAGATCCTGCCGGCCTACGTCGCCGGCCATGTCGTCGTGCCGGACATCGCCGCCAAGAACGGCTCGGCGGTCGGCTTCACCAGCAAGCTGGACCTGGCCACGCTCAAGACCTCCGTGCCCAAGAAATTCGGCAAGGGCGGCAAGGTCACCGTCATGTCGCCGTTCTGGGGCTCCCCGCCCAAGGGCGACAACGCCTACTACAAGGCGATGAACGACCTCATCGGCGTCGAGGTCGTCTGGCGGAACCAGGACGGCAACACCTACGACCAGAAGCTCGGCGCGGTTCTCGCCTCCAGTGACATCCCGGACGTCGTGGTGGTCCCCGGCTGGAACATGGGCGGCAAGATACCCAGCGCCATCGTCAGCAAGTTCGCCGACCTCGGCCCCTACCTCTCCGGTGACGCCGTCAAGGAGTACCCGAACCTCGCGGCGATCCCCACGGACGCCTGGCAGCGCTCCATCTTCGGCGGCAAGCTGCGCGGTCTGCCGATGCCGGCGCCCTGGGCCCCCAGCATGGTGCCCCTGTACCGCCAGGACATCTTCGACGCGGAGGGCTACGAAGTCCCCACGTCCTGCGCCGAGTTCCTCGCGCTGGCCAAGGACATCACCAACGCCAAGGCCAAGCGCTGGGCGTGTCTGGACATGAAGTGGACCGCCTTCCAGGCCTTCGGGGTCCTCTCGGGCAGCGAGAAGCCGCTCGGCTGGAACATGGTCGACGGCAGGCTGATCAACCGCATCGAGACCGACGAGTACCTCGAGGCGCTGGAGTGGTCCCGCAAGCTCTTCGCCGCCGGGGTCGTCCACCCCGACTCCGAGATGGGCAAGAACGCCCCCGACCCCGGACCCAAGTTCGCCTCGGGCCAGTTCCTCATCTACCCGAACAACATCTCGCAATGGTGGAGCCGTACCGCCGAACAGGCCGCCCAGAACCCGGACTTCAAGATCTGGGGCATGGACGTCTGGGGCCACGACGGCGGCAACCCCACGATGTGGGCCGAACAGCCCGCCGGGATCTTCGCCTTCGTCAACAAGAAGGCCTCCGAGTCGGTCGTCCGCGAGGTGCTCGCCGTCGCCAACGTCACCGCGGCGCCGTACGGCACCAAGGAGTACATGATGACCAACTACGGCGTGGAGGGGACCCACTACACCGTCAAGGACGGCGTCCCCACCAAGACCGACCAGGGCAACATCGACGTGCTGAACGCCTACGTCATGGTGGCGAGCCCGGCCGCGACCATCGCCCACCCCGACTTCCCCGAGGTCGCCAAGGGCCAGGTCGAGTGGCAGCAGCGGATGGGCGCCTTCACCAGGAAGTCCTCCTTCTACGGCATGCAGATCACCGAACCGAGCCGCTACACCAATCTCTCCAACGACTTCGAGCAGCTGGAGGACGACATCGTCCGCGGCCGCAAGAAGGTCGGTGACATGCAGCAGGCGGTCTCCGACTGGAAGAGCAAGGGCGGCGACAAGCTGCGCGACTGGTACCGGCAGATCCTCGACGAGAACGGCTCCGCGGCCAACTGACCCGGCACCACAGCGAGGAGACGGCCGTGTCCCACAGCACGGTGCCTCGGAGCACGGCCGAGGCCGACACGACGGAGAAGCTCCCGGTGGCGTCCGGCGACGTCACCGGGTCCGGCGGCACACCACCCTCGGGACGACCGAGGCTGCGGCACAGGTTCGCACGCGACCGCGTCCTGCTGCTGATGACGATCCCCGCCCTCGTCCTGGTCCTGCTCTTCAACTACGTGCCGATCCTCGGCAACGTGGTCGCCTTCCAGGACTACGACCCCTACATCAGCGAGAACGGCGTCGTCTCCATCCTGAACAGCCCCTGGGTGGGCCTGGAGAACTTCCAGCGGATCTTCAAGGACTCCTCGTTCTGGCAGGCGGTCCAGAACACCCTGGTGCTGTTCTTCCTCCAGCTCGTGCTGTTCTTCCCGATCCCGGTCCTGCTCGCGCTGCTCATCAACAGCGTGGTCAGGCCCCGGGTGCGGGCGATCGCGCAGGCCGTGCTCTATCTGCCGCACTTCTTCTCGTGGGTGCTGGTGATCGCGGTCTTCCAGCAGCTGCTCGGCGGCGCCGGGCTGCTCTCCCAGCTGTTGCGGGACCACGGGTACGACGGGCTCGACATCATGACCGACCCGAGCACCTTCAAGTTCCTGGTCACCGCGCAGGCCGTGTGGAAGGACGCGGGCTGGGGGATCATCGTCTTCCTCGCCGCGCTGGCCGCGGTCAGCCCCGACCTGTACGAGGCCGCCGCGATGGACGGCGCGAACCGCTGGCGCCGGATGTGGCACGTCACCCTGCCCGCGCTGCGGCCGGTGATCGCGTTGCTGCTGGTGCTGCGCGTCGGCGACGCGCTGACCGTCGGCTTCGAGCAGATCCTGCTGCAACGCGACGCCGTGGGACCGGGCGCGGCGGAAGTGCTCGACACCTTCGTGTGGTGGAACGGCGTCCGCAACCAGGACTTCGGCTACGCGGCCGCCGCCGGGCTCGTCAAGGGCGTCATCAGCATCGGACTCGTCCTCGCCGCGAACAAGGTGGCCCATCTGATGGGCGAGCAGGGGGTGTACAAGAAATGACCGCGGTCATGGAGAAGCCGGCGGAGCGGCCGGTACGGCGCCTCTGGGCCGCCCCGCCCCGGCCCGTCTGGGAGGAGGAGCCGACGAAGGCCGGCCTGGCGGGCAAGGCGCTGGTGCTCGGGATCGCCTGCCTCGCGATCCTCTTCCCGCTGTGGATCGTCGTCGTCACCAGCCTCTCCTCCCGCGAGACCATCGACGAGGCCGGTGGTCTCGTGATGATCCCCCAGGACGTCACCTTCATCGCCTATCAGGAGCTGCTGAGCGGCGGGCAGGTCACCCGGGCGGCGATCATCAGCGTGCTGGTCACCCTGGTCGGTACGGCGTTCTCGATGACGGTGTCCGTGCTGTGCGCGTACGGGCTGTCCCGCAGCGGGTCGCTCGGCCACCGCTGGATCCTGATGACCCTGCTGGCGACGATGTTCTTCAGCGCCGGTCTGATCCCGACGTATCTGCTGGTGCAGACCCTCGGACTGACCGACAGCTATCTCGCGCTGATCCTGCCGAGCGCCATCAGCGTCTTCAACATCCTGGTGCTGCGCGGGTTCTTCATGGGGATCTCGCAGGAGCTGACCGACAGCGCGCGGATCGACGGCGCGGGCGATGTCCGGATCCTTTGGCAGATCGTCATGCCGCTGTCCCGGGCCGTCATCGCGGTGATCACGCTGTTCTACGCGGTCGGCTACTGGAGCGCGTGGTTCAACGCCTCGCTGTACCTCAACGACCAGGACATGATGCCGCTGCAGAACGTGATGATCCAGCTGGTGCAGAAGCAGGAGGCGCCGGTGGGTCTCGGGCAGGCCATCAAGACGGGACAACTGTCGGGGCTCGCCGTGCAGATGGCCGTCATGGTGATGGCGCTGCTTCCGGTGGCCGTGCTGTCGCCCTTCGTCCAGCGGCACTTCAAGAAGGGCATGCTCACCGGTGCGGTCAAGGGCTGAGGGCACCTGGGAACCCGCCCCGGCCGCCCGCTGGGAGGACGCTTTTCTCAGCGGCAACGGCCATCACGGCGCCCTTGTGTTCGGCGATCCGAACGACGACCGTGTCATCGTCACCCAGCACACCCTCGTCCGCCCCAACGGCAGCGAGCACGCCCGTCCCCCGGAACTGGCCGCCCGGCTCAGGGAGGTCCAGGACCGGTTGCTCGCGGGTGACACCACCGCCGCCGAGGATTTCACCTACGGACGCCCCCTCCAGTGGGTACAGCCGTTCCACCCGGCCTTCCGGACCCGACTGCGCAGGCCTCCCGGCGAGACCCACGGCTACCGCCGCCGCGTCGACTTCACCACCGGCGAGACGACCGCCGAGTGCGCCGACTGGACCAGCCGGGTCTTCGTCTCCCGCGCGGACGACGTGATCGTCCAGCGGGTCACCACGGCGGGCCCGCGCCTCGACATCTCCCTCGACCACCGTCTGCCCGGCGCCCCCGATCGCCTGGGCGTCGGCCACAGCGCGCTGCTCACCCCCGACGGCGCCCTGCTCGGCCTGCGCGCCCGCTACCCGGACAGCGAGCGCGCGTACACCGGCGTCACCCTCGTCGTCGTCGACCGGGGCACCCCGTCGCTCGTGCCACCCGGCCTCCGCGTCGAGGGCGCCGCCTCCGTGCTGCTGCTCACCCGGGTCCGACGGCACACAGGGGAGATCGACGTCCGCCAGGAGGGCCACGCCCTGCGCGCACTGCTCCCCGCCGTCGAACGGCCGTACGAGGCTCTCCTGGCCCGGCACACGCACCTGCACCGGACCGCCTACGAACGCGTCACCCTTGACCTCGCCGCCGACCCGGAAGAGCGCGCCCTCCCCGGCTCGGAACTGCTCAAGCGGCCCCGGAGCGCGGCCCTGCTGGAGCGCCTCTTCGCGGCCGGTCGCTACCACCTGCTGTCCAGCAGCGGCCTGTGCCCACCCCGCCTGGTGGGCCTGTGGACCGGGGAGTGGAACACCGCCTGGTCCGGCGCCTTCACCGCCAACGCCAACCTCAACCTCCAGACCGCCTCCGCCGTCGCCGGGGCGCTCCCCGAGGTCACCGAGGCCCAAGCGGCGCTGATCCGCCGCCAGTTGCCGCACTGGCGGGAGAACGCCCGCGCGATCTTCGGCGCCCGGGGCGTCGTCGCGCCGACGCACACCGACGGCGAGTCCGGCCACACCTGCCACTACAGCCGCGAGTACCCCCTCCACCTGTGGACCGCGGGCGCCGACTGGCTGCTCAAGCCTCTCGTCGACCACGACGAGACCCGCGGCGCGCGAGACCCCGAGACCGGCGCGTGGCTCGCCGAAGTCGCCAGGTTCTACGAGGACTTCCTCACCCGCACCGACGACCAGGGCCGGCCGGTCGTCGTCCCCTCCTACTCGCCCGAGAACCGTCCCGCCCACGCGAGCTGGGGGACCCTGAACGCCGCCATGGACCTCGCCGCGGCCCGGCACGCCCTGCGCACCGCCGCCGAGTACCACCCCGAGCACGCACACCCCTGGCGCGCCCTCGCCGACCGGCTTCCCCCGCACCGCGTCAACGACCGGGGCGCCCTGGCCGAATGGGCCTGGCCAGGCCTGGAGGACCGCTACGACCACCGGCACCTGAGCCACCTCTACGGCGTCTGGCCGCTCGACGAGATCAACCCCTACGACACCCCCGACCTCGCCGGCGCCGCCCACCGCGCCCTCGAACTGCGGGGACCCGAGAACGACTCCGCCCACGGCCACCTGCACCACGCCCTCGTCGCGGCCCGCCTGCGCGACGGCGAACGCGTCGCCCACGCCCTCGGCCAGGTCCTGGACGGCGACTTCTTCCACGCCTCCCTGATGAGCGCGCACTACCCGAACCGCGACGTCTACAACGCGGACGCGGCCCACGCCCTGCCCGCCGTGCTGATCGAGGCCCTCGTCCAGTCGACCCCCGCCCGGCTCGTTCTGCTGCCCGCGCTGCCACGGGCGTACCCCCAAGGCGAACTCCGGGGAGTCCGTACCCGGTTCGGGGCGGTGGTCGACCTCGACTGGGCCCCGGCGGGGGCGACCGCGGTGATCCACCCCAGCCGCTCCGTCCGCGTCGAGCTCAGGACTTCCACCGGCACGAGACCGCTCGACCTCGTCGCCGGAGAAGACCACGTCCTCGCCCCGGGGACGTGGTAGCTCCCCGCACTCCCCCCACCCATGGAAGGGACACCATGGCAACAACCCGCACGCTCGGCCGCCTCACCAAGGCCCTGCTGGCCCCGGCGCTCGCCCTGGGCGCCACCGTCGGCCTCGCCTCCGCCCCCGCCCACGCCGCCGTCTGGAGCTCCTGCGACCAGTGGGGCAACACGACCCTGAACGGCTACACGCTCTACAACAACATCTGGGGCTCCGGCGCGGGCAGCCAGTGCGTCTGGGCCAACTCCGGCACCAACTGGGGCGTCTGGGCCAACCACCCCAACACCGGGGGCATCAAGTCGTACCCGAACAGCAAGAAGGTGGTCAACCGGACGATCACCTCCCTCGCCTCGCTGACCAGCAGCTACAACGTCACCGTCCCGTCGTCCGGCGCCTACAACACGTCGTACGACATCTGGGACACGGACTACGACTACGAGATCATGCTGTGGGTCAACCACAACGGCGCCGTCGGCCCGCTCGGCACCTCCCAGGGCTCGGTGACGCTCGGCGGGCACACCTGGAACGTCTACAAGGGCGACAACGGCGCCAACGAGGTCTTCTCGTTCCTGCGGACCTCGGACTCCAGCTCCGGCACGGTGAACATCAAGCCGATCCTCACCTGGATATCGAACACCAAGGGCTGGATGTCGAGCGGCGAGACCATCGGGGACGTCCAGTTCGGCTACGAGATCACCTCGTCCTCCGGCGGCCTGGACTTCGTCACCAACAACCTGACGGTCAGCAGCAGTTGACCAGGTGAGGTGCGGCCGGTCCCTCCCCTACGGGACCGGCCGCACACGTCATTCCGCGATCGGCAGCCGCGCTTCGTCCCGCAGGAACAGCGGGATCCGGTCCAGCGGCGCGTCGACCGTCACGCGGGCACCGCCCTCGTAGGTCTGCCCGGTCCACGCGTCCGTCCAGCGCGCGCCCGCCGGGAGACGCACCGTCCGGGCCGTGGCCCCCGCCGTCAGCACCGGTGCGACCAGCAGATCCCGGCCGAAGAGGTAGGCGTCGTCGACGGACCAGCACGCCGGGTCCTCGGGGAACTCCAGGAACAGCGGCCGCATCACCGGCAGCCCCTCCTCGTGCGCCTCCCGCATGACGTGGAGCACGTACGGCTTCAGCCGCTCGCGCAGCCGCAGGTACCGCTCCAGGATCGCGCCGGCCTCCTCGCCGTACGACCAGACCTCGTTGGGGCCGCCGGTCATGTCCGGGCCCAGCGGCATACCGGGGTCGCGGAAGCCGTGCAGGCGCATCAAGGGGGACAGCGCGCCGAACTGGAACCAGCGGACCATGACCTCGCGGTAGGCGGGGTCCTCGGGATCGCCGCCGTGGAAGCCGCCGATGTCGGTGTTCCACCAAGGGATGCCGGAGAGGGCGGTGTTGAGCCCCGCCGCGATCTGGCGGCGCAGGGTGGGGAAGTCGGTGCCGATGTCACCGGACCACAGGGCGGCGCCGTAGCGCTGACTGCCCGCCCACGCCGAGCGGTTCAGGGTCACGATCTCGGTCTCGCCCGCCGCGGTCAGGCCCTCGTGGAAGGTGCGGGAGTTCTCCGCCGGGTAGAGGTTGCCGACCTCCAGACCCGGGCCGGCCCAGTACCGCAGGTTCTCCGGGAAGCCGGGCTTCAGCTCCGGCTCGCAGGCGTCCAGCCAGAAGGCCGTGATGCCGTACGGGTCGAAGTAGTTGGCCTTCACCCGGGACCACACGAACTCCCGGGCGTCGGGGTTCGTGGCGTCGTAGAACGCGACCTGCACGGTGGAGGCCACCTCCTTGTCCGGCCAGTCGGCGTGCGCCATCGGACCGTACTGGGTGCCGATGAAGTGGCCGCGCTGCTCCATCAGCGAGTGGTTCTCGGACAGCGGGGACACCGAGGGCCAGACGCTGACCACCAGCTTCACACCCAGCTCGGTCAGCTCCCGGACCATCGCCCCCGGGTCCGGCCACTCCTTCGGGTCGAACTTCCACTCGCCGAGGTGCGTCCAGTGGAAGAAGTCGCAGACGATCGCGTCCAGGGGCAGGCCCCGCCGCTTGTACTCCCGGGCCACGGCGAGGAGTTCGTCCTGGGTGCGGTAGCGCAGCTTGCACTGCCAGAAACCGGCCGCCCACGCGGGCAGCATCGGCGTACGGCCGGTCACCGCGCTGTAGCGGCGCTGGGCGTCGGCCGGGTCGCCCGCGGTGATCCAGTAGTCGATCTGCCGGGCCGAGTCCGCCACCCATCGCGTGCCGTTGTGCGCCAGCTCCACGCGGCCGATTGCCGGGTTGTTCCACAGCAGCGTGTAGCCGCGGCTGGAGACGAGCACCGGGATGCCGACCTCGGCGTTGCGCTGGACCAGGTCCAGCACCAGGCCCTTCTGGTCCAGGCGGCCGTGCTGGTGCTGGCCGAGGCCGTACAGCCGCTCGTCGTCGTAGGCGGCGAAGCGCTGCTCCAGGCGGTGGTGGCCGCCCCCGACGGCCGTGTACAGCCGCGGACCCGGCCACCAGAAGTGCGCGCGCTCCTCGGCGAGCAGCTCCCCGCCGTCCCCCGTGCGCAGGAAGCGGAGCCGGCCCTCGGCATCGATGTCAACGGTCAGCGATCCGACGGTCAGCCGTCCCCGGCCGTCCTCGATCTTGACCGTGGAGGGGGTGGCGGGAGCCTCGTCCAGCAGGGCCCCCGGGAGGCCGTCGAGGACCGGGCCGCCGAGCCGGGCCCGCACCCGCACCGCGTCCGGCCCCCAGGGTTCGACGCGGACGGTCTCCTGACGCCCGCTCCACTCCAACGCCCCGTCCCGCTCGCGGAACATGCCGACGGTGGGGGAGGACTGCGCCAGGCTGACCTTGGCTTGGGTTCCGGCAGGCTGATTCACGAGGCGTACTCCTGAACGATGACAGGGGGAAGCCGCCCCCGCGGGGGCCGCACGGGGCGTACTGATCAGGAAGCGGCCGGTCCCGAGCTCGCCCGGACCGTCAACTCGGGTGCGATAAGGACGACTTCGGCCTCGCCCCGCCCGTCCAGCTTGGCGACCAGGTGTTCCACGGCCCGCCGTCCCATCTCCTGGGCCGGGATGGACACGGAGGTCAGCCGCACCGAGGCCTGGGTGGCGACCTGGTCCGGGCAGATCGCGACCACCGACACGTCCTCGGGCACGGCACGGCCCTGCTGGCGCAGCAGCGCGAGCAGCGGCTCCACCGCCGCCTCGTTCTGCACGACGAACCCGGTGGTGCCCGGGCGTTCGTCGAAGACGCGGGCGAGGGTGACGGCCATGGCGTCGTAGCCGCCCTCGCACGGCCGGTGCAGCAGCCGTACGCCCAGCTCCTGGGCGCGCGAGCGCAGTCCGTCCAGGGTGCGCTCGGCGAAGCCGGTGTGGCGTTCGTAGACCGCGGGGGCCTCGCCGATGACAGCGATGTCCCGGTGCCCGAGCGTCGCCAGATGCTGCAGACACAGCGCGCCGGTGGCCCGGAAGTCCAGGTCGACGCAGGTCAGCCCGGAGGTGTCGGCGGGCAGTCCGATGAGCACGGAGGGCTGGTCGGTGTCGCGCAGCAACGGCAGCCGCTCGTCGTCGAGTTCGACGTCCATGAGGATCATCGCGTCGGCGAGCCCGCTGCCGGTGACCCGGCGCACGGCGTCGGGGCCCTCCTCGCCGGTGAGCAGCAGGACGTCGTAGCCGTGCGTGCGCGCGGTCGTGGCCACCGCGATGGCGATCTCCATCATCACCGGCACGTACATGTCGGTGCGCAGCGGGATCATCAGCGCGATGATGTTCGACCTGCTGCTGGCCAGCGCCCGGGCCCCCGCGTTCGGGTGGTAGCCGAGCACGCGGATGCTCTGCTCGACCCGCTGCCGGGTGGACTGGGAGATGGACCGCTTGCCGCTGAGGACATAGCTCACCGTGCTCGCCGAGACTCCGGCGTGCTGGGCGACCTCGGCGAGGGTGACCATCCGCTCTCCAAGCTTTGTGAAGCGCTTCGACAGAGCGCACGATGAACAGGGGCGGGTGAGGGTGGTTCGACAGTAGCTGTAGCGGGGGTGGGTGTCCATAGGCTGTCGAAGCGCTTCGACAGTCAATCTCCCCCGCGCAATTCCATCAGGATCGGCCGAACGGCCGCGCGCGGGGTGGTGGGGTGACCCGGAATCGGGTACATACGATCGGGTAGAACCCGTCGGTAACCAAACGGCCCATGATCCCGATTCGCGGCGAGGTGGTCCTCATGTCCGCAACACCCGTCAAACCCACCGTCACCGAACGTGAGGCCCGCCAGGTGGCGGAGGCGGCCCGTGAGCAGGACTGGCGCAAGCCGAGCTTCGCCAAGGAACTGTTCCTCGGCCGCTTCCGCCTCGACCTCATCCATCCCCACCCCATGCCGACCGACGAGGCCGCCCAGCGCGGCGAGGAGTTCCTCGCCAAGCTGCGCGACTTCATCGAGACGAAGGTCGACGGCGCCCTGATCGAGCGCGAGGCCCGCATCCCCGACGAGGTCGTGGGCGGCCTCAAGGAGCTCGGCGCCTTCGGCATGAAGATCGACACCAGGTACGGCGGCCTCGGCCTCACCCAGGTGTACTACAACAAGGCCCTCGCCCTGGCCGGCTCCGCCTCCCCCGCGATCGGCGTGCTGCTCTCCGCCCACCAGTCGATCGGCGTCCCCCAGCCGCTCAAGCTGTTCGGCACGGACGAGCAGAAGGAGCGGTTCCTGCCGCGCTGCGCCCGCACCGACATCTCCGCCTTCCTGCTCACCGAGCCGGACGTCGGCTCGGACCCGGCACGCCTCGCCGCCTCCGCGGTGCCGGACGGGGACGACTACGTCCTCGACGGGGTGAAACTGTGGACCACCAATGGAGTGGTTGCCGACCTCCTCGTCGTCATGGCCCGGGTGCCGAAGTCCGAGGGCCACAAGGGCGGCATCACGGCCTTCGTCGTGGAGACCAACTCGCCCGGTGTCACCGTCGAGCACCGCAACGCCTTCATGGGCCTGCGCGGCATCGAGAACGGCGTCACCCGCTTCCACCAGGTCCGCGTCCCGGCGGCCAACCGCATCGGCCCGGAGGGCGCCGGCCTGAAGATCGCGCTCACCACGCTGAACACCGGACGCCTGTCGCTGCCCGCGTCCTGCGTGGCGGCGGGCAAGTGGTGTCTGAAGATCGCCCGTGAGTGGTCGGCGGCGCGCGAGCAGTGGGGCAAGCCGCTCGCCCACCACGAGGCCGTCGGTTCCAAGATCTCCTTCATCGCGGCGACCACCTTCGCCCTGGAGGCCGTCCTCGACCTGTCCTCGCAGATGGCCGACGAGGACCGCAACGACATCCGGATCGAGGGCGCCCTCGCCAAGCTGTACGCCTCCGAGATGGCCTGGAAGATGGCCGACGAACTCGTCCAGATCCGCGGCGGGCGCGGCTTCGAGACGGCCGAGTCGCTCGGGGCGCGCGGCGAGAAGGCGGTCCCCGCCGAGCAGATCCTGCGCGATCTGCGCATCAACCGCATCTTCGAGGGCTCGACGGAGATCATGCATCTCCTCATCGCCCGGGAGGCAGTCGACGCCCACCTCTCGGTCGCCGGCGACCTCATCGACCCCGACAAGTCCCTCCAGGACAAGGCGAAGGCGGGCGCGAACGCGGGCGTGTTCTACGCCAAGTGGCTGCCGAAACTGGTCGCGGGTCAGGGGCAACTGCCCTACTCGTACGGCGACTTCAAGCACGGAGTCGACCTCTCCACGCATCTGCGCTACGTCGAGCGCACCTCCCGCAAGCTCGCCCGCTCCACCTTCTACGCCATGTCCCGCTGGCAGGGCCGAATGGAGAGCAAGCAGGGCTTCCTGGGCCGGATCGTCGACATCGGCGCGGAGCTGTTCGCGATGAGCGCGGTCGTCGTCCGCGCCGAGCACCTGCGCTCCCAGGGCGAACACGGCCGCGAGGCCTATCAGCTCGCCGACGCCTTCTGCCGGCAGTCCCGCCTGCGCGTCGAGGAGCTCTTCGGCCGCCTGTGGAGCAACACCGACGACCTCGACGGCAAGGTCGTCAAGGGCGTCATGTCCGGCACCTACACCTGGCTGGAGGAGGGCATCGTCGACCCCTCCGGCGACGGCCCCTGGATCGCCGACACCACCCCCGGCCCGAGCCAACGGGAGAACGTCCACCGCCCGATCCGCTGAGCGGTGACCGACAGGGTGTTCCCCTCGCCACCGACGCGAGGGGGACGCCCTGTCCTTCCGGACATGCGTTGCGGCAACAATGGGAGCATGAGCGACTCTCCAGCCCCCCGAGGGCGCGGGCCGGAAGCCCCGTCTGCCCCGCGACGCCATGCACGCACTCTCGGCGCACCGGGCACCGACCCAAGTACATCCAGTACGAGGGTCAGCGCCCGGCACCCCGAGAGCACGCGCCTGGCGCCGCAGGCCCCGCCCTCCGGGCGGACGACGGGGCTTCCGGCCCGCGCCCTCGCCGACCCGCACCTGGTCTACGACCCCGTCGCGGGAGACGGTCCCAAGGACGTGGTGATCCTCGGCTCCACCGGGTCGATCGGCACCCAGGCCATCGACCTCGTGCTGCGCAACCCCGGCCGCTTCCGGGTCACCGCGCTCTCCGCCAACGGCGGCCGCGTCGCCCTCCTCGCCGAGCAGGCCCACCGGCTGAAGGTCCGCACGGTCGCGGTCGCCCGCGAGGACGTCGTACCCGATCTGCGCGAGGCGCTCAGCGGTCTGTACGGCGCCGGAGAGCCGCTGCCCGAGATCCTCGCCGGGCCCGACGCGGCCACCCAGGTCGCCGGCTCCGAGTGCCACACCGTGCTGAACGGCATCACCGGCTCCATCGGCCTCGCCCCGACCCTCGCCGCCCTGGAGGCCGGCCGCACCCTCGCGCTCGCGAACAAGGAGTCGCTCATCGTGGGCGGCCCGCTGGTCAAGGCCCTCGCCAAGCCCGGCCAGATCATCCCGGTCGACTCCGAGCACGCGGCGCTGTTCCAGGCGCTCGCCGCGGGCACGCGCGCGGACGTGCGCAAACTCGTCGTGACCGCCTCCGGCGGCCCCTTCCGCGGCCGGACGAAGGAACAGCTGGCGCACGTCACCGTCGAGGACGCCCTCGCCCACCCCACCTGGGCCATGGGTCCGGTGATCACGATCAACTCCGCGACCCTCGTCAACAAGGGCCTGGAGGTCATCGAGGCGCACCTCCTCTACGACATTCCCTTCGACCGCATTGAGGTGGTCGTGCATCCCCAGTCGTATGTCCACTCGATGGTCGAGTTCACGGACGGTTCCACGATGGCCCAGGCGACGCCCCCCGACATGCGCGGGCCGATCGCCATCGGTCTGGGCTGGCCCGAGCGCGTCCCGGACGCGGCGCCCGCCTTCGACTGGAGCAAGGCCTCGACGTGGGAGTTCTTCCCGCTCGACAACGAGGCGTTCCCCTCGGTGAACCTCGCGCGGCACGTGGGCGAGCTCGCGGGCACGGCCCCGGCGGTGTTCAATGCCGCCAACGAGGAGTGCGTCGACGCCTTCCGGGCCGGCGCGCTGCCGTTCAACGGGATCATGGAGACCGTCACCCGCGTGGTGCAGGAGCACGGCACCCCGGTGACGGGAACCTCACTCACCGTCGCGGACGTCCTCGAAGCGGAGACCTGGGCGCGCACCCGGGCCCGGGAACTGGCGGCACAGACGGCGGAGGCCCGTGCATGACGACCTTGATGTTCATCCTCGGCATAGTGGTCTTCGCCGTCGGGCTGCTGTTCTCGATCGCGTGGCACGAGCTGGGGCACCTGTCCACCGCCAAGCTCTTCGGCATTCGCGTGCCCCAGTACATGGTCGGCTTCGGCCCGACCCTCTGGTCGCGCAAGAAGGGCGAGACGGAGTACGGCGTCAAGGCCATCCCCTTCGGCGGCTACATCCGCATGATCGGCATGTTCCCGCCCGGTCCCGACGGACGGCTCGAGGCCCGCTCCACGTCGCCCTGGCGCGGCATGATCGAGGACGCCCGCGAGGCCGCGTTCGAGGAGCTCAAGCCGGGTGACGAGACCCGCCTCTTCTACACGCGCAAGCCGTGGAAGCGGGTCATCGTGATGTTCGCGGGCCCGTTCATGAACCTGGTCCTCGCCATCGGCCTGTTCCTCACCGTGCTGATGGGCTTCGGCATCTCCCAGCAGACCACCAGCGTCAGCTCGGTCTCCCAGTGCGTGATCGCGCAGAGCGAGAACCGCGACGAGTGCAAGAAGTCCGATCCCGCCTCCCCGGCCGCCGCGGCGGGCCTGAAGGCCGGGGACAAGATCGTCTCCTTCGCCGGCGTCCGCACCGACGACTGGAACAAGCTCTCCGACCTGATCCGCGCCAACCCCGGCAAGCAGGTGCCGATCGTCGTCGAGCGGGGCGGCGAGCAGGTCACCCTGACGGCGAAGATCGCCACCAACCAGGTCGCCAAGAAGGACTCCAGCGGCCAGATCGTTCAGGGCGAGTACGTCACCGCGGGCTTCCTCGGCTTCAGCGCCGCCACCGGCATCGTCAAGCAGGACTTCGGCGACTCCGTGACCTGGATGGGCGACCGGGTGGGCGACGCCGTCGACTCCCTCGCGGCCCTGCCCGGCAAGATCCCGGCCCTGTGGGACGCGACCTTCGGCGACGGGGAGCGCGAGGCGGACTCACCGATGGGTGTGGTCGGCGCGGCCCGGGTGGGCGGCGAGATCTTCACCCTCGACATCCCCGCCTCCCAGCAACTGGCGATGGCGGTGATGCTCGTCGCGGGCTTCAACCTCTCCCTGTTCCTGTTCAACATGCTCCCGCTGCTGCCGCTCGACGGCGGCCACATCGCGGGCGCGATGTGGGAGTCGCTGCGCCGGAACGTCGCCAGGGTCCTGCGCCGTCCCGACCCGGGCCCGTTCGATGTGGCGAAGCTGATGCCGGTGGCCTACGTGGTGGCCGGGATCTTCGTCTGCTTCACCCTGCTCGTGTTGATCGCGGACGTGGTCAACCCGGTGAGAATCTCCTAGTCGTACGGAGTTCACCGCAGCGGGCACACGGCGTTTTCGACGGCCGGGGACCATGGGTTCCCGGCCGTCACGCAATCGGTGGGTTTGCCGACGGGATGTGCTTCGACGATCGCCCGTGCCGTAATCTCGAAGCCTGGAGCCCGGCGCTGACGGGACCGGACCTTGATCCACGACTTGGGGTTGCACAGCAGATGACTGCGATTTCTCTCGGCATGCCGTCCGTTCCGACCAGGGTTGCCGAGCGTCGGAAGAGCCGGCAGATCCAGGTGGGCACGGTCGCGGTGGGCGGCGACGCCCCGGTCTCCGTCCAGTCGATGACCACGACCCGTACGTCGGACATCGGCGCGACCCTCCAGCAGATCGCCGAGCTGACGGCGTCCGGCTGCCAGATCGTCCGGGTCGC
>NZ_JBSFOK010000006.1:88656-257496 GCF_053587635.1 Streptomyces sp. NPDC003635 | reverse complement strand
CTTTGAGGTGCTGCCCGAGCGCCGCGTACTCGCCATCGGTCACACCACCCACCCAGCGCGCGTCAGGTCTGGGCTCGCCCCACTCGCCGCCCGCGGCAGGCCCGGCAGGCTCGGGGCGGGCAGTCCGCCGCCGAGCAGGGTGGCGGCGACCACGTTGACCAGGCCGGTCAGCACACCGGTGACGGCCGGGACGACCTGGCCGACGTCCCCGGAGGTGACGGCCTTGAGCAGGGCGTCGACCGCCTTCTGGACGGTGGCGAGGGCGTCGGCGACGAGGTCGGCGGGGAGTTCCGCGCTCGGCGCCTTGTCGTCGCTCTTGCTGAGCGTCGGCAGGGTGGGAAGGGTCGGCAGGGCCGGCGCGTTGGGCAGCGCGGGGGCGGCGGGCGTGGCCGGCGCGTTGGGCGTCGCGGGCGTGGCGGGGAGGTTGGCCGACGGGGCGGCCGGGGCGGCGGCGGTGACCTTGGCGAGGGCGTCCTTCACCGCCTGACCGAGCTTGTCCGCGTCCGCGGCGGGCAGTTGGCCGTTGTCGGCCTTGAGCGCGGCGTTCAGCAGGTCGGTGACGGGGGTCAGCACGGTACCGAGGTTGCCGAGCGACTTGACCTGGGCGAGCAGCGCGTCCGCGCCGGGGACGGGCGCATTGAGGGCCGCATGGGTGCGCTCACGGGCGGAGTCGTCGGCCGCCATGGCGGTGGGACCGGCGATCCCGATCAGGAGGGTGGCGCAGAGTGCGGAGACCGCGATACGCCGTGCGGGCAGAGCACGCATGGGTGTTCCTTTCGGTGGTGCGTGGGACCTTGTGCCCACCGTGAAAGCGCTCACCGCGCTCTGCAACCGTTCGAACGCTCTCGGTCACCATTCGTACACCGCGCCAACCACGTCCTGCCTGGTGAATGGCATGTCAAGGCGGCATGGCCGCGCCACTCCCGGAATGCCCCATTCGGGGCAATGCGGAGGATGACGCGAACCGGCCGCCCCACCGTGGCGGATCCACGGCGGGGCGGCCGGCAGAGGGTCTAGCGGTGACGTCAGTCGTTGACGCAGGTGTTGCCGAACGCCGGGTTCAGCAGACCGATCACGTTGACCGTGTTGCCGCAGACGTTGACCGGGACGTGGACCGGGACCTGGACGACGTTGCCCGACAGCACGCCCGGGGAGTGGGCAGCGCCACCGCCCGCGCCGGCGTCGGCGGCGGCGATGCCGGCGCCGCCCGCAACGGCCGCAGCGGCAACAGACGTAAGGACCAGGCCCTTCGCGATACGCGACATGGAGAGGTGCTCCTTGGGGTTGACACAAACACCCGG
The DNA here is from genome assembly GCF_053587635.1 of Streptomyces sp. NPDC003635. Classification (NCBI taxonomy): domain Bacteria; kingdom Bacillati; phylum Actinomycetota; class Actinomycetes; order Kitasatosporales; family Streptomycetaceae; genus Streptomyces; species Streptomyces sp. NPDC003635. Next base: position 256,195 of record NZ_JBSFOK010000006.1, on the reverse strand, counting down.
GCGGGGATGCCCGGCGCTGTGTCAACGCGCGACGCGCACCGGGGTTGTGCCGCCAATGGGGTGATCCCGCGACAGGCCCGGCTTCACCGTTCCGACACACTTGTCGGGTTTCGACGGATTAATAGGCATAGCGACTAGAGTTGCGGACCTCCTGACGCACCCCTATTGCAAGCAAATCGCACCTTTTCCGAAGGGCACGGCCGGTCATGCGCCACACCTGCATCTCCGCGCGCCGGGGCGGCAACTCGCCCGGTGGCACGCAGGGGATCGGGGCGCGCGCGGGGAATGGCGCGCGCGGGCGCGCGGGCTGTGTGGCGTACGCCGGGGAGCGCGGCCGGAGCGAAGACGCGATCGGCGTCGCGGGTGTCCCTCTCGGCGGCGCGACCGACCCCCGCCATGACGTCCTGAACTCCACGTTCGGCGAACCGGGGGCGGCTCCGGCGCGGTGTGCGCCCGCGTACACCGACCCCCTCCGCCACGACGCCGACGTGTTCGAACTCGGCAAGGCGCGGCGAGCCGGTGGTGACCAGCCGGCCGTCCGGCTCGTTTCCCAGCGGGACGCAGTGTGGGCCGCGCGCTCTTCGTCGCCGTCGACGCCCAGAGCTGAGGCGCGATCCCGCCCGTCCCGAGCGACACCCGTGAGCGAGGAAACCGCGCAATGCACCTGCCACCCACCGACCCTCCGCCTCGGGTCCTGCATCTGACCCAGCCTGTGGACGGCGGGGTCGCCCGCGTCGTGACGGACCTGGCCCGCGCCCAGCTCGCGGCCGGTCTGCACGTCACGGTCGCCTGCCCCGACAGCATCCTCACCGGGCAACTGGGGGCGCTCGGCGCCGACGTACGCGCCTGGTCCGCGACCCGTACGCCGGGACCGACACTCGTTCGAGAGGTACGCCTGCTCGCCCGGCTGGTCGAAGAGGTACAGCCCGACCTGGTGCACACCCACAGCGCGAAGGCGGGCCTGGCCGGGCGGCTCGTGCTGCGCGGGCGGATCCCGACGGTGTTCCAGCCGCACGCCTGGTCCTTCGAGGCGGTCGACGGGGCCATGGCGGCGGTCGCGCTCAACTGGGAGCGCAAGGCCGCGCGTTGGGCCTCCCGGGTGGTGTGCGTGAGCGAGGCGGAGCGGGTGACCGGAGTGCGGGCCGGGATCCGCGGCCGTTACACGGTGATCCCCAACGGCATCGACCCCGAACGCTTCCACCCCGCCGCCGTCGGTACCGTACGCGCCGGACTGCTGCCGGACGTCGATCCCGGGGCACCGCTGGTGGTGTGCGTCGGACGGCTGTGCCGGCAGAAAGGGCAGGACCTGCTGCTGCGGGCCTGGGCCGCGGTGGCGGAGCAGGTGCCCGGGGCCCGTCTCGTACTGGTCGGCGACGGTCCGGACGGCGCCGTACTGCGCTCGCGGGCGCCGAAGTCGGTGCTGTTCGCGGGGGCGGTCGCCGACGCCGCCCCCTGGTACCAGGCCGCCGACCTGGTCGTCCTGCCCTCGCGCTGGGAAGGCATGGCACTCGCCCCGCTGGAGGCGATGGCGTGCGGCCGGCCGGTGGTGGCGACCGAGGTGGGCGGCGCCCGGGAGAGCCTGCCGCCCTCGCTCGCGCCGCACTGCCTGGTCCCCCCGCGCGACCCGGCCCGGCTGGCCTCGGCCATGACCGAGCTGCTGCGCGACCCGCTGCTGCGCGAGTCCCTCGGCCACCAGGGGCGCCGGCACGTCCTGTCCACGCACGACGTGCGGCACACCGCCCGGGCGGTCGCGGAGGTCTACCGCGACCTGCTCGCCGGGCGGGTGCCCACCGAGTACAGGGAGTCCATCCACTCGTGACTGCCGACAGCACCGTCCCCCCGCCCGCCGGGCAGCCACGGGGCCCCGGTTTCTCGCCCGTCTCCGTCATGCCGCCACGCGGCTCGGCCGCCGGTTTCCGCTTCCCGGCCCGCAGACCCCGCCCGCGCCCCGCGTCGCCCGTACCGCTGCTCGCGGCCGATGTCGTCGCCGCCCTGCTGGGTGCCCTGGCCCTCACCGGCGCCCAGCGCCGACCGCTGCTGGTCGCGGCACTGGTGGCCACCGCCCTGCTGCTGCGCCCGCAGCCGCCCCGGCCGGTGACCGGGGTGCTGGACGAACTGCCCGCCGTCTGCGGCCGGATCGCGGTGGCCTGGCTGGCCCTCGCGACCGCGGTCGCCGCGTACGCCCCGCACCACGCTCTCTCCGCGCGCACCCTCGCCCTCGGCTTGCTCGCGCACGCCGCGGCGAGCTGCGCGGGCCGGGGTCTGGTGCACCGGCGGCGCGCCGAGGCACTGCTCGGCCGCCCGCGCGCCGCGCTGGTGATCGGCCCGGCCGCGACCGCGCAGCGCGTGGCCGCCGGGGTGCTGCGCCATCCGCGGTGCGGGGTGCGGCCGGTGGGCATCGTCGCCGGGGACCCGGACGGCACCGAGAGCCTGCCCGTGCTGATGACGGGCGAGGAGGTCGAGCGGGCGCTGATCCAGAACGGCGTCCGGGACGTCCTCGCCGTCCATCCCTCGGTACGGTCCGAACGGGCCCCCCTGCTGCGGGCGCTGGCGGAGTCCGGGTGCGCGGTGTGGGAGGTCGACGCGGACTCCCCGACCTACGCCACCCGCGACCAGCTCGCCGGGTTCGCCTGCCGCCGCCTGGACATGGGGACGACCCGGCGACGCGGCAGCGCGGGCAAGCGGGCGCTGGACGTGGCCGTGTCCGGGACGCTGTTGCTACTGGTCAGCCCGCTGCTGCTGGTGTGCGCCGTGGTGCTGCGGGTGACGGACGGACCCGGGGTGGTCTTCCGGCAGGAGCGCATCGGACAGGGCGGGCGCCCCTTCACGCTGCTGAAGTTCCGCACCCACCGCCCGGTCGACGAGCACGAGTCGGCGACCCGCTGGAGCGTGGCCGACGAAGTGCGCATGTCGTGGTTCTGCCGCTTCCTGCGCCGCTCCTCGCTGGACGAGCTGCTCCAGCTGTGGAACGTGCTGTGGGGCGACATGAGCCTGGTCGGGCCGCGCCCCGAACGCCCGTACTTCGTGGCGAAGTTCAGCCAGACCTACCCGGGCTACGCGGCCCGCCACCGGATGCGGACCGGAATCACCGGGCTCGCCCAGGTCCACGGGCTGCGCGGCGACACCTCCATCGAGGACCGGGCGCGGTTCGACAACGCCTACATCGACAACTGGTCGCTCTGGCAGGACATCTGCATCCTGCTGCGCACGGCGGCGTCCCTCGTCCGTCCGACGGGGAGCTGACCGATGACGAGCCTCGCCCTCACCCCGCCCCGCGCCCTCTCCCCGGCCCTCCCGGTGGTGGCCGTCGTGGCGCTGCTCGCCCTGCCGGCCGGATCGGGCGGCGAGGGCGGGGCGGGCCCGGCGGACGCGCTCTCCGCGCTGGTGGTGCTGTACTGCGTGGTCAGCCTGCTACGGCAGAGGCGGCGCCCCCTGTCCCGTACGGCGGTCGTGGTGCTCGGACTGCCCGTGGTGGGTCTCGCGGTCGCCGCCGCGGGGGCGGTGTCGCCGGGCGCCGGGCTCAGCGGCATGGGCCGTTATCTCCAGGTGTTCGTGCTGGTCCCCGCCGCCGTCCTGCTGCTGGTCCGGGACCGGGCCGACTTCCGGCTGCTGGCCTGGTCGTTCGTCGCCCTCGCGGGATGGCAGGGCACCCTCGGCGTGCACCAGTACGTCACCGGCACCGGCGCCTCCTACCAGGGCGAGCCGATCCGGGCCGTGGGCACCTTCGGGGCGCAGGACGTGATGGGGATGGCGACCGTCGTCTCCTTCGGTCTGGTCTGCGCGGTGGGCCTCGCGCTCGGCCGCGCCCCGCTGCGGCAGCGCGCTCTCGCCGCCGGCTGCGCCCTCGCCCTGCTCGTGCCGCTCGCGCTGTCCTTCAGCCGGGGCGCCTGGATCGCCACCGCGGTGACCTGCGCCGCGCAGTTGGCGCTGGCCGGGCTGCGCCGGGCGCTGCAGGTGGGCGCCGTGCTCGCCGCCGCCGGGGTGATCCTGGTGGGCGGGTTCGGGGTCGGCACGGCGATGCTCCAGGAGCGGATCAGCAGCATCACCCAGGTCACCGACGCCCCCGACCAGTCCGTCACCGACCGCTACACGATGTGGGCGGCGGCGGTCGGCATGTGGCGCGAACAGCCGCTGACCGGGGTGGGGTTGAAGGGGTTCCCGGAGCACCGGGACGCGCACGCCTCGCTGGCCCTGTCCGCGGGCAGCGACACCGAGGGCGCCGGCGCCGGGTTCGTCAGGCAGCCGCTGCTCTCCCCGCACAACATGTACCTGCTGATCCTCGCCGAGCAGGGTCTGATCGGTCTGCTGGCGCTGGCGGGCGGCTGGCTGGCGCTGCTGGTGTGCGCCCTGCGGAGGGTATGGCGGACGGCGGCGGGGCTGGACTGCGGTCTGGTCGCCTGCGGGCTGCTGGTGTGGCTGCTCGTCGACTTCGCGTACGCCGACATCGGCGGACCCTCGACGGTGCTGACCGCGGTCTGCCTGGGCCTCACGGCCTGGTGGGCGACCGCCGGGGAGGCCGAGCCGCGGCCGGCGGCCACCGCGGAGGCCGCCCGACGGACCGCGACCGCCGGGGAGGCAGCGCAGCGATGACGGTGACGCCCCCTCGGACCGGCACCGACGGCTCGGTGTCGCTGCCCTCGGCCCGCTCCGGTGACCCGGGCCCGGTCCAGGACGGTACCGGACTCGCCCCCGTCTCCCGGAGGTTCCTGGCCCGCGCCACCCTCGTCACGGCCGTGCTCTCGATCGCCGGTGCCCTGCTGGGGCTCGCCCGCGACCAGGCGCTGGCCCGGCTGTTCGGGGCCGGTACGGAGACGGACGCCTTCCTCGTCGCCTGGACCGTGCCCGAGTTCGCCTCGACCCTCCTCATCGAGGACGGTCTCGCCTTCGCCCTGGTCCCGGCGTTCAGCCTGGCGCTGGCCCGCCGCGCCCAGGGCGCCCCCGGCGACCCGGTACGGGCCCTGGTCACCAGCACCCTGCCGAAGCTGACGCTCACCCTGATCGGCGCCGCCGCCCTGGTCGTCGTGACCGCCCCCCACCTGGTCGGGGCCCTCGCGCCGGGACTGCCCGATCCGGCCCTCGCCGTCGACTGCACCCGCCTGACCGCGACCTGCGTGCTGAGCTTCGGGCTCGCCGGATACTGCAGCGCGGTCCTGCGGGCACACCGGCGCTTCCTGGCCCCGGCCGCGATCTACGTGGCGTACAACACCGGCATCATCACGGCGATGTTCGTCCTCGGCGGCCACTGGGGGGTGCGTTCGGCGGCGGTCGGGGTGGCCGTGGGCGGAGCTCTCATGGTCGCCGTACAGCTGCCCTTCGTTCTCCGGCGGTTGCGGCGCGGGGAGGCCCTGGCCGAGGAGACGGGGCGGACGGAGGGGCAGGCCGTCACGCTGGCGCTGGTGGCGACCGTGCTGCTGTTCGCGCTGTGCCGGCAGTCGCAGGTCCTCATCGAACGGTTCCTCGCCTCCGGGCTGCCCGCCGGGTCCATCTCGCATCTGAACTACGCGCAGAAGGTGGCCCAGATCCCGATGACGCTGTCGTTGATGCTGTGCACGGTCACCTTCCCGGTGGTCGCGCGAGCCGTGGCCGAGGGCGACATCGAGCTAGCCCGTGCCCGGGTGGAGCGCGATCTGGCCATGGCCGCCTGTGTGGTGCTGCTCGGCGCCTCCACGGTCATCGCCTGCGCCCCGCACATCACCGAACTGCTCTTCCAGCAGGGTGCGTTCACCGACCGGGACACCGCGGCCACCGCCGGGGTCATGCGCGTGTACGCCCTCGGGCTGCTCGGCCAGACCCTGGTCGGCGCCCTGATCCGCTCCTACTTCTCGGCGGGCCGCCCCACCTGGTTCCCGCTCGCGATGATGTCCGTCGGCATCGCCGTCACCTCCTGGATCGGCGTGTGCACCGTACGGCCGTGGGGCGTGCACGGCATCGCCGCCGCCAACGCGGCCGGGATCACCGTCACCGCCGCGCTGCTCCTCGCGGGGATGCGCAAGCGCGCGGTCCCCGTCCGCACCCGGCGGGTGCTGGGCGAGCTGAGCAAGCCGGTGTGGGCCGCGGTGATCGCCACGGTGGCCGGTGCCCTGGTCGCCGCCCGCTTCGACACCCCCCTGCCCGGTCTGGCCGCGGGCGCGGCCACCGTGACCGGCGTGTTCCTCCTGATCGGCTGGGCGCTCGGCGCCCAGGGCCTCTCCCCCCTCACCACCGTCACGCAAAGGCTCCGCGATGTCCGTTTCCGTTGACACCGGCCCGCGTCCCGGGTCCCGCCCAGAACCGGTCCTGTGGGTGGCGATGTACCACTCCGTGGGTGACTGCTCGGACGACCCGTACCGGATCACGGTCACCCCTCAGCGCCTCGACGAACAGCTGGGCCGGCTGCGTCGCCGGGGACTGCGAGGTGTGTCCGTGGCCGAGCTGCTCGCCGCCCGGCGGCGAGGCGAGGGACGCGGTCTGGTCGGGCTCACCTTCGATGACGGGTACGCCGACTTCCTCGACCACGCCCTGCCCGTGCTGCGCCGCCACGACTGCGGCGCCACCCTCTTCGTCCTGCCCGGCAGGCTCGGCGGGGACAACGCCTGGGACCCGCTCGGCCCGCGCAAACCGCTGCTCACCGCCGACGGCATCCGCCAGGCGGCACAGGCCGGGGTGGAGATCGGCTCGCACGGGCTGACCCACGTGGACCTGACGAAGGCCGACGACGACCTCCTGCGCGCCGAGACGGCCGAAAGCAGAGCGGCGCTCTCGGAGTTGACCGGTGCTCCGGTCACCGGCTTCTGCTACCCGTACGGCACGGTCGACGCCCGCGCCGTCGAGGCCGTCCGCGCGGCCGGTTACGCCTACGCCTGCGCCATCGACCCCGGCCCGCTCAGCGCGCTGCACGCACTTCCCCGCGTCCATGTCGGCCAGAACGACACGGCCGTACGCCTGTATCTCAAGCACCGGCTGCACCGGCTGCGCCGCCGTCCCGTGGCGGGTCTGCGGTGAAGGCGCTGCACGTCATCACCGGCCTCGGCGTCGGGGGGGCCGAGCAGCAACTGCGGTTGCTGCTGCGCCACCTGCCCGTCGACTGCGACGTGGTCACGCTCACCAACCCGGGCACGGTCGCCGACGGTCTGGTCGCCGACGGAGTGCGGGTCGTGCACCTCGGCATGACCGGCAACCGGGATCTCGCCGCACTCCCCCGCCTCACCCGCCTCATCCGGACCGGCGGCTACGACCTGGTCCACACCCACTTGTACCGCGCCTGCCTCTACGGCCGCCTGGCCGCCCGGATGGCCGGGGTGAGGGCGGTCGTCGCCACCGAGCACTCCCTCGGCGACTCGCAGATGGAGGGGCGCCGACTCAGCCAGGGGGTGCGGGCCCTGTATCTGGCGGGCGAGCGGCTCGGCCGGATGACCGTCGCCGTCTCCCCGACGGTCGCCGACCGGCTCAAGCGCTGGGGCGTGCCCGCGCCGCGCATCGAGGTCGTCCCCAACGGCATCGACCTGGAACGCTTCCGCTTCGACCCGGTGCGGCGGCTGCGCACCCGCCGCCGCCTCGGCCTGCCCGAGGACGCCTACGTCGTCGGCGGCATCGGACGCCTCACCGCCGCCAAGCGGTTCGACACCCTCGTCCGCGCCCTCGCCCACCTGCCTGCGGACACCTGGCTGCTCCTGGTCGGCGGCGGCCCCGAGGAGAGCGTGCTGCGCCGCACCGCGCGGGAGGCCCGGGTCGCCGACCGGGTCCTGTTCACCGGCGAACGCCCCTACGTCCCCGACGGCTCCCCCGGGCCCGACCTGCCCTCCCTCACCTCCGCGATGGACGTCTTCGCCTCCCCGTCCCCCGAGGAGGCCTTCGGACTCGCCGCCGTGGAGGCGCTGGCCTGCGGTCTCTCCGTGCTCTACGCCTCCTGTCCCGCGATCGAGGACCTCCCCGCGCAGGCCGCCCCCGCCGCGCGCCAAGTCAGCGGCGGACCCGAGGAGTTCGCCCGGGCCGTCGCCGCGATCCGGGCCGAGGGCCCGCGCCCGCGCACCGCGCCCGAGGCCGCCCTGCACTACGGCATCACCCGCAGCGCCGACCGCCTGCTGGACGTGTACACCGCAGTCACCTCCCCGCAGTCCCCGTCATCCCAGGGAGTCAGTGCCCCATGACCGAGAACAGCACCGGACGCCACCGCCCGGTCCCGCCCGCGGCCCGCGCCAAGGCCCTGCCACCCTGGTCCCTGATCGCGGCCGGCGCTCTCGCCGGAGGACTGATCGGCGGCGCGTACGGCCTGGTCAAGCCGGCGACCTACACCGCCACGAGCTACGTGGTCGCCGTCCCGGGCGAGAAGTCCGACCCCGCCTCCGCGCTCGGCTTCGCTCAGGCCTACGGCCGTGTCGCCACCCAGCTCGCCGTGCTCGGGGACGCCCAGGTGTGGGCGGGCGTACCGGTGTCGACGCTGAAGGAGAGCGTGCGGACCGCGACCTCCCCGGACGCCCCGATGGTCGCCGTCACCGCCACCTCCTCGCGCGCCGACCTCGCCGCCGACATGGCCAACGCCGTCTCCCGTGCCCTGACCCGGCACGCGGCCGACACCGAGGAGTCCACCCACGTCGAGCTCCAGCCGTTCGCCCGCGCCACCACGCCCACCGAGCCCTCCTCCGCGTCCCCCGCGGTGACCGGGCTGGTCGGCGCGAGCGCGGGCGGACTGCTCGGCGGCCTGGCGCTGCTGGCGCGGCCCCGCCGGGGCACCGAGGATCCCGGCCGCGCGGCCGTGCCGGGCCCCGCCCTCGCCGCCGACGTCCACCGACAGCTGTGACCTACACGACGGAACTCGTCACCGACGAGGACACCTTCGCCGCCCTGTCCCCCGACTGGGCGCGGCTGTACGGCAGCTGCGCCACCGCGACCCCGTTCCAGAGCCACCCCTGGCTGCACTCCTGGTGGCGGTCGTACGGCGGCCCCGGCCGGCTGCGTGTGGTGCTGGTCCGCGACGGGGCCGAACTCGTCGCCGCCGCCCCGCTGATGCGCGTACGCGGGCCGGTGCCCGCGCTGGTGCCGCTCGGCGGGGCGATCTCCGACTACGGGGATGTCCTGCTGGACGACGAGCACGGCGAACCGGCGGTGGCCGCGCTCACCGCGGGCCTGGCGGCAGCGGCCCGTACCGCGCTGATCGAACTGCGCGAGGTCCGCCCTGGCGGTGCGGCCGAACGGATCTACGCCCACTGGCCGGGCCCCCGCCGCCAGGTCCCCGACTCCCTCTGCCTGGAACTGCCCGCCGCCCCGATGCCCGAGCTGATCGCCCGGCTGCCCTCGGCGAAGGCCCAGCAACGGGCGCGCGCCCAGCTCCGCAAACTGACCGCACTCGGGATCCAGCGGCACGTCGTGGAGCCGGACGAGGTCGACAAGGCGCTGCGGCGGCTGCTGGAACTGCATGAACTCCAGTGGCAGGAGCGGAAGGTGACGTCCGAGCACCTGCGCCCCCGGTTCCGCGACCACCTGGTGCGCTCGGTCGGCCCGATGGTGGCCTCCGGGGACGCGGTGGTCACCGAGTTCCGGCTCGACGACGACGTGGTGGCCGTTGATCTGACCCTGCTGTCGCGGCGCGTGACGGGCGGCTATCTGTACGGCGCCCACCCCTATCTGCGGGAACGCAAGGCGGACGTGGCGGTGATGCTGCTCGACGCCTGCGCCGAGCACGCGCGGGGCACGCTGAGCCTGTTGCGCGGCAACGAGCCCTACAAGCACCACTGGCGGCCCGAACCGGTCGAGAACCGACGGCTGCTGCTGGCCCGGAAGCGGACGGCCCCGCTGCTCGCGGCGGCGCTGGGCGCGGTCGCCGCCCGGCGGCGGGGCAGGGAACTCGTGCACCGCTGGAAGGAGCGCGACGGTGGCGGCAGGTCCTGACGGGCCTGCCGCCACCGGGGGGTCAGCGGTTGCGCGAGAACCAGTCGAAGCGCAGGCACAGCTTCCCGCCGAGCCAGTACTCCACCCAGTCGCCGAGATCCAGCGGCGAGCAGTTCGGCGGGGTGACCGGCGGCACGGTGGGCTCGACCGGCGTCGGTGTCGGCTTCGGCGTGGGCTGCGGCACCCCGGGCCGGCCGGACAGCAGCTCGCGGTAGACCTTGGAGGACTCCGGGTTGTCCTCGCACTGCCACACGCCGTGCGGGCAGTAGTCGGTCACCGTGTTGTACAGGGGCTTGTGCTCCGCCATCCAGGCGAGCATCCGCCGCATGTACTCGGCGTTGTCGCCGTTGCGGAAGAGTCCCCATTCGGGATAGGAGATGGGCTTGCCGTGGGCTTTGGCGAAGTCCACGTGTTCCTGAAGTCCGTAGGGCTCTTTCACCTGTTCGTCGAACGACATTCCGCGCGGCTGGTCGTACGCGTCCATTCCGATGATGTCGACCGTGCTGTCCCCCGGATAACACTGCTTCCAGGGAACGGCGTCCCGGCCCCGGGTCGGGGTGAAGTCGAACCGGAAATCCTGACCCGGCACCGCTCGCATGGCGGTGACGATCCTGTTCCAGTACTTCTTCCAGGCCGTCGGGTCGGGGCCGCAGCGATGGGTGTACGTGATGCCGTTCATCTCCCAGCCGAGCACGATCACCGTGTCCGGCACCTTCAGCTGCACCAGCCGTTCGGCGAGGCGGCGGAAGTGGTGATCGAAGGCGCCGGCGGCGCCCTGCCGCAGGAGCAGCCGGACCTCGGCGTCGGAGACGCCTTCCTCGTTGCGCTCCAGCATGGGGACGTTGAGGACGAACATCCGGTCGTCCTTCTCCCGCCGCCACTTCGCCCAGGCGTCCAGGAAGTTGGGGGCGCCCTCGATGTTGCTCCACACGTCGCCCGGCAGGTAGGTGTGCCCGACGCGCAGGTTCGCGCCGTTCAGCCACCGGCTGAGCTCGGCGATCCGGTCGACGCCCCGGGCGCTGTAGTCGAGGTAGGCGCCGAAGGCGGGGGACTCCGCCGTGGGCGCCGGTGCCTGCTGTGTCGTAGCCGCGGGTGCCGGTGTCGTCTGTGCCGTGGCCGTGGGTGCCGGAGCCGGCGGGTCGGCGACCCGTGCCGTCCCCGCACCCGCGGCGAAACCAGGACCGGACGCCAGGGCGGCGGACGCGGCGACGACCACCGCGACACATGCCAGCCGGCGGGACCGGACCGGTCGCTGCTGTGGGGCCATGCCTGCTCCTTTCTCCACCTGCGCAGGATTTCCCATTACTGACACTCAGTCATATGAACAGGAATTACGCCACCGCCGTTACGGCTTTCGAGTGTCCCGCTCGCCCGACCGAAGGAATTGAATCCGTGTCGCTTTTCGACACCCGGGTCCCCGCGGTACTGCTGCGGATCGACCGAAATCCCTTTCACCACGGAACGCTGGGCGCCGTGCGCTCGCTGGGGCGGGCGGGCGTGGACGTCCACGTGGTCGCCGACTGCGCCGCCTCCCCCGTACGCGCGTCCCGGTATCTCACGCGGCTGCACTCCCCGCCGCCGCCCGGCGCCGCTCCGGCCGACGTCGCGGTGGCGCTGCGCCGGGTGGCCGCCCGGATCGAGCGGCCCGCGGTGCTGATCCCGATGGACGACGCGGGCGCGGTCGCCGTCAACCGGCTGCGTGAGGAGCTGTCCCCCGCGTATCTGCTGCCGCGGCAACCGGGATCGCTGTCCGAGCGGGTGGCCGACAAGGCCGAGTTGGCCGGACTGTGCCTGGCGGCGCGGGTGCCGCACCCGCGGACCGTCGTCCCGGACAGCGCGGCCGAGGCCGCCGCCGAGGCCTGGCGCCTCGGCCTGCCGGTGATGGCGAAGTGGAGCCGCCCCTGGCTGCTGCCCCCGGACAGCGGACTGCGCAGCACCACCGTGATCCGCTCGGCGGGCCAGGCGCGGGAGTTGTACGCGCGGACGGCCGAGGCGGGCAGCCGGCTGCTCCTCCAGGCGTATCTGCCGCCCGGCCCCGAGCCGGACTGGTTCTGCCACGGGTACGTCGACCGCGCGGGCGCCCTCCGAGCGGGCGGCAGCGGGGTGAAGCACCTGGCCTGGCCCCGCGGCGCGGGCCTGACGGCGGCGGGCCGCTGGACCCCCAACCCCCAGGTGCGGGCGCTGGCGGAGCGCCTGCTCGGCGAGCTCGGCTATCGGGGCATCCTCGACCTGGACTTCCGCCGCTGCGCCGACACCGGCCGCTATCACCTGCTGGACTTCAACCCGCGACCGGGAGCCCAGTTCCGTCTCTTCACCGACACCGCGGACCTGGACGTCGTACGGGCGCTGCACCTGGACCTGACCCACCGTCCGCTGCCGGAGGGGGCCGCGCGGTCCGGCCGGGTCTTCGTGGTGGAGAACTACGCTCCGCTGACCGCGCTGCGTCCGAGGCGGGCGGGCCGGGAAGGGGCCTGGCACGCGAGGGACGACCGTCTGCCCGGCTGGGCGATGTGGGCCCTGTGGGCGAGGCATGTCACGCGTCGCGTCCTGGACCGCCTGCGCCGTCCGGGCAGGCGCACCGGTCTCCCGGAGGGCGCCCGTGTGGTCCGCCAGGGGTCCGCCCCGGTGACCGACGACAAGCAGGCACGGAATCTCTGACGCACGGGCCACCGGCGGCGGGCGCGGGCCCGTAGGGAGCCACCCGCCCCGCTGAAGGGCGGTACCCCGTGGCGTCGGGCACCTCGGTGCTCACGACAGCGGGGCGGGTGCCGGACAGGGCTCAGGTCCGGCACCCGCCGCGTACCTCACCGATGGGAGGCGGCCCGGCCTCGCCGGTACAGGACGGCCCCACCCGCGATGAGCGCGGCACTGGCACCGGACGCGGCCAGCAAGGCCTCCCCGGCACCGGTCTCGGGCAGGGTGGGCGGCGGCCCAGCGGGGGGCGACGTGTGCCCACCGCCCGGATGCGTCGAGGGCGGCGTCGTCGGCGGCGTGGTCGGCGGAGTGGTCGGCGGCTTCGTGGGAGGAGCCGTCGTGGGAGGAGCCGTCGTGGGCGGCGTCGTCGGCGGCTGCGTGGTCGGCGGCGTCGTCGGCGGCTTGGTCGGCGGAGTCGTGGGCGGCTTGGTCGGGGGCGTCGTCGGCGGCTTGGTCGGAGGCGTGTCCCCGTACCCGCCACCCGGCGAGTCCTCATACCCGCCACCCGGCGAGTCCCCGTACCCGCCACCCGGCGAATCCTCGTGCCCACCACCGGGCCACTCGTCGTGTCCACCGCCAGGCCACTCGTCGTGCCCACCACCGGGCCAGTCCTCGTGCCCACCGCCGGGCCACTCATCGTGCCTGTCACCAGGCGAGTCACCGTAGCCGCCGCCGTCGTCCGACGAGTCCTCGGGCACCCCGTGCGCCCACGTGCTGGAATCGCGGTCGTCGTCGTGGTCGTACCCGTCCCCGTACCCGGAATCGCCGTACGGCGTTTCGAAGGCCCGGGCCTTCTTCGCGTCCGCGTCCGAGTCACAGGAGTTGCCGAAGGCGGGGTTGAGCCCGGCGGCCGCGTCGACGGAGTTGCCGCAGACGTTGACCGGGACGTCGACCGGCACGGCCACGTCGTTGCCGGACAGAACGCCCGGCGAACCATTGGCGGACCCGTTCGCGCTCGTGTCGCCGAGGGCGGGACTGCCGCACAGGGACAGAATGCTTGTCGCGGCGGCGGCCGCGACCATTCCCCTGCTCAGGGTCTGTCGCAATCTCGTTGTCTTCCTGCTTGTAGAAGTGGGAAAAGCCGGCCTCGGAACGGGGAGATGTGTCCAAGGCCGGCCATGACACAAGCCGAGAGGCTGGTGCGTTGCGTCGTCAGTCGTTGACGCAGGTGTTGCCGAACGCGGGGTTCAGCAGGGCGATGACGTTCACGGTGTTGCCGCAGACGTTGATCGGAATGTGGATGGGAACCTGGACCACGTTGCCCGACAGGACGCCCGGGGAGTGCTCGGCGACGGCGCCGGCACCCGAGTCGGCGAACGCCGGCGTGGCCATGCCCATGGCCAGGATGGCGCCCGCGACAACTGCAGCGCTCTTCTTCATGAACTTTCCCTTCTCCGCGGTCATGCCCCTTTGTCGGCCGAAGCCGAGCGAGCACAGCTGGAACGGCTCGCACCATGACCGGCAGGTTGTAGAACGAGGGATAGACAGTTGAAGAAACTCCGGAACGCGAGTCGCCGGTTAATTCACTCGAACGCCTTCACAGAATTGACACCGGAGATCCACAGACGCCTCCCGCCGGAGGTGAAACGGTTCTCCCGGGTGAAAGAATTGACAGCACGTCAGCGCATGGAAAACGCCCGGCAGTTCCGCGAAGAGCGCGGGACCGCCGGGCGGTCTCATGTGATCGGCGAAGCGTGTCAGCCGTTGTCGACACCGTTGCCGGAGAGCGCCGAGATGTCGCTGAGGATGTGCGACAGCGGCTCGTCACCCTTGGCCTGGGTGGAGTTGTCGGCGCACTGCTGGTTCTGCGGGGCGGACAGGATCGGCACGTCCTGGGCCACGCCGACGGCGGCGATGACGCCGAGGATGGCCTGCAGGTTGGCCTTCACGGGCACACCCGCGCAGAGCTTGTTGACCGAGCCCTGCACCAGCGTGGCCTGCGGGCTCATGTCGCCCTTGGTCACCTGGTTGCCGAACTTCGAGTGGGCGTGGTTGCCGCTGGCGGAGGTGGTGCCGCTGTCGTCACCGATGGCAAGCGCCTGAGGGGCGGCCGCGGCCGAAGCGCCGACTACGGACGCGGTGACCGCGACGGCGGCCATTGCCTTCTTGAGCATGTCGCATTTCCTTTCTTGGGCAGGAGCGCCACGGGTCCGGACACACCCTGAGGTGAGACGCATGTTCCTGCCCTCGCATCAACCCGATGCGCGGGGATTGGTTGCGGCCCTTCACCCGTTCGGGCCGTTCGGTGCGCGCAATTCACGGAATTCCCGTGGTCGGCCGGGCTGCGCCCTTTCTTCCCCGTGTGCGCCATCGGAGTGAATGGCAGCAACCAAGCGGGCCCTGGGCAGTTGACCAGAGCGCTCCGGTGGACGGGGTTTCTTCAGAAGGGACTAGCAAGTGATCAAGAAGGTTCTGGCTTCCGCCGCGGTCGCCGCCTCCGTCGTCGGGGCCGCCTCGCCGGCCATGGCCATCGGCAACGACGACGGCACCAAGTCCGCCAGCGGCAACGGCGCCATGCAGTCGTACGGCAACTCGGCCACCTACGGCAACATGAGCCCGCAGATGGCGCTCATCCAGGGCTCCTTCAACAAGCCCTGCATCGGCCTGCCCGCGAAGGCGAACCTGCAGGGGATCCTCGGCCTCGCCGCCGTCGGCGTCCTGCAGGACGTGCCGATCCTGTCGGCCCCGCAGAACCAGCAGTGTGTCGAGAACTCCACCCAGGCCAAGGGCGACGAGCCGCTGTCGCACATCCTGGACGACATCTCCGTCCTCGCCGGCAACGGCGTCGACAACCACTGAGGCACCGGGCTTCTGAGCCCTCGTCAGCGGGCCGCCGGATCACCGGCGGCCCGCTGTCGTGCGTCGCGTCACGGGAGCGCGGGCGTCCGTGCGCGAGGGCGCTCACGGGCGGACCTGTGCGCTGGGCCAATCGGGGCACAGGCCGCAACCCGGTCGGGGGTGACGGCGTTGACGATCATGCAGCTCCTCCCCCGGAGTCCGCTTTTCGAAGGGAACAAACATGAAGAAGCTGTGGGCAACCGCGGCTGTCGCCGCTTCGGTCGCCGGTGTGTCGGCTGCCGCCGCCCCCCAGGCGCTCGCGATCGGTGACGACAACGGCACCACCTCCGCCAGCGGCAACCACGCCAAGCAGGAGTTCGGCAACTCGGCCACGTTCGGCGACATGAGCCCGCAGCTCTCGCTGGTCCAGGGCTCGCTGAACAAGCCCTGCATCGGCCTGCCGGCGAAGCTGAACGCCCAGGGTCTCGTCGGCCTCGTGGCCGTCGGCGTCCTGCAGGACGTGCCGATCCTCTCGGCGCCGCAGAACCAGCAGTGTGTCGAGAACTCCACCCAGGCCAAGGGCGACGAGCCGCTGTCGCACATCCTGGACGACATCTCGGCGCTGTCGGGCAACGGCGCGGGCAACGGCTGAGCCTCCACTCCGCCGCGGCGGGTCACCGGGTCTCCCCGGTGGCCCGCTTCTCTGTGTCCGGCGTCAGCCGCGGTAGAGGGCCTCGATCTCCTCCTCGTAGGCCCGGATCACCGCGTGCCGCTTGACCTTCAGGGACGGGGTCAGCAGGCCGTTCTCCTCGCTGAACTCGCCCTCGACCAGTGCGAAGGAGCGGATCGACTCGGCGCGGGAGACGGCCTCGTTGGCGTGGTCGACGGCCCGTTGGACGTCGGCGCGCATCCGGGGGTCGCGGCAGACCTCGGACATCGGGGTGTCCGCGGGCAGTTTGCGGACCGACAGCCAGTGGGCGACCGCGTCGGGTTCGAGGGTGATCAGGGCGGCGACGAAGGGCCGGTTGTCGCCGACGACGAGGCACTGACCGACGGGCGCGCGGCTGCGCAGCCGGTCCTCCAGGACGGACGGGGAGACGTTCTTGCCGCCGGAGGTGACGATGAGGTCCTTCTTGCGGCCGGTGATCGTGAGATAGCCGTCCTCGTCGAGGGAGCCGAGGTCGCCGGTGGCGAACCAGTCGCCCTGGAGCACGGCGTCGGTGGCGGCGGGGTTGTTCCAGTAGGAGCCGAAGACGATCCCGCCCTTGAGGAGCACCTCGCCGTCGTCGGCGATGCGGACGGCGGTGCCGGGGACGGGCAGGCCGACGGTGCCCGGGCGGGGCCTCAGCGGCGGGACGATGGTGGCGGCGGCCGTGGTCTCGGTCAGGCCGTAGCCCTCGTAGACGATGATCCCGGCCGCGTAGAAGAACAGGTTGAGGTCGCGGTCGAGCGGGGAGCCGCCGCTGATGGCGTAGCGCAGACGGCCGCCCAGTTCCTTGCGGACGCGACGGTAGACCAGCAGGTCGTACAGGGCCCAGGCGGCGTAGAGGCCGGGGCCGGGTCCCCTGGCCGTGCCGAGGAAGCGGTTCAGGTAGGCCTCGCCGAAGCGGACCGCGACGCGGTCGGCGCGGTCGAAGGAGGCGGCCCGGCCGATCTTCTCCGCCGTGGCGCGGCCGGTGTCGTGGATCTTCTCGAAGAGGTACGGCACGCCGACGATGAAGGTGGGGCGGAACTCCTTGAGGGCCGGGCGGAGTTCGTCCGGTTTCACGCTCGGGCAGTGGCCGACCTCGATGCGGGCCATCAGGCAGGAGATCTGGATGCTGCGACCCAGGATGTGGGCGAGCGGGAGGAAGAGCAGGGTCGACGGGGTCAGGCGGGTGACCTCGCGGAACACGGGGAGCAGCAGTTCCACGGTGTTGGCGGCCTCGGCGTACAGGTTGGCGTGGGTGAGCACGCAGCCCTTGGGGCGGCCGGTGGTGCCGGAGGTGTAGCAGACCGTGGCGATCGTGTCGGGGGTGAGCGTGGTACGGCGCTTGGTGACCTCCTCGTCGGGGACGTCGCGGCCGAGGGTGGTGAGGTCCGCGAGGGCGCCGGCGTCCAGCTCCCAGACGTGGGGCGGCTGTGGGTGGTCTGCCGTGGCCGTGGTGACCGTGGCGGTGTTCTCGGGGGTCTCGGTGACGAGGTGGCGGGTGCCGGAGTCCCGGACGATCCACTCCACCTGCTCGGCGGAGGAGGTGGGGTAGATCGGTACGGACTGGCCGCCGGCCGCCCAGATCGCGAAGTCCAGAAGGGTCCACTCGTAGCGGGTGCGGGACATCACCGCGACCCGGCCGCCGGGTTCCAGACCGGCGGCGATGAAACCCTTGGCGATGGCGGTGACTTCCCTCGCGAAGGCGGTCGCGGTGACGTCCTGCCAGGGGCCTTGGGGGGCCGTCTTGCGGCGGAGGACCACCGCGCCGGGGGCCTCCGCCGCGTTGGTGAAGGGGATGTCGGCCGTGGTGCCGGCGGGGTGGGCCGGGGCGAGGGGCGGGGTGGCCGCCTCGCGGACCTTGCCGGTTTCGTCTCTGGTGATCTCGACCCTGGTGCGGGTGCGGAGGTCGGTGCTGTGACGTGCTCGTTTCAGGTCCTTGCGTACGCCCATGACGGCTCCCGGTCGCGACTCTGCGGCTCGGACTTGAGGGGGGACTCGGAGGGGGACTTGGACTTACTGAGGAGTCAACTTACTCACGCGTAGCGGAAGGTCAATGGCTACCGGCCTCGGGTCATCCGGTCCGCCTGGACGATCGCCTCGGCCAGGCCGTCGACGTCCTCGTCCTCCGTGTCCCTCGCCAGCTCGTCCGCCCGTTCCGCCAGTTCGGTCAGGCTCGGGGCTCCCGGAAGCTGTCCCCAGCGCTCGTCGCCCCTGCGGAGGGTGTCGGCGAAGTAGGCCGCCACCGCCGCCACCTGGAAGCGCGGGGTCGTGCTCCAGATCGAGTCCGCCAGGGCGTCCGCCTCCAGCTGGGCCGATTCCTCGTGCGGGGTGCGGGAGTCGGGGTCCTGCCAGCGGACCGTGGCGGTCGCCAGGTGTCCGTCGGCTCCCGGCTCGGTGCGGACCGCGTACAGGGCCGTGACCGTGTGGCCCGGGCCCGTCTCACCGCCGTCCACGCCGTCGTCCCGGAAGTCCTCGTCGGCGACCCGGCGGTTGTCGTAGCCGATGAGGCGGAACTCCTCGACGGTCTCCGGGTCGAAGGAGACCTGGGCCTTGGCGTCCCGCGCGGTCAGGTCGATGTTGCGCGGGAGTTGTTCGCTGAAGACCTCGCGGGCCTCCTCCTCCCCCGAGACGTACGCCGTGTGGCCGTCCCCCTTGTCCGCCAGGCGTTCCATCAGCGCGTCGCCGTAGTCGCTGCCCACGCCCACCCCGAACAGCGTGATGCCGTACTCCTCACGGGCTCCCGCCACGCGGTCCAGGATGGTGTCGGCGTCCGTGTCGCCGGTGTTGGCGAGCGCGTCCGAGATGAGGACCACCCTGTTCGTGGCGCCCTCGTGCAGGCCCTCCACGGCCGCCGCGTAGCCCGCCTGCACGCCCGCGCCCAGGTTGGTCGACTGGGTGGGCTCCAGGCTGTCGACCGCCTCGTGGATCTCGTCGCGGTGGTCGCCGACGCGGGTCATCGGCAGGACCGTCTCGGCCTCGTCGCTGAAGGTCACCAAGGCCACCGAGTCGTCGTCGCGCAGGCGGTCGGTCATCACGCCGAGCGACTTCTGGGCGAGGTCCAGGCGGCCCTCCTCGCTCATCGAGCCCGACACGTCGATGACGAAGGTCAGGGCCGCCGGCGGGCGTTCGTCCTCGTCCTCGGCGGCCCGTGTCGCCAGGCCCACCCGCACCAGCGACCAGTCCTCCCGTTCGGTGCGGGCGGCGTCGACCGTCACCGAGAAACCGTCGCCCTCGGGACGGTCGTAGTCCTGGCGGAAACTGTTGACGAACTCCTCGGGGCGGACCGACCCGGGGTCGGGGAGCCTGCCCTCGGCGAGGGCGCGGCGGGCGTAGCCGTAGGACGCCGTGTCGACGTCCAGGGCGAAGGTGGACAGGTGGTCGGGGGACGGGGCTACCTCGCGGGAGTCGCCTTCGTCGCCTTCGTCGTGCTCGTTGTTTCCGTCGTAGCCGTCGTAGCCGTCGTACTCGCCGCTCTCCGGCGCCGGTGCGTAGCCGTCGCTCCTGTCCGCGGACGAGTTGTCCCCGTCCGCCCCTCCGCCGCACCCCGTCAGCAGCAAGCCGCCCAGTGCCAGCGCCAGTACCGCGCCGCGTGTCCGGTGACCCCTCATCTGCCGTGCCCCCTCGGTCCGTTGACGTCGACTCATGTGACTGTGACGGCGCGCGGGGGCGGAACGTGCGGTACGGAGCGTTGCGGCTGGGTCTCGAAGTGGGCACGGCGGGGGGTCTTCGAGACCGGTGGGTGATCTTCCGTTGACCTACGACACCACGTCCTTGCGGGCGAAACCGCGGAAGGCCAGCGCGAACAGCACGACGGCGTACGTTACCGAGACGGCGACGCCCTGGATCATGCCGGACCACTCGGGGGTGGGCTGTACGGCGTCCGCCCAGGCGAACTGCCAGTGCGCGGGCAGGAAGTGGCGCCAGTCGCCGAGAGCGGTCACGGCGTCGAGCACGTTGCCGACGATGGTGAGGCCCACCGCGCCGCCGACCGCGCCGAGCGGGGCGTCGGTCTTCGTCGACAGCCAGAACGCGAGTCCGGCGGTGACCAGTTGGGAGACGAAGATGTAGCCGACGACCACGACCAGGCGCTGTGCGGCCGTGGCCGCGTCCAGCGAGCCGCCCGTGGGGATCGCCAGCGGCCCCCAGCCGTACGCGGCCGTGCCGACCGCCAGCGCGACCACCGGCAGCAGGATCATCGCGGCCAGGCTCAGCCCCAGCCCCACGACCAGCTTCGACCACAGCAGCCGGGCCCGGGGCACCGGCGCCGCCAGCAGGTAGCGCAGGGAGGACCAGCCGGCCTCGGAGGCCACCGTGTCCCCGCAGAACAGGGCGACCGGGATGACCAGCAGGAAGCCGGCGGAGACGAACAGGTTCACCGCGGCGAAGTTGGCGCCGGAGGCGGTGGCCGTGTCCATCAGGGTGATCCGGTCGCCGTCGCCGTCCGGCTCGCCGCCGATCGCGAAGGCGATCAGCAGGACGAACGGCAGGGCGGCCAGGATCGCGCCCATCACCAGGGTGCGGCGGCGCTTGAGCTGGCGGACCAGTTCGACCCGCAGCGGCAGGGTGCGGCCTGCCTGGTAGCCGGAGGCGACCTCGGTGAGCGTGCTCATGCGGCACCTCCGATCAGGGTGAGGAAGGCGTCTTCCAGACGGCGGTGCGGGCCGACCGACCGGACCGGCACCTCGAGGCGGACGAGTTCGGCGACCAGGCGTTCCGGGCTGCCGTCGCTGTCCAGGCGGACCAGCAGCCCGTCGTCGGTCCGTACGGCGGAGGCGACCCCCGCCAGAGCGGCCACCTTCTCCGCCACCGGCTCCTCCACGGGTGTGGCGGTGCCGACGAGCAGCGTGTCTCCGGAGCCGACGATCTCGCCGACCGGGCCCGCCTGCACCAACTGCCCGCGGTCCATGACCACGAGGTGGGTGCAGGTCTGCTCGACCTCCGAAAGGAGGTGGCTGGAGACGATCACCGTGCGTCCGGCGGCCGCGTACCGGATCATCACCTCGCGCATCTCCCGGATCTGCGGCGGGTCGAGACCGTTGGTCGGTTCGTCGAGGATCAGCAGGTCCGGCAGGCCGAGCATGGCCTGGGCGATGGCCAGGCGCTGGCGCATGCCCTGGGAGTAGGTGCGGACCGCGCGGGCCAGGGCGTCGCCGAGGCCGGCGATCTCCAGCGCCTCGTCGAGGTGGGCGTCCTCGACGGGGCGGCCGGTGGCGGCCCAGTACAGCTCCAGGTTCTCCCGGCCGGACAGGTGCGGCAGGAAGCCCGCTCCCTCGACGAAGGCGCCGACGCGGGACAGGACGGGCGCGCCGGGGCGGATCGCGTGTCCGAAGACGCGGATCTCGCCGCCGTCCGGGCGGATCAGACCCATCAGCATGCGCAGGGTCGTCGTCTTGCCCGCGCCGTTCGGGCCGAGCAGCCCGAGGACCTGGCCCTGCTCCACGGTGAAGGAGAGATCGCGGACGCTGTAGCGGTCGCCGCCCGCGTACTTCTTGCTCAACTCGGTGATCCGGAGCGGGACGTCGGCGAGCGCCGGGTCGGGGGCCGGGCCCGCGGTGCGGCGGCGGGCCGTCAGCAGCAGGGCCGCGGCGACCAGCGCACCGGCGATCGGCAGCCACCAGACCCAGGCGGGCAGCGGGGCGGCGGCGCTGGTCACCCCGGGCGCCGTCGGCACCTCCAGGTCGCTCTTCAGGGAGATCGTGTACGTCGCCGGGGACGCCGGTGAGGCGTAGCCGAGGTCCGTGGAGGCGAGGACCAGGCGGAGCCGGTGGCCCTTGTCGATCTCGTGGTCGACGGCGGGGAGCGTGACGGTCACGTCCTTGCCGGACCCGGCGTCCTCGACGCGCAGGGGTGTCACCAGCTGCGAGGGCAGCACCTGCCGGGTGCCGTCGGCGCCGACGTCGTACACCTTGGCGAAGAGGACGGCGTCCTCGGCGGTCGACTCGACGTGCACGGTGACCGTCGGGGAGCCGGTGATCCGCAGGTCGTCGCGGACGGGGGCCGAGTCGAAGCGGGCGTACTGGCCGGGGAAGTCGAGGGAGACGCCGACGCCCAGGGAGGAGAGCTGGGCGAGGCCTCCGCCGCCGAGCCCGGGCAGGGCCGAGACGGCGGGCGGGCTGGCGCCGGCCGGGTTGGCGACGCGCTGCTCGCCGCCGGACAGGGCGATGGACCGCCGTCCGCTCTCCAGGCCCGGGTAGCTGTCCGCGCTCGCGCCCCGCAGCAGGGCCTCGCCATCGGTGGAGTCGATGCCGCCGGTGCGGGTGACGCGGAAGGCGGGGCCGGTGTCGGCGGCCTTGTCGCCCTTCAGGTACCGGTCGAACCAGGAGGTGACGCGTGCCTGGACACGGTCGCCCTCCATGTCGCCGCCGTCATGGCCGCCCGCGATCCAGTCGACGTCCACGGCAGCGCCGTTGGCGCGGATCGCCTTGGCGGCCTGGTCGGCCTGGTCGAGCGGGAAGAGCGAGTCGGTCTGGCCCTGCAGCAGCAGCGTGGGGACCTTGATGCGGTCGGCGACGGCCGACGGCGAGCGGCGCTGGAGCAGTTCGCGTGCCGCGGCGTCGGGGGTGCCGGACTCGGCGACCCGGTCGTACATCCGGCAGAGCTCGGCCTCGAACTTCGCGCAGCCGCCTCCGGTGTTGAAGAAGATGCCGGCCCAGAGCTTCTTGAAGACGCCGTTCGGGAAGAGGGCGTCGGCGAGGTTCCAGTAGGTGATCGCCGGGGCGATGGCGTCGACGCGGTCGTCGTACCCGGCGCCGAGCAGGCTGATCGCGCCGCCGTAGGAGGCGCCCGCCATGCCGACGCGGGGGTCGCCGCTCTTGTCGAGCCGGACCTCGGGCTGCTTCGCCAGCCAGTCGATCAACTTCGAGACGTCGGCGACCTCGGCCTCGGGGTCGTTGATGCCGATCCTGCCGGTCGACCCGCCGAACCCGCGGGCCGACCAGGTCAGGACGGCGTACCCGTCGGCGGCGAGGTCCTCGGCCTGTTCCCGTACGTCGTCCTTGCTGCCGCCGAAGCCGTGGCCCAGCAGGACGGCGGGGCGGCGCTCGGTCCCCGAGGCGGTGAAGTACGAGGTGTCCAGGCGCACGCCGCCGCCCACGGACATGACCCGGTCCGCGCGCTCCACCGGGGGCCCGTCGTCGGAGGCGACGGCCGTCCAGGTGCCGGCGCCGGCGAGCACGACGACGGCGGCACCGGCGGCCAGCAGTCGCCGGGGCCGCCGGAACGGCCCGCGCAGTCGAAGATCCATGCGTCAACCGTACGGGGTGAACCTGTCGGCGAGTTATCGACCGCAGGCCGAACCGGGGCACCTCCCAGGGACGTACGGCACCCCCCGCGCATACCGCGTTCGCGGTACGAGGACCGGTGTTCGACGGCGCACCCGATGCGTTGAAGCCGGACGAAACCGTACTCCCCGGTTCCGGGGGCGGCAGACCCTAGAGGGTCCGCCCCTCTGCGAACGGAGACGCCCTGTGCGCATCACCGACATCCAGCGCTGCGAGGTCCGGCCCGGACAACTCGTCGAGTGGACGCTCAGTCCGGCGACCGTCGCGAGAGCGTCGGTGCTGCCGGACGACAGCAGGCCACCGGCGTACATCCAGGAGTCGCACATCAGGACCGCCCGGAGCGTGCGCGAGGACGGGCTGTTCGTCCCGACCTGGCTGGGCACGGCGTTCGACGTCCCGGGCCGGATCGACCTCGACGCCCTCCAGGACGCCCTGCGCGCCTGGACCCTCCGGCACGAGACGCTGCGCAGCGGCTTCCGGCAGGACGGCGACCGGCTGCGCCGGTTCACGCTCGGCACGGAGGAGGTGTCGCTGCACCGCGAGGTGGTCGGCGACTTCACCGACCCGGCCGCTCTCGTACGGCACCTCCAGAACCGTTTCGACGTGGCGGCGGACGCGCTGCGCTGGCCGAACCTGATCTACGCGGCAGTCGTGCGGGACGACGGCACGAGCGTGTACATGGCCTTCGATCACAGCAATGTGGACGCCTATTCCCTCCATCGCATCCCCGCGGAGATCCACGAGCTGTACGCGGCAGGGGTCGCGGGGCGGAGCGTGCGGCAGGCGCCGGTGAGCAGTTACATCGACTTCTGCGAGATCGAGCGGGCGGACGCGGACCGGATCGACGCCGGGCACGAGATCGTCGGGCGCTGGCGGGAGTTCATCGGGCGGTGCGACGGAAGGCTGCCGGGGTTTCCGGTGGATCTGGGCCTCGAGCCCGGCGGGTCGCTGCCCACGCAGAGGCTGATGAGCGAGCCGCTCGCGGACGCGGGGGCCGCCGCGGAGTTCGAGGCGTACTGCCGGCCGTACGGCGGGAGTCTGGTCGGGATGCTGGCCGCGACGGCGCAGTTCGTCCGTGACGTCGGCGAGCGTTCCGTCTACCGGGCGGTGGTGCCCTTCCACACCCGGGTACGGTCCCAGTGGTCGGAGTCGGTCGGCTGGTACGTCGGCGGCGCGCCGATCGAGGTGCCGCTGGGCGGGGCGCCGGACTTTCCGGCGCTGCTCGGGCGGGTGCGCGCCGAGCTGCAGGCCAACCGGTCACTGGCGCGGATGCCGCTGGCCCGGGTGCTGGCCCTGCTGGGCCCCGACTTCCGGCCCACGTCGCCCGATCTGTACTCGATCGTCTCGTTCCTCGACAGCCGGCCCATCCCCGGTTCCGAGGAATGGGCCGGACTGTCGGCGTACGGGCTGCTGCGGGTGTCGTACGGCGACCAGGTGTGCGTGTGGATCAGCCGGCTGCACGAGGGGCTGTGGTTCGCCTGCCGGTATCCCGACACGGACGTCGCTCACAAGAACCTGCGGCTCTACGTGGAGCGGCTGCGGGACTCGATCGCCCTAGGGGGTCTCGTCCGACGGAAGTGACACCAGCCAGCGCGTCTCCCGCCTCGGCCGCAGGTACAGCGCCCAGTACAGGGTCGCCGCCGCCGTGATGCCGCCCGTCCACAGGAGGTACTCCGTCTCCTGCTGGGTCAGGATGTAGGTGAGGACCACGATCAGCAGGACCGGCATCGCGGGCCACAGGGGCATCCGCCAGGCGGCGGTGTGCTTGTGGGAGCCCCGGCGGGCCAGCAGCGCGGCCACCGCGACCAGCAGGTACATGCCGGTCACCGAGACGCCGGTGACGCCGTAGAGGGTGTCCAGGTTGACGAAGCAGAGGGCGGCGCCGGGGACGCCCACCGCCAGCGTGGCCACCCAGGGGGAGCCGAAGCGGCCGAGCTTGGCGAAGACGCTGTTGACCGGCTGGGGCCAGGCCTTGTCGCGGGCGGAGGCGAACAGGACGCGGGAGTTCTGGATGACCATGACGATGCCCGCGTTGATGATCGCGAGGGCCACGCAGAGGCTGACGAAGGTGCCGACGGCGGAGTTGGACCAGGCCTCGACCATGCCGCTGATGTCACCGCCGGTCAGCGCCGACAGGTCGGAGGCGCCGAGGGTGATGCCGATGACCGGGACCAGGATGATCACGGCGGAGATGCCGAGGGTGGCCAGGACCGTACGGGCGACGTTCTTCCGCGGGTTCTCCAGTTCCTCGGAGAGGTAGACCGCGGTGGAGAAGCCCTGGGTGACGAAGAGGGCGATGGCGAGCCCCGAGACGATCAGCATGGCCGTCACGGTGTCCACGCCGCCGTCGGCGCCCGCCACCTGGAGGGAGACCAGGCTGTCCGGTCCGCGCTCGGCGTGGGCGAAGCCGAGGACCGCGACGACGGCCGCGGCGATGACCTCCAGGACCAGGAAGACTCCGGTGATCCAGGCGTTGGCGCGCAGGTCGAGCAGACCGGCGAGGGTGGCGAGCAGCATGACGCCGGCGCCCGCCATCGACGGGTCGAGGTCGACGATCGGGGCGAGGTAGTCCGCCGTGCCCATCGCGATGACCGGGGGCACGATCATCACGACCAGCAGGGAGAGCACGAAGACCAGCCAGCCGGCGAGCCGTCCGGCCATCGTGGTGACCATCGCGTACTCGCCGCCCGCGCTGGGGATGAGGGTGCCCAGCTCGGAGTAGCAGAACGCGACCGCGATGCAGAGCAGGGAGCCGATCGCGATGGTGAGGGCGGTGGCGGTGCCGAGCGATCCGAACAGGTCGGGGACCACCACGAAGAGGGTGGACGCGGGCGTGACGCAGGAGAGCGTGAGCAGAGTTCCGCCGATGACCCCGATCGAACGCTTCAGCTCCGGTGTGGGGGCCGATGCGTCGTCCTCGGTGACGACGGTCTTCTCCAGCGTGTCGGTCATGCGGCGGTTCCGATCGAGTCGTGCGGCGGTGGTGGTGGGGTCGGGAGCGCCTATCGCCTCCGGCGGCTTCTGTCGTTCGTCTGTTTCTCGGTTCGCTCCCGGCGCTGCATGGAACACCGACGAAAACCAACACGTCAATGGTTGTTTACCTACGGAATCCGTGGTTCCGAAGGCCTTGTGATCGCGTAAACAGCAGAACAGGCAAGCGGTTGCGCTTTTTGTCGCCGTACGGGAACCGCAACGTGAAGGGCGAAAAAACTGCCGACGTCCGGCATACGGACGTGTCAGAGGCTGCCGCTAGAGTCCCTTTGAGGCACAGCGAAGACACAGCGATGGGGTGGGCAGGAAAATGAAGCTGCGGCACAGCACGGCCTGGGTGGGGCTCACGGCGGCCCTGGTGGCGGTCACCGGATGCGGTTCCGAGGCGGCCAAGGAGACGACGGACAAGGCCGCCGAGGCGATCACCAGCACCGACAAGATCATGGCGGCGCTGTCCCGCGCCACCGACCGGACCGAGGAGCTGGGCTCGGCCGAGGTGAAGATGTCGACCGACCTGGGCACCGGCACGCCGATAGCCATGGACGGCACGTACTCGTGGGGCGACGGCATGGCCTACGACATCCACATGGACACCAAGGCCGCCCAGATGGAGTCGCTCCAGGACGACCCGACGATCCACTGTCTGCTCGTCGACGGCGTCTACTACTACGACGTCGACGCGCAGGCCTCCGGCCCGATCGCGGGCAAGGAATGGATCAAGGTCGACTCCTCCGCCGTGTTCGGCGACAGCGGCAGCCAGGCCTACAAGGGCGGCGGCGACGCGGGCAACCCGACGGCCTCCCTGAAGAGCCTGAAGTACGCGAGCGACGTCGAGAACCTCGGCACGGAGACCGTGAACGGCCAGCGCGCGACCCACTACCGCGCCGTGCTCGACGAGGGCGACATGGGCCAGTTCCAGGAGGCCTACAGCGGCGAGGACAGCATGATGGGCTCGCTGACCGGTGGTGCCACCACGATGGAGATGGACATCTGGGTGAACGACAAGGACCTGCCCGTCCGCCTGAAGCAGGACATGGGCACCCTGTCGGTCTCCATGGACTTCGCCAAGTTCGGCGCCACGAAGGACATCGACGCCCCGCCGGCCGCCCAGACGGCCGACCTCACCGAGATGATCCAGGAGCAGAACGGCCAGTGAGCGGGCACGGCCGAGCCCGGGCACGGTGAGAAGCGCCCGGGCTCGGCCGTCCGCTCAGTGGTTGCGCGGGAAGCCCAGGTCGACGCCCGCCGGGGCCTCGGACGGGTCGGGCCAACGGGTCGTGACGACCTTGCCGCGGGTGTAGAAGTGCGTGCCGTCGTTGCCGTAGATGTGGTGGTCGCCGAAGAGCGAGTCCTTCCAGCCGCCGAAGCTGTGGTAGCCGACGGGGACCGGGATCGGGACGTTCACGCCGACCATGCCGGCCTCGATCTCCAGCTGGAAGCGACGGGCGGCGCCGCCGTCCCGGGTGAAGATCGCGGTGCCGTTGCCGAACGGCGAGGCGTTGATGAGGGCCACGCCCTCCTCGTACGTCTCCGCGCGCAGCACGCACAGCACCGGGCCGAAGATCTCGTCCTGGTACGCCTTCGCGCTGGTCGGCACCTTGTCGAGGAGCGAGATGCCGATCCAGTGGCCGTCCTCGAAGCCGTCGACCGTGTAGCCGGTGCCGTCCAGGACGACCTCGCAGCCCTCGGCCGCCGCGCCCTCGACGTAGGACGCCACCTTGTCCCGGTGGACCTTGGTGATCAGCGGGCCCATCTCGGAGGCCGGGTCGTTGCCCGGACCGATCTTGATCTTCTCGGCGCGCTCGCGGATCTTCTCCACCAGCTCGTCGCCGATCGCGCCGACCGCCACCACCGCGGAGATCGCCATGCAGCGCTCGCCCGCTGAGCCGTAGGCGGCGCTGACGGCCGCGTCCGCCGCCGCGTCCAGGTCGGCGTCGGGCAGGACCAGCATGTGGTTCTTGGCGCCGCCGAGGGCCTGCACGCGCTTGCCGTTGGCGGAGGCGGTGGTGTGGATGTAGCGGGCGATCGGGGTCGAGCCGACGAAGGAGACGGCCTTGACGTCCGGGTGCTCCAGCAGGCGGTCGACGGCCACCTTGTCGCCGTGGACGACATTGAAGACGCCGTCGGGCAGACCGGCCTCGGCCAGCAGCTCGGCGATCTTGACGGACGCCGAGGGGTCCTTCTCGCTCGGCTTCAGCACGAAGGTGTTGCCGGTCGCGATGGCGATCGGGAACATCCACATCGGGACCATCGCCGGGAAGTTGAACGGCGTGATGCCCGCGACGACACCGAGCGGCTGGCGGATCGCGGCCACGTCGACGCGGTTCGCGACCTGCGTCGACAGCTCGCCCTTGAGCTGCACGTTGATACCGCAGGCGAGGTCGACGATCTCCAGGCCGCGGGCGACCTCGCCGAGGGCGTCGGAGTGCACCTTGCCGTGCTCGGCGGTGATCAGCTCGGCGATGGCGTCCCGGTTGGCGTCCAGCAGCGCCCGGAACTTGAACAGGATCGTGGTGCGCTGGGCCAGGGAGGACTGGCCCCAGGTCACGAAGGCGTCCTTCGCGGCCTGTACGGCGGCGTCGACCTCGTCGACCGAGGCGAACGCGACCTTCGTGGTGACCGCGCCGGTGGCCGGGTCGGTGACCGGCCCGTAGTTGCCCGACGCGCCTTCGGCGGTCTTGCCGCCGATCCAGTGGTTGACGATCTTCGTCATGCCCAGTTACTCCTTCACAGATGGCGGCGTCGAGCTGAGACGTGCCGGTCGTACTCCTCGCGGGCCTTGACCGCCGACGGTCGGGTCGCGGTCTCGGCCACAGGAACATCCCACCAGGCCTGCGCCTCGGGCGCGCCCGACACTGTGTCTGCCGTTTCGGTCTCCACGTAGACACATGTGGGAATGTCGGCGGCCCGCGCCTCGGCGAGCGCCTCGCGCAGGTCACGCACCGTCTTCGCGCGCAGCACCCGCATGCCGAGGCTGGCCGCGTTGGCGGCGAGGTCGACGGGGAGCGGGGCACCCGTGTAGGTGCCGTCCTCCGCCGGGTAGCGGTAGGCGGTGCCGAACCGCTCGCCGCCCACCGACTCCGAGAGCCCTCCGATGGACGCGTACCCGTGGTTCTGCACGAGCAGCACCTTGATGGCGACGCCTTCCTGCACGGCGGTGACGATCTCGGTCGGCATCATCAGATAGGTGCCGTCGCCGACCAGCGCCCACACGGGCCGGTCCGGGGCGGCGAGCTTCACGCCGATGGCCGCCGGGATCTCGTAGCCCATGCAGGAGTAGCCGTACTCCAGGTGGTACTGGTCGGCCGAGCGGGCCCGCCAGAGCTTGTGCAGATCGCCGGGGAGCGAACCGGCCGCGTTGATGATCACGTCCGACTCGTCCACGAGCGCGTCCAGCGCGCCGACGACCTGCGGCTGGGTCGGGCGAACGTCCGGCTCCGGGGCGTCGAAGCAGGCGTCGACGCGGCGCTCCCAGGCCTCCTTGTCCTCGCCGTACTCGGTGACGTAGGCGGCGGGCACCCGGTGCCCGTGGGTGGCCAGGGCCGCCGTGAGTTCCTGGAGGCCGCTGCGGGCGTCCGCGACCAGCGGCATCCCGGCGAGCTTGTGGCCGTCGAAGGGCGCGATGTTGAGGTTGAGGAACCGGACGTCCGGGTTCTGGAAGAGGGTGCCGGAGGCGGTGGTGAAGTCGGTGTACCGGGTGCCGACGCCGATCACCAGGTCCGCGGTGCGGGCCAGCTCGTCGGCGGTCGCGGTGCCGGTGTGGCCGATGCCGCCGACGTCCTGCGGATGGTCGAAGCGCAGGGAGCCCTTGCCGGCCTGGGTGGAGGCCACCGGGATGCCGGTCGTGCGGGCGAACTCCGCCAGCGCCTCCTCCGCCCGGCTGTGGTGGACCCCGCCGCCGGCCACGACGAGGGGCCGCCGGGCGGCGCGGATCGCGGTGGCGGCCTCGGCCAGCTCGGTCGGGTCGGCCCCGGGACGCCGTACGGCCCAGACGCGGTCGGCGAAGAACTCCTCCGGCCAGTCGTAGGCCTCGGCCTGCACGTCCTGGGGCAGCGCGAGCGTGACGGCGCCGGTCTCCACCGGGTCGGTGAGCACGCGTACGGCCTGGAGGACGGCCGGGATCAGGGCCTCGGGGCGGGTGACCCGGTCGAAGTACTTCGACACCGGGCGCAGACAGTCGTTGACGCTGATGTCGCCCGCGTACGGCACCTCCAGTTGCTGGAGCACCGGGTCGGCGGGGCGGGTGGCGAAGATGTCGCCGGGCAGCAGCAGGACCGGCAGATGGTTGATGGTGGCGAGGGCGGCGCCGGTGACGAGGTTGGTGGCGCCGGGTCCGATGGAGGTCGTCACGGCGTGCGTGGACAGCCGGTTGGACTGGCGGGCGTATCCAACGGCCGCGTGCACCATCGACTGCTCGTTACGGCCCTGGTGGTACGGCATCACATCGGCGGCCTCGACCAGCGCCTGGCCCAGCCCGGCGACGTTCCCGTGGCCGAAGATGCCCCAGGTCGCGCCGATGAGCCGGTGCCGTACGCCGTCGCGCTCGGTGTGCTGGGCGGCCAGGAAGCGCACGAGCGCCTGTGCGACCGTGAGCCTGATGGTCATCGGTAGCCCTCCGTGTGGTCGGGGTGGAAGCAGATCCGCCACTCCCGGGTCTCCCCCGGCCCCGCCATGACGTTCAGGTAGTACATGTCGTGGCCGGGCTGGGCGATCGACGGGCCGTGCCAGCCGTCCGGGACGAGCACGACATCACCGGAACGGACCTCAGCGAGCACGTCGGAGCCGCCTTCGCGGGAGGGGGAGACCCGCTGGTAGCCGAAGCCGTGCGGTCCCTCGATCTCGAAGTAGTAGATCTCCTCCAGCTCCGACTCCTCGCCGGGCCGGTTCTCGTCGTGCTTGTGCGGCGGGTACGAGGACCAGTTGCCGCCGGGGGTGATCACTTCGACGGCGATGAGCCTGTCGCACTCGAAGGCGTCGGCGGAGGCGAAGTTGCGGACGTACCGCGTGCGGTTTCCGCTGCCGCGCTCCTCCATGGGGACCTCCGGCGCGGGGCCGTAGCGGGCGGGGAGTCGTCGCTCGCACCTTGCTCCTGCCAAAGCAAAGCGGCCACCCGCGCCGGAGGCGATCTGGACCCGGGCGTCTCGGGGTACGTACGCGAAGTCGGTGACCGACGCGAACACGTCCCCCCGGCCCAGGAGTTGGAACTCGTTCAGTTCTGTTTGCACGGTACATCCACCATTGAGGGGCAGGACGATCCACTCGCTGTCCCCGGTGGTGAAGGTGTGCGTGCCGCCCGGGGCGAGCTCGACGACGCGCAGACTGGAGTACGTCCACCCGGCCCGCGCGGGGTCGATGTCGAGCGCGTGGTGGGCGTCCGCGGTCGAACCCCCGGGGACGTAGAGCTCGCTCTCGGTCCTACGGCTGTCGGTCATGCGGCCCTCACAGCAGTCCTACGGCGGTGTCCACGGCGGCGGCCACATCGCCGTCCGCCGGATACAGCAGCGAACGGCCGACCACCAGGCCGCGCACGGTGGGGAGCTGGAGGGCGCCGCGCCACTTCTCGTAGGCCGCGTCCTGGTCGTCCCCGATGTCGCCGCCGAGGAGCACGGCGGGCAGCGTGGATGTCTCCATGACCTGGGCCATGTCGTCCGGGTTGTCCGTGACCGGGACCTTGAGCCAGGTGTACGCCGAACTCCCGCCGAGGCCCGAGGCGATGGCGATGGACCGGGTGACGGCGTCGGCGGACAGATCGTTGCGGAGTTTCCCGTCGGGGGTGCGACGGCTGATGAACGGCTCCACGAACACCGGGAGTTGGCGGGCCGCCATCTCGTCGACGGCGCGGGCGGTGGACTCCAGGGTGTTGAGGGAGCCCGGGTCGTCGTAGTCGATGCGGAGCAGCAGCTTGCCGGCGTCGAAACCGAGGCGGTGGATGTCCTCGGGGCGGTGGCCGGTGAAGCGGTCGTCGAGTTCGAAGCTCGCGCCCTGGAGACCGCCTCGGTTCATCGAGCCCATCACGACACGGTCGTCGAGGGCGCCGAGCAGGAGGAGGTCGTCGAGGATGTCGGCGGTGGCGAGGACTCCGTCGACGCCCGGGCGGGACAGGGCGAGGCAGAGGCGTTCCAGCAGGTCGGCACGGTTGGCCATGGCGAACTTGCGGTCCCCCACACCGAGGGCGCCGCGGGCGGGGTGATCGGCGGCGACGATCATCAGCCGGCCGCCGCTGTCGAGCAGGGGCCGCCTGCGGCGGCGCGCCGCGGCCTGCGCGATGGCCTCGGGGTGACGGGTGCGGGTGTCCACCAGCGCCGCGATGTCGATGCTCACCGGTCGGCCTCGGTTTCGCCGTCGGCGGGCGCTGGGGCCATGACCGCTCCTGCCGTCAGGGCTGCCCTCACCTCGTCCGGCGTCGGCATCGCCGAGGAGCATTCCAGGCGGGAGGCCACGATCGCGCCTGCCGCGTTGGCGTGGCGCATGGTGGTCTCCAGGTCCCAGGCGCAGAGCAGGCCGTGGCAGAGGGAGCCGCCGAAGGCGTCGCCCGCGCCCAGGCCGTTCAGGACGGTCACGGGGAGTGGGGGGACCTCGGCCTGGTCGCCGTCGCGGCTCACCGCCAGGACGCCTTTCGGGCCCTGTTTCACCACCGCTAGTTCCACTCCGGCGTCCAGGAGCGCGCGGGCCGCCGCGTGGGGTTCGCGGACTCCCGTCGCCACCTCCACCTCGTCCAGGTTTCCCACGGCCACCGTCGTGTGCTTCAGGGCCTCGCGGTAGAAGGGGCGGGCCTGGGCCGGGTCGCCCCAGAACATGGGGCGCCAGTCCAGGTCGAAGACCGTGATCCCCGACTTCGCGCGATGCGCCAGTGCCGCCAGGGTCGCCGTACGGCTGGGCTCCTCGCTCAGGCCCGTACCGGTCACCCAGAAGATCCGGGCCTCCCGGACGGCGTCGAGGTCGAGGTCGTGGGCGTCGATCTCCAGGTCCGGCGCCTTGGGCTGCCGGTAGAAGTACAGCGGGAAGTCGTCCGGCGGGAACACCTCGCAGAACGTCACCGGGGTGGGCAGGCCGGGGACGGGGGTGACCCAGCGGTCGTCGACGCCGAAGTCCCGCAGGGCCTCGTGGAGGTAGGTGCCGAAGGGGTCGTCGCCGGTACGGGTGATGACGGCGGTGTTCCGGCCCAGGCGGGCGGCGGCGACCGCGACGTTCGCCGCCGAGCCGCCGAGGAACTTGCCGAAGGAGGCGACCTGCGGGAGGGGGACGCCGGTCTGCAGCGGATAGAGGTCCACACCGATCCGCCCCATGGTGATGAGGTCGTACGCCATCGCGTTCCCTTCGTATCGGCTCTCCCCGTGTTCTAGCCCGCACGCGGAGCGCTGTCAATATTTTGTCCGGACATTCGGACTAGTTCTTTGGGTGGGGTTCTGAGGGCTCGGGGGTCGCTTCTTGCGGGGCCACGTGCTGTCATGGCCCGCGGGAGGAGGACTCGTGCGCATTCTTCGCGGCCAGGGCGCCTCCGGCTCCTGGGAGTTCGCGCTCGCCCTGCCCCATCCACGGCTGCGGCCCGGGGTCATCAGTTATCGCGGGTTCCGGCTCGGCTTCGAGCGGCCTCGGCGACGGCTCGAGACCCCGATCGGGGCGGCCACGCTGCTGCTGTCGTTCGGGGAGTCCGTGCGGATCTCCCGGGGCGGGCGGGCGCCCGAGGCGTTCGCGTCCCTGTACTGCGGGCCCACCACCACCCCGGCCGTCGGGGAGCACGCGGGGCGGCTGGCCGGGATCGAGGTGCTGCTGACTCCGTGGGCCGCGTTCCCGCTGTTCGGGACGCCGCAGTACGAGCTGGCCGACCGTACCGTCGACCCCGACGAACTGCCGCACACGCTGACCGGCGGGGTCGGCGAACTCGCCGGCGCGCTCGCCGCGTTGCCCGGCTGGGGCGAGCGGTTCGCGCTGCTGGACGAGGTGTTCACCCGCTGGCGGGCGGCCGGGGTGCCCAGTTCGCGGCGGGTCGTGCGGGCCTGGTCGGAGCTGGTGCGGACCGGTGGGGCGATGCCCGTGCCGCGGCTCGCCGAGGAGGTGGGGTGGAGTCCTCGGCATCTGGAGAACCGGTTCCGGGAGCAGATCGGCCTGGGCCCGAAGGCGGCGGCCCGGGTGCTGCGGCTGCAACGGGCCCGGCGGCTGCTGGCGGCCGGTCGCGGTGCCGCGGAGACCGCGGCGGCCTGCGGCTTCTATGACCAGGCCCATCTGAGCGGCGAGTTCAAGACGATGACGGGGTGCACGCCCCGGGAGTTCGCCACGGCGCGCCGGCTGCCCGTCGGGGCACCGGCGGACGACCGGATGGCCGGTGAGGCCACCAGCCTGGTGCTCGACCCCGGCGGCAGTGCGGTTTTTTCCAAGACCTGAGCGGATCTCCCCCGGCACGCTGAGCGCCTGGCCTCGAGCCCGGGAGCCGAGGTGGCGGGGGAACCGGCGGGCCGGACCCGACGCAGCGGGTCCGGCCCGCCCTGCCATGTCCCCACGGCGTCGTCAACGCGCCGCGCCCACGCGCCCGCGCACGCCTTTGCGGCACCTGTGTCACAAACGACCCTCCTGTGTCACACATGTCGCGCTTACGCGGGTCTTGCGTCACACGCCGTGCACAGCCCCTGCCTCGCGGTCACTGAGCGTCGTTGACCGGGCACAGGCTTGGTGATCGCCAGCGCAGCGCCCGGTACCCCCGACGGCCGTTCCCGGCCGGCGCCGTGGCGCGCGCGGGGAGGTGCAACCGATGACGGACCGTCGGCTCTGGTCGTACAAGGAGATCGCGGCGCACATCAAGGTGCAGCCGGACACCGTGCGGTCGTACCGCAAGCACGGGCTGCTGCCGCCGCCCGACCATGTGGAGGGCGGCAAGCCCTTCTGGTACGCCGACACCGTCCGGGCCTGGGTCGCCTCCCGCCCGGGCAACCGTGGCCGAAAAGAGGACCGGTGACGGTCCGTAGGGGTGCCCTGGGGTGCGGTTCAGGCCCAGGGTTCGATGACCGTGACGCCCGATCCTGGTGCCGTGCCCATCGCCGCGAGCGCGGCCGGGGTCTCGGCCAGGCTGATGGTCCGGGTGACCAGGAGGTCGGGGCGCAGCACTCCGGAGCCGACCAGTTCCAGCATCGGCGGATAGGTGTGGGCGGCCATGCCGTGGCTGCCGAGGATCTCCAGTTCCCATCCGATGGCGCGGGCCATGGGGACGGGGGTCGTGCCGTCGGGCGAGGGCAGCAGCCCCACCTGGACGTGCCGGCCGCGGCGGCGCAGTCCGTTCACCGAGGCCGCGCAGGTGGCGGGCGAGCCGAGGGCGTCGAGGGAGAGGTGGGCGCCGCCGCCGGTCAGCTCGCGGACCGCCTCGGCCGGGTCCGGCACGCTCGTCGCGTCCACACAGGCCACCGCGCCGAACTCGCGGGCCAGGTCCAGGGCCCGGGGCGACACGTCGACCGCGACCACGCGGGCCCCCGCGGCCGCCGCGATCATCACCGCCGACAGGCCCACCCCGCCGCAGCCGTGCACCGCCACCCACTCCCCCGCGGCGAGCCGGCCCTGCTGCACGACCGCCCGGAACGCGGTGGCGAACCGGCAGCCGAGCGCTGCCGCGGTGGCGTACGACAGGCCGTCGGGGATCGCGACGAGGTTCACGTCGGCGTGGTCCAGCGCCACGTACTGGGCGAAGGAGCCCCAGTGGGTGAAGCCGGGCTGGGTCTGCCGCTCGCACACCTGCTGGTCGCCCGCCGCGCAGGCGGCGCAGCTTCCGCAGGCGCAGACGAAGGGGACGGTGACCCGGTCGCCGGAGCGCCGGCGGGTGACTCGGGAGCCGGTCTCCACCACGACACCGGCGAGTTCATGGCCGGGCACGTGCGGGAGCGTGATGTCGGGGTCGTGGCCCTGCCAGCCGTGCCAGTCGCTGCGGCACAGGCCGGTGGCCTCGACCCGTACGACGACTCCGTGCTCGGCCGGGCGGGGGTCGCTCACCTCGCGTACGTCGGCGGGTTCGCCGTACTTCTCGAAGACCACGGCTCGCATCGGGGCTCCCTTCCTTCGAGGTGAAAGCCGGAAGCCGGCCTCGGGTCACCAGGACTCCGGCTGCCGCGCCGGCTCCCTGCGCTCTTCCCGCTCACCCCGCAGCCTCAACCCCACCAGCGGGAAGACCAGGACCGACACCATCGCGGCCCCCACCAGCGCCGCCGCCTCGTCCGTGCGCATCGTTCCCTCGTCGACGCCGATCGTCGTGATCGCCACGACCAGGGGGAGGGCCGTGGCGGCGAACAGTGTCAGGGCCTTGCGGTCTCGGCGGGTCAGGTCGCGCGGGGCCAGGGCGTACACCGGGAGGCCGCGGACCAGCAGGAACAGCGCCAGGAACAGCGGCAGGAGCAGCAGTGCCCGGCCGCCCGAGAGCAGGGCGGACAGGTCGAACTCGATGCCCGTGACGACGTAGAAGACCGGGACCAGGAAGCCGAAGCCCATCGCCTCGACCTTCTCCATCACCGGTTCCGCGCTCTCGGGTGCCGAGCCGTGCAGGATCAGCCGCGCGATCACGCCTGCCGCGAAGGCGCCGAGGAGGGTGTCCAGGCCCATTGCCTCGGCCAGGCCGAGCATGGCCGCGAGCAGCAGCACCACCATGCGTACGGCGAACTGGCCGCTGGTGTGCAGGGTCACCTCGACCACCCGGGAGAACCACGCCGGCCGCGGGCGCGTCGCCCACCACACCGCCACCGCCGTCAGCAGCGCGAACGCGACCAGTACCGCCGTCGAGCGGCCCGGTGAACGGCCGCTCAGGAGAAGGGCGATGGCGATGATCGGGCCGAACTCCCCCACCGCGCCGAAGGCCGTCGTCACCGTGCCGAACCGGGACCGCAGGTCCCCGGCGTCCCGCAGCAGCGGCAGGACGGTGCCGAGGGCCGTACTGGTCAGGGCCGTGCCGATGTAGACGCCCCGGTCGAAGCCGGAGATCAGGGTGGCCAGGCCCAGGCCGACCGCCAGCGCGATCAGCCAGGCCGCCACGGAGCGCTTCAGGGGCTCTCCGCGGACCTTGTCGAACTCGATCTCGTAACCGGCGAGAAAGATCAGCATCGCCAGGCCGAGGTTGGCGAGGGTGTCGATGACCTCACCGTCCCCCGCCCAGCCCAGTACGTCCGGGCCGACGAGGATGCCGAGGGCGATCTCGAAGATGACGAGCGGGACCGGCAGGAGGCGGCTCACCCCGTGCGCGAGCAGCGGCGCCAGCACCGCGATGGACATGATCAGGATGAGCGTCCCGGACTGCGACATAGGGGGTACCTACCATAGGGTTCTGGCAAATCAGCCCAATTCGCCTACGCTGTCCGCGACTCACCGCCGAATCCGCCGCACCCGGGCGCGTTCACCGGGCCGCGGCGACCGTTGTTGGAGGAGTACCCCGTAGGGGTATACGGTGGGTGGTATGGGGTCCCCGGGGACCCCGTGAGCCCCAACCGCCTCCACGAGGAGAACACCATGAGCGTCAGCGCCGTCTACAAGGTCAGCGGGATGAGCTGCGGACACTGCGAGGGCGCTGTCTCCGGCGAGATCTCCGAGCTCCCCGGTGTCAGCTCCGTCAAGGCCGTCGCCTCCACCGGCGAGGTCACCGTCATCTCCGAGGCCGCCCTCGACGAGGACGCCGTGCGCGCCGCCGTCGACGAGGCCGGCTTCGAGCTCGTCGGCGCCCTCTGAACCCGGGGAGTCCCGGCCCATGTCCGCCACCGTCCAGGCCCCGATAACGCCCGGCTCCGAAGTAGAGCTGCTGATCGGCGGGATGACCTGCGCCTCCTGCGCCGCCCGGGTCGAGAAGAAGCTCAACCGGATGGAGGGGGTCAGCGCCACCGTCAACTTCGCCACCGAGAAGGCGAAGATCACCTACGTCGAGGGGGTCGAGGTCGCGGACCTGATCGCGACGGTGGTGAGGACCGGGTACACGGCCGAGGAGCCCCAACCGGCCGCGCCGGTCGCGGAGGAGGCCCCGGACGAAGCCCCGCAGGACCCCGAACTCGCCGACTACCGGCAGCGCTTCACCGTCTCCGCGCTGCTCGCCGCGCCCGTCGTGCTGCTCTCGATGGTCCCCGCGCTCCAGTTCGACAACTGGCAGTGGCTGGCCCTCACCCTCGCCGCCCCGGTCGTCGTCTGGGGCGGCCTGCCCTTCCACCGGGCCGCCTGGACCAACGCCCGGCACGGCGCCGCGACCATGGACACCCTGGTCTCGGTCGGCACGCTGGCCGCGTTCGGCTGGTCGCTGTGGGCGCTGTTCCTCGGGGACGCGGGCATGCCCGGAATGCGGGAGAGCTTCCGGCTCACCGTGGGCGGGATGGACGGCGCCTCGGCGATCTACCTCGAAGTGGCCTCCGGGGTCGTCGCCTTCATCCTGCTCGGCCGCTATCTGGAGGCCCGCGCCAAGCGGCGCGCCGGGGCGGCGCTGAGGGCGCTGATGGAACTGGGCGCCAAGGACGTGGCGGTCCTGCGGGACGGGCGCGAGCAGCGGATCCCGGTGGCCGAACTGACGGTCGGGGACCGGTTCGTCGTACGACCCGGGGAGAAGATCGCCACCGACGGCACCGTCGTCGAGGGCACCTCGGCGGTGGACGCCTCGATGCTGACCGGCGAGTCCGTGCCGGCGGACGTGGCGGTCGGCGACGCCGTCACCGGCGCGACCGTCAACGCCGGCGGCCGGCTGGTCGTCGAGGCCACCCGGGTCGGCGCCGACACCCGGCTGGCGCGGATGGCGCGGATGGTGGAGGACGCGCAGAACGGCAAGGCCGAGGTGCAGCGGCTCGCCGACCGGATCTCCGCGGTGTTCGTACCGGTGGTCCTCTTCCTCGCGGTCGCCACCTTCGGCGGCTGGCTGGGCGCCACCGGTGACACCGTGGACGCGTTCACCGCGGCCGTCGCCGTCCTGATCATCGCCTGCCCGTGCGCCCTGGGTCTCGCCACGCCGACCGCGCTGATGGTCGGCACCGGGCGCGGCGCCCAGCTCGGCATCCTGATCAAGGGCCCGGAGGTGCTGGAATCCACCCGCCGCGTCGACACCGTCGTCCTCGACAAGACCGGCACGGTGACGACGGGCCGGATGACCCTGCACGAGGTGTACGTCGCCGAAGGCACCGACGAGCGGCAGGCGCTGCGGCTCGCGGGCTCCCTGGAACACGCCTCCGAGCACCCGGTCGCCCGTGCCGTCGCCGCGGGCGCCGAGGAGCGGGTCGGGGCGCTCCCCGTGGCCGAGCACTTCGAGAACGTCCCCGGGCGGGGCGTACGAGGGCGCGTCGAGGGCCATGAGGTCGCCGTGGGGCGCCTGTTCCCCACCCTGCCCGAGGAACTGGTCCGCGCCCGGGACGAGGCCGAGCGGGACGGGCGTACGGCCGTGGTCGTCGGCTGGGAGGGGGCGGCGCGGGCCGTGCTGGCGGTCGCCGACACGGTCAAGGAGACCAGCGCCGAGGCCGTACGGCGGCTGCGCGCACTGGGCCTCACGCCGGTACTGCTGACCGGGGACAACCGGGCGGTGGCCGAGGCGGTGGCGAAGAGCGTCGGGATCGAGCAGGTGATCGCGGAGGTGCTGCCCGAGGAGAAGGTCGCGGCGGTGCGGCGGTTGCAGGGCGAGGGGCGGACGGTCGCCATGGTCGGGGACGGCGTCAACGACGCGGCGGCGCTCGCCACCGCGGACCTGGGGCTGGCGATGGGGACCGGGACGGACGCGGCGATCGAGGCCGGGGATCTGACACTGGTGCGCGGGGACCTGCGGGTCGCCGCGGACGCGATCCGGCTGTCCCGGCGGACCCTCGCGACGATCAAGGGCAATCTCGTCTGGGCGTTCGGCTACAACGTGGCCGCGCTGCCGCTGGCCGCGGCCGGCCTGCTGAACCCGATGATCGCGGGGGCGGCGATGGCCTTCTCGTCGGTGTTCGTGGTGACCAACAGCCTGCGACTGCGGACTTTCCGTTAGGGGCCCCTCTGGAGTCAGGCGCGAGCCTCACATAAGCTCTTCACAAGCCTCGCGCATCATCCTTACGCTTGGGTCCCGTCGCTGTATCCGGGCTCTTGCGCAGTTAACGGACAAATGCAAGAGACGCAGATCACAGTGATGTGAACGTAACCATCGAAGGGGTTCGAAGGTCTAAGTTGGCGATGTCGGTATGCGTCTTGGGGGGCGCGAACCGGCATCTGGGGATGTCTTGGGGGACTTCCTCAGAGATGCGTTGCCGGGGCACGCACCCCGGGGAGCTTTGAGCGGCCCTCCCGAGCGTGCGTTGTCCCGGCAGACCGCACAGGCAGTAGTACGACGAGTTCCACTGGTTCTGCTCAACGCAGCACCGGACAACAGCGATTCAGGCGCTGTCCTCACAGACGCCCGGCCGGATCCCGTGGGGGGAATCCGCACCGGGACATGGGAAGGCGCCCTGGACGTCGGCCCGTGGGGGGACCGGCGCCAGGGCGCCTTCTTCTTGCCTGGTACTTCCGCGCCGAGCGCCCAGGGGTGCCTGGGCGCTCGGATCGATCAGCGCTCCTCTACCGGAACGAAGTCGCGCTCCACCACGCCCGTGTAGATCTGGCGCGGGCGGCCGATGCGGGAACCCGGCTCCTTGATCATCTCGTGCCACTGGGCGATCCAGCCCGGAAGGCGGCCGAGGGCGAACAGGACCGTGAACATCTCGGTCGGGAAGCCCATGGCCCGGTAGATCAGGCCGGTGTAGAAGTCGACGTTCGGGTAGAGGCTGCGCGAGACGAAGTAGTCGTCGGAGAGCGCGTGCTCCTCCAGCTTCAGGGCGATGTCCAGCAGCTCGTCGGACTTGCCGAGGGCCGAGAGGACGTCGTGCGCGGCAGCCTTGATGATCTTGGCGCGCGGGTCGAAGTTCTTGTAGACCCGGTGGCCGAAGCCCATCAGACGGACGCCGTCCTCCTTGTTCTTCACCTTGCGGATGAAGGAGTCGACGTCACCGCCGGAGGCCTGGATGCCCTCCAGCATCTCCAGTACGGACTGGTTGGCGCCGCCGTGCAGCGGGCCCCACAGGGCGCTGATGCCGGCCGAGATCGAGGCGAACATGTTCGCCTGCGAGGAGCCCACCAGACGGACCGTGGAGGTCGAACAGTTCTGCT
Organism: Streptomyces sp. NPDC003635; assembly: GCF_053587635.1. Lineage (NCBI taxonomy): Bacteria > Bacillati > Actinomycetota > Actinomycetes > Kitasatosporales > Streptomycetaceae > Streptomyces > Streptomyces sp. NPDC003635. The sequence continues at coordinate 214,801 of NZ_JBSFOK010000006.1, read as the reverse complement.
CGTGGTCCGCGTGCAGAATCAGCAGCTTGTCGAGCGCGGCGACGACGACCGGGTCCAGCTCGAACTCCTGGGCCGGCACCGAGAAGGTCATGCGCAGGAAGTTCTCGACGTAGCCGAGGTCGTTGCGCGGGTAGACGAAGGGGTGGCCGATCGACTTCTTGTACGCGTAGGCCGCGATGGTCGGCAGCTTGGCGAGCAGGCGGATGGTGGAGAGGTTCCGCTGCTTCTCGTCGAACGGGTTGTGGCTGTCCTGGTAGAAGGTCGACAGCGCGGAGACCACCGAGGACAGCATCGCCATCGGGTGGGCGTCACGCGGGAAACCCTTGTAGAAGTTCTTGACGTCCTCGTGCAGCAGGGTGTGCTGCGTGATGTCGTTCTTGAACGTGCTCAGCTCGTCGACGGTGGGCAGCTCGCCGTTGATCAGCAGGTAGGCGACCTCCAGGAAGGTGGAGCGCTCGGCCAGCTGCTCGATCGGGTAGCCGCGGTACCGGAGGATGCCCTGCTCGCCGTCGAGGTAGGTGATGGCGGATTTATAGGCGGCCGTGTTGCCATAGCCGCTGTCCAGGGTCACCAGACCGGTCTGGGCGCGGAGCTTGCCGATGTCGAAGCCCTTGTCGCCGACGGTGCTGTCGATCACCGGGTAGGTGTACTCGCCGTCGCCGTACCGCAGTACTACAGAGTTGTCGCTCACGTCTTCCCTCACCGACGTTGTGCCTCTTCTTCGAGGTTGCCCTGACTGTCTCTACCATCCCCCATTTGGCGCATGAGAGTGCACTCGGGGTCGACCATTGGGCTTATTGACGGCACTCAGTGCCGCCAACCTGCTCATCCTGCCCCCTACGGACCGGCATCCGGAAGGGCTCTGTGACCTTTACGACTCGTTTGATCGATCAAATTTCTCTCACCCCTCCCAGAACCAGGCTGAGAGCAGGGCTCTCACCGGGCCAGAGGGTGGCACTCAGACCTCCAGCGCGCGTGGTGCGAGCCTGAAGTCCAGGGCCGTGCAGCGCCGTCCCGCCGACACCGTGCGCACCGCCTGTCCGATCGCCTTGCGCGAGCCGACGAGCACGACCAGCCGCTTCGCCCGGGTGACGGCCGTGTAGAGCAGATTGCGCTGGAGCATCATCCACGCGCCCGTGGTGACCGGGATCACCACCGCCGGGTACTCGCTGCCCTGGGAGCGGTGGATGGTGACCGCGTACGCGTGCGCCAGCTCGTCCAGTTCGTCGAACTCGTACGGCACCTCCTCGTCCTCGTCCGTGCGGACCGTCAGCCGCTGGTCGACCGGGTCGAGCGAGGTGACCACGCCGACGGTGCCGTTGAAGACGCCGTTCGCGCCCTTGTCGTAATTGTTGCGAATCTGGGTGACCTTGTCGCCGACGCGGAAGACCCGCCCGCCGAACCGCTTCTCCTGCAGATCGGGGCGACCGGGCGTGATGGCCTGCTGGAGCAGGCCGTTGAGGGTGCCGGCGCCGGCGGGGCCCCGGTGCATGGGCGCGAGCACCTGGACGTCCCGGCGCGGGTCGAGCCCGAACTTGGCCGGAATCCGCCGTGCAGCCACGTCCACCGTCAGTCGTCCGGCCTCCTCGGTGTCGTCCTCGACGAAGAGGAAGAAGTCCTTCATGCCGTCGGTGACGGGGTGCTGCCCGGAGTTGATCCGGTGCGCGTTGGTGACCACCCCGGACTGCTGGGCCTGGCGGAAGACCCGGGTGAGGCGGACGGCGGGGACGGGGCTGCCGTCGGCCAGCAGGTCCCGGAGCACCTCCCCCGCCCCGACGCTGGGCAGCTGGTCGACGTCCCCGACGAAGAGGAGATGAGCCCCCGGCGGGACGGCCTTCACCAGCTTGTTGGCGAGCAGCAGGTCCAGCATCGACGCCTCGTCCACCACCACCAGGTCGGCGTCCAGCGGCCGGTCCCGGTCGTAGGCCGCGTCCCCGCCGGGCTTGAGCTCCAGCAGGCGGTGCACGGTGGAGGCCTCGGCGCCGGTGAGTTCGGCGAGGCGCTTGGCGGCGCGGCCGGTGGGAGCGGCGAGGACGACCTTCGCCTTCTTGGCGCGGGCCAGTTCGACGACCGAGCGCACGGTGAAGGACTTGCCGCAGCCGGGGCCGCCGGTCAGCACGGCGACCTTCTTGGTCAGCGCCAGCTTGACGGCGGCCTCCTGCTCGGGGGCGAGCTCGGTGCCGGTACGGCCCTTCAGCCAGGCCAGCGCCTTGTCCCAGGCCACGTCCCGGAACGACGGCATCCGGTCCTCCTCGGTGCGCAGCAGGCGCAGCAGCTGGGCGGCGAGGGAGAGTTCGGCGCGGTGGAAGGGGACGAGGTAGACGGCGGTGACGGACTCGCCGTGCTCCCCGGGCACCTTCTCCCGCACGACGCCCGGGTCGCCGCCCTCCTCGTCCGGCACGGCCAGTTCGGCGAGGCACTCGATGACGAGCCCGGTGTCGACCTGGAGCAGCTTCACCGCGTCGGCGATCAGCCGTTCCTCGGGGAGATAGCAGTGGCCCTGGTCGCTCGACTGGGACAGCGCGTACTGCAGGCCCGCCTTGACCCGCTCCGGGCTGTCGTGCGGGATGCCGACGGACTGGGCGATCTTGTCGGCGGTGAGGAAGCCGATGCCCCAGACGTCGGCGGCGAGCCGGTAGGGCTGGTTCTTCACGACGGAGATGGAGGCGTCGCCGTACTTCTTGTAGATGCGCACGGCGATGGAGGTGGACACCTCGACGGTCTGGAGGAAGAGCATGACCTCCTTGATCGCCTTCTGTTCCTCCCAGGCGTCGGCGATCTTCCTGGTCCGCTTCGGGCCGAGCCCGGGGACCTCGATGAGCCGCTTGGGCTCCTCCTCGATGATCGTCAGGGTGTCCAGGCCGAAGTGCTGGGTGATCCGGTCGGCGAAGACCGGTCCGATGCCCTTGACCAGACCGGAGCCGAGGTAGCGGCGGATGCCCTGGACGGTGGCCGGGAGGACGGTGGTGTAGTTCTCGACAGTGAACTGCTTGCCGTACTGGGGATGGGAGCCCCAGCGGCCCTCCATCCGCAGGGACTCGCCAACCTGGGCGCCGAGCAGCGCGCCGACGACGGTGAGGAGGTCACCGCCGCCGCGGCCGGTGTCGACGCGGGCGACCGTGTAGCCGTTCTCCTCGTTCGCGTACGTGATGCGCTCGAGTACCCCTTCGACCACCGCCAGATTGGACATGATCCGACGGTACCGCCCGGGTGTGACAGCGGGTCACCGCTCCCTCAGGACCCGGGTCCTTCGGCCTCCGGGGCCGGCGGCGCGGGCTTCGTGTAGAGCACCTCGCGGACCTGTTCGGCGGCGCGCAGGATGCTCTCGCTGATGAAGTCGCTGAAGCGGGCGATGTTCTCCAGGCGGGCGGCGGCCGGGGTGCCGGGGCCGAGGACGGTGACGCCCTGGCGGGCGGTGTCGGCAACCTGGGCGATGCCGTGGGCACTGGAGATCGTCGACTGGTACCAGACGTCGTCGTCGACGACGTAGCGCTCGCGGCGGCGCTCGTCGCGTTCCCGGCGGATGAGGCCCTGGGCCTCGAGGAAGGCGACCGCCTTGGACACGGAGGCCGGGCTGACCTGGAGCTTCTCGACGAGTTCGGCGGCGGTGAGGCTGCCCGCGTCGGCGGTGAAGAGGCTGGTCAGCACCCGGGCCATCATCTTGGGCACACCCTGCGCCATGAACAGGGTCGTGAACGTCTCCTCGTACTCCCGCACGGCCTCGGGGTCGCGGCCGTGCGGGAGTGGGGCCGCCTGCGCGCCGCGGGGAGCGGTCTGCCTGCGGCGGTGGGTGCGGCGCTCGGTGGCGCGGTGGGCCAGGTCGGAGCGGTAGCCGGTGGGGCCGCCGTTGCGCTGGACCTCGCGGGTGATCGTCGAGGTGGGGCGGTCGAGGCGCCTGGCGATCTCCGCGTAGGCGAGGCCGTCGCCCAGACCCACGGCGATCTGCTGACGTTCCTGCTGGGTGAGCCTGCCTCCCGGCATCGGGGTCTCCCTTCCCATGTGCTGCCTGACGCCGTCAGCATAGCGTTCACTGCCACTCCATTGCAACGCACGCACGAAGCGTCATTGCGTTAAATCACCGGCCATTGCAACAATTTCCTACATCTGAACTGCGATTATCACTCTTCTTCGCAACATGCTTGTTGCCCGATCTTTGAATGCAACGTAGCGTTTTCGATGTCGGAAACGGACCGCACACGAGGAGAGCACGATGAACAAGTTCGACACCACCGCCCCGGTCTCGGCCGTCGTCGACATCCCCGCCGGGCGCGTCCAGGTCATCGCCGCCGACCGCGCCGACGCCACCGTCGACATCCGGCCCGTCGACACCGCCAAGCGCCGGGACGTGAGGGCGGCGGAACAGGTCACGGTCGAGTACGACGACGGCGTCCTGCGCATCGCGGCTCCGGCGGCGCGGAACCAGTACTTCGGCCCCTCCGGCGCCGTCGAGGTGACGGTCCAGGTGCCCACCGGTTCGCGGGTCGAGGCGAAGTCGGCCGCCGCCGAGTTCCGGGCCGTCGGACGGCTCGGGGACGTCACCTTCGACGGCGCGCGCGGCGCGATCAAGCTCGACGAGGCCGCGAGCATCCGCCTCACCGCCCACGACGGCGACATCACGGTCGGCCGCCTCAACGGCCCCGCCGAGATCAGCACCCAGAAGGGCGACATCCGGATCACCGAGGCCCTCGGCGGCACCGTCGTGCTGGAGACCCAGATGGGCGACGTGACGGTCGGCGCCGCCCACGGGGTCTCCGCCTCCCTGGACGCCGGCACCGGCTACGGCCGCGTCCACAACGCCCTCAAGAACAGCGCCGGCCCCGGCGCGGGCCTGAACATCCGCGCCACCACCGCCTACGGCGACATCACCGCCCGCAGCCTCTGACCGCCCGTCCTCTTCAGGAGAACCCACCATGACCAACCCGGCCATCGCCGCGCACGGACTGCGCAAGTCCTACGGCGACAAGCTCGTCCTCGACGGCATCGACCTGGTCGTCCCCGAGGGGACCGTCTTCTCCCTGCTGGGCCCGAACGGCGCCGGCAAGACCACCGTCGTGAAGATCCTCTCCACGCTGATCTCCGCCGACGCCGGCAGTGTCCGGGTCGGCGGGCACGACCTCGCCGCCGCACCGCAGGCCGTGCGCGCCGCGATCGGGGTCACCGGGCAGTTCTCCGCGGTGGACGGCCTGATCACCGGCGAGGAGAACATGCTCCTCATGGCCGACCTGCACCACCTCTCCAAGCAGGAGGGACGCAGGGTCGCGGCGGAACTGCTGGAGCGCTTCGACCTCGTCGAGGCGGCGGCGAAGCCCGCGTCCACCTACTCGGGTGGCATGAAGCGGCGCCTGGACATCGCCATGACGCTGGTCGGCGACCCGCGGATCATCTTCCTCGACGAGCCGACCACCGGGCTCGACCCGCGGGCCCGGCACAGCATGTGGCAGATCATCAGGGAGCTGGTCTCCGGCGGCACCACGGTCTTCCTCACCACGCAGTACCTGGAGGAGGCCGATGAACTGGCCGACCGCATCGCCGTGCTGAACGACGGCCGGATCGCCGCCGAGGGCACGGCCGACGAGCTCAAGCGCCTGATCCCGGGCGGGCACATCCGGCTCCGCTTCACCGACCCGGCCGCGTACCGGAGCGCCGTCGCCGCCCTGCGCGAGGGCACCCAGGACGACGAGTCCCTGTCCCTCCGGCTGCCGAGCGACGGCAGCCAGCGTGAACTGCGCGCCGTCCTCGACTGGCTGGACTCGGTCGGCATCGAGGCCGACGAGCTGACCGTGCACACCCCCGACCTCGACGACGTCTTCTTCGCCCTGACCGGCGGCGACGCGCGGGTCCCCCACCAGACCAAGGAGAACGCCCGATGAGCACCCACCTGTCCCTGGCCCTGCGGGACTCGTCCACGATGCTGCGGCGCAACCTCCTGCACGCGCGGCGCTATCCGTCCCTCACGCTGAACCTGCTGCTCACGCCGATCATGCTGCTGCTGCTGTTCGTCTACATCTTCGGCGACACGATGAGCGCCGGGCTCACGGGCGGTGCGCCGGACCGCGCCGCTTACGTCGCCTACCTCGTCCCCGGTCTGCTGCTGATGACCATCGGCAGCACCACCATCGGGACGGCGGTGTCCGTCTCCACCGACATGTCCGAGGGGATCATCGCCCGGTTCCGCACGATGGCGATCCACCGGCCCTCGGTGCTCGTCGGGCATGTCATCGGCAGCGTGCTGCAGTCGGTGGTGAGCGTGGTCCTGGTGGGCGCCGTGGGTGTGGCCATCGGCTTCCGCTCCACGGACGCCACGGTCGTGGAGTGGCTGGCCGCCTTCGGACTGCTGGTGCTGTTCGCCCTGGCCCTCACCTGGATCGCGGTCGGCATGGGCCTGATCAGCCCGAACGCCGAGGCCGCCAGCAACACCGCGCTGCCGCTGATCCTGCTGCCGCTGCTGTCCAGCGCCTTCACCCCGGTCGACTCGATGCCCGGCTGGTTCCGGCCGATCGCCGAGTACCAGCCCTTCACTCCCGCCATCGAGACGCTGCGCGGCCTCCTCCTCGGCACCGAGATCGGCCACAACGGCTGGCTGGCCCTCACCTGGTGCCTCGGGCTCTCGGTGCTCGGCTACTTCTGGTCGACCGCCAAGTTCAACCAGGACCAGAAGTGACGCCATGACGACGCGGGCGACTTCCCGCGACCCGTCCCGTCCCAGGGCGGCGTGACCCCGACACCAGGTCGGCGCACGCCGCCCTGTCGGCGTTCCCGCGCCGCGGGTTCGGGCACTGCCCCCGAAACGGTCGCTCACGTCGCCCCAGGGCAGTTCGGTCACGCCGTCATGCCGGCCCGCCGGAGTCTCAACCCGCTTGCGCCTTCACGTGGTTGATGACCTCGTCGAAGTCCTCCGTGGGCGAGAACTCCACCAGTTCGCAGTCCTCCAGGGCGACGGGGACATGGCCGGGGGCCCAGTAGTAGGCCTGGCCGGCCTCGTAGGTGTGCTCGCCGTCCGGTGTGCGCATCCGCAGGCGGCCCTTGAGGAGGTAGCCCCAGTGCGGGCACTGGCACGCGTCGTCGGGGAGGCCCTTCATCGCGGGGCCCATGTCCGTCCCCTCGGGGAGCCGGATGTAGCCGACGGACAGGCCGCCGCCGATCGGCTGGGTGCGCAGTTCCACCCCGCCGCCTTCCATCGCTATGGGTACGTCGTTCCGCGCCGCCGCTGTCATGGCTTCTCCTCGAGGAAACGGATGCCGGACTTCCAGAACATCACGATCCGGTGTCCTGGGCTTGTCAGGCGCCGTGTAATCGATTCCAATCCTCCCTACGAAGGTCGATGTAATCGATTCCAGCGTTTCCACGAGGAGGTGGGACGGCGATGGCGAGCATCAAGGACGTCGCCGCCGAGGCGGGCGTCTCCGTCGCCACGGTCTCGCGCGTCCTGAACGACCACCCGTCGGTCAGCGCCCACGCGCGCACCCGCGTACTGGCCGCGGTGGCGGCGCTGGGCTACCGCCCGAACGCCGTCGCCCGTTCCCTGCGAACCGACCAGACCCACACCCTCGGCCTGGTCATCAGCGACGTGCTCAACCCGTACTTCACCGAACTGGCCCGCTCCGTCGAGGAGGAGGCCCGCGCCCTCGGCTACAGCGTCATCATCGGCAACGCCGACGAGCGGCCGGAGCTCCAGGACCACCACGTGCGGAACCTGCTCGACCGGCGCATCGACGGACTCCTCGTCTCCCCCACCGACGGCGGCTCCCCGCTGATGCTGGACGCCGCCCGGGCCGGCACCCCGATGGTCTTCGTGGACCGGTGGATCCCGGGTGTCGAGGTGCCGGTCGTGCGGTCCGACGGCCGGGCCGCCGTGCGCGATCTGGTCGCGCATCTGCACTCCCTCGGGCACCGGCGGCTCGCCATCATCGCGGGCCCCGCCGCCACCACCACCGGACGCGAGCGCGTGGAGTCCTTCCGGGAGGCGCTCCAGGCGTACGGCCTCGAACTGCCCGACGCCTGCATCGGCCAGGGCGACTTCCAGGCCGAGAGCGGCCGCCGGGTCACCGAGGGCTTCCTCGACCTGCCCGAGCCGCCCGAGGTCGTGTTCGCCGCCGACAACCTGATGGCGCTCGGCGCCCTGGACGCCGTACGCGCGCGTGGGCTGCGGATTCCGCACGACCTCGCGCTCGCCGCGTTCGACGACATCCCGTGGTTCGTGCACACCGATCCGCCGATCACCGCGATCGCCCAGCCCACGGGCGAGCTGGGCCGGGCCGCCGTACGGGCCCTGGTCGACCGCATCGAGGGCCGGGCCGGCGAGTCCGTCACCCTCCCCGCCCGCCTCGTCGTACGCCGCTCGTGCGGCGAGGACCCCGTACAGAAGAGGAGCAAGTCGTGAGCGACCCGGACGAGTTGCTGCGCATCGAGGGCATCCGGAAGACCTTCCCGGGCGTGGTCGCGATCAAGGCGCTCGGCGCGAAGGCCGGCAAGTCCGTCCAGGTCATCGGGTTCGACGGAACCGAGGACGGGCTGCAGGCCGTCGAGGAGGGCACGTTGTACGCCTCCGTCGCGCAGCAGCCGGCGGAACTGGGCAGGATCGCGGTGCGCAACGCCGTGAAGACCGCCGGGGGCGACCAGGTCGAGAGGTCGGTGATGGTGCCGGTGAAGGTGGTCACGAAGGAGAACGTGGCCGAGTTCGGGCAGGACTGACGGGCCCGCGAGGCCTCCGCAGGGGAGACGACTCATGTACGACTACGACCTCCTGGTCGTGGGATCGGCCAACGCCGACCTGGTGATCGGCGTGGAACGCAGGCCTGGCGCGGGCGAGACCGTGCTCGGCTCCGACCTCGCCGTCCACCCGGGCGGCAAGGGCGCGAACCAGGCGGTCGCCGCGGCCCGGCTCGGGGCCCGTACGGCGCTGCTGGCCCGGGTCGGCGACGACGCGTACGGCACGTTGCTGCTGGACTCCCAGCGGCGGGCCGGGGTGGACACGGTGGGCGTGCTGGTCGGCGGTGCGCCGACCGGGGTGGCGCTGATCACCGTGGACCCGTCCGGGGACAACAGCATCGTGGTCTCCCCCGGCGCCAACGGCCGGCTCGAGCCGGGGGACGTACGGGCCGCCGCGAGCCTGTTCCAGGCCTCGCGGGTGGTCTCCGCGCAGCTGGAGATCCCGCTGGAGACGGTCGCGGAGGTGGTAAGGAACCTGGCGGAGGGCAGCCGGTTCGTGCTGAACCCGTCGCCGCCGCGGCCGCTGCCCTCGGAGGTGCTGGCCGCCTGCGATCCGCTGATCGTCAACGAGCACGAGGCGAGGGTGATCCTGGGCGACTCCCGGGTGAGCGAGGAGCCGTCGGACTGGGCGCGGCTGCTGCTGGCGAAGGGCCCGCGGTCGGTGGTGGTGACGCTGGGCGCGGCGGGGGCGCTGGTGGCCTCCGCCGACGGTGTGGCCCGGATTCCGGCCGTGAAGGTGGCGGCCGTGGACACGACCGGCGCGGGGGACGCGTTCACCGCGGCGCTGGCGTACCGCCTGGGTGCCGGAGCCACCCTCCCCGAGGCGGCGGCCTACGCGGCCCGGGTGGGCGCGGCGGCGGTCACGAAGGAGGGCGCGCAGGCGTCCTTCCCGACGGCGGCCGAGGTCGAGGCCCGGTGAGGAGGGCGGGCATCCTGAACCGTCATCTCGCCGGGGCGCTGGCCGAGTTGGGGCACGGGGACGGGGTGCTGGTGTGCGACGTGGGCATGCCGGTGCCCGCAGGGCCCCGGGTCGTCGATCTGGCGTTCCGGGCCGGGGTGCCGTCCTTCGCCGAGGTGGTGGCGGGGCTGTTGGACGGTGGAGGGGGCCACGGCCGCGTGGGAGGTGCGCGAGGCCAATCCGGCGGCGGCCACCCTGCTGGACGGACACTTCCCCGGACTGCTCCTGGTCCCGCACGAGCGGCTCAAGGAGCTGTCGCGGGACGCGCGTCTGGTCGTCCGCACCGCAGAGGCGCGGCCGTACGCGAACGTGCTGCTGCGCTGCGGAGTGTTCTTCTAGTGCCGCGTCAGGCAACGTTTGCCCGTCAAGGAGCGGCGTCCGGTGCGTGCTCTCGGCGTGCCGGGTGCAAGCCCTCGTACTGGACGTACCTGGGCTTGTGCCCGGTGCGGCGAGAGTGCGTGCCGGGCGACGCGACGGGGCGAACGTTGCCTGACGCGGCACTGGGCGACGGTCCGGCAGGCCCTCGCGCCCCGGACATGCTTCGAGGGGGCCCGGTCCGTCGACCCGGCCCCCTCGCGCTTTCCCCTCCGTATCAGAACCCCCCGCGATCCCCCCAGATCCCCCTCCAAGAAGTTCTGACACCAAGTACGACCCGCGACCCCCGGGAAGGGTTGCACGGCTTCCGGAGAAATTTTCCGGTTGGCAGGAGAGGCGGGGGCGGGGCGATGATGGAACGAAAGTGAGAAGGTGAGCGATCACGAGCGACCGAGAGCCGAGGAAGGCTCGTCCCTCATCCCGGCAGGCAGCGTCCGAGGAGCGGTTGTCCGCCCCGGAGGCGATGCGCAGCGCGATGGAGCAGCTGAGTGAGCTGCTGGGCAGGACCCCCGAGTCCGTCTCGGCGCTGAAGCCGACCGACCAGGGCTGGGAAGCCGACGTCGAGGTCCTGGAGCTGGAGCGCATCCCCGACACGACCAGTGTGATGGCCAGCTACCAGGTGAAACTGGATCCCGCAGGACAGCTGTTGGCGTACGAGCGCGGGCGTCGTTACACGCGTGCGCAGGTCGACAGGGCGGACGGCCGGTAGACCGGTTCCCTTCGCTGGAAGGGAAGCACACCATGACTGTGGTGCCACAGGCCAACAGCGGGGGCGCCGCCGGTGGCGGCGGCGGTTCGGGAAACCTCTATGACGTGCTGGAACTCGTCCTCGACCGGGGTCTGGTCATCGACGCGTTCGTGCGGGTGTCCCTCGTGGGCATCGAGATCGCGAAGGTCGACGTCCGGGTCGTCGTCGCCAGCGTCGACACCTATCTGCGCTTCGCCGAGGCGTGCAACCGGCTGGATCTGGAAGCGCGCGACAAGGCTCCGGCGCAGCTCACCGATGTCGTCCAAGGCATCACGGAGGGTGGCGCGAAGGGCGAGAGCAAGGGGGCGCTGACAGGCGCGGCCGAATCGGTCACCGACTCGCTCACCAGGGGCCGCGAGAAGGAGCCCGAGCATGCCGAGCGAGGCTCGGGCCGCCGTCCCTCGCGGGACCGGGACTCGTCCAGGGGCAGGGACGGGGACTCCGGCAGGGACCGGCACTCCGGCAGGGACCGGGAGGAGTGAGCGCGCCATGTCCGAGGGCGTGGGGTCCGGCTGCGCGGGCCGCTGCCCCGCACAGCTTCGTCTGAGCCCGGGAGGCGCCGTGGGAGTGGTCAAGGAGATTCTTCTGTCACCATTCGCCCCGTTTCGTGGCGTGGGCTGGGTACTCGACAAAGTGGTCCGGACCGCCGAGGACGAGTACTACGACCCCGCCCCCGTGCAGGAGGCCCTGGTGAAGCTGGGCCGGGCGTGGGACGCGGGCGAGTGCGACGAGGAGGAGTTCGAAGCACAGGAGGAGGCGCTGTTGCGGCGCCTGGAGGAGATCAGGGCGTACCAGGTACGGCGAGCCGGGCTTCAGGGACCGTGAGGCAGAAAGAGGAAAGGCCATGAACAACGCCAAGATCGGCGCGGCTTTCCTGGGCGGGTACGTGCTGGGCCGGACGAAGAGGGCCAAGCTCGCGCTCGGGCTCGGGGCGGCGCTGGCCGGGTCGCGGGTCAACCCCGCACAGCTCGGCAAGACGCTCCAGGGGTCTCCCTTCGTCAACACCCTCACCAAACAGGTACGGACCGAACTGACCGGTGCCGGGAAGGCGGCGGCCACCTCCGTGCTGACGGCGAAGGCCGACCACCTGGCCGACGCCCTGCACGACCGCACCAGCGGACTGCGGGAGAAGGGACGCGCGGCCGAGGACGAGGAACCGGAAGAGACGGACGAGGCGGAGGAGCCGGAGGAGGAAGAGGAGGAAGAGCCGGCGGAGGAAGAGCCGGAACAGGACGACGAGGAGGAGCAGCCCCGGGCCAAGACCCGGCGCCGGAGCTCCGGCCAGGGCACGGGCACGGACCGGGCGAAGAAGAGGAAGTCCTCCGCGCAGGGCCGCTCGCGCAGCGGTACCTCTCGAACGAGGAGCCGGGACGATGGCTGAGGGAAGGGACACGGGCCGCGGTTCCGGGGGCGCCGGCACCAAGGCCGCCGGCAAGGCAGGGCAGCCGCAGGGCACGGACCGGCTGAAAGAGGAGCTGCAGCAGTACGTCGAGGCCCGCGTCCAGACCGCGCTGGAGAACATGGGGCACCGGATGGACACGGGCGCGAAAAAGCTCGGTGAGGCCCGTGTCGGACCGGGCGCGCTGACCTCGGCGGCTGCGCGCGGCGCCCGGCGGGTCCGCGACCGCCTGCCGGGGGGCGAGGCCCTGTCCTCGACGGCCACGCGTGCCAAGGACACGGCCGCCCACGCCAAGGACAGCGTGGTCGACAAGGCCAAGGACGTAGGGCAGCACGGGCTCGGGGGTGCCAGGAAGAAGACGCAGGACAAGACCCCGGACGCCGGGGGCAAGGGGCTGACCATCATCGAGGACATCAACGTGGGTGTCCCGGTGCGTGAGGCCTACAACCAGTGGACGCAGTTCCAGGAGTTCGCCCGGTTCACCAAGGGCGTGGTCGATGTCCAGCAGAAGGACGAGACCACCACGAGCTGGCACGTCAAGGTGGCCAAGGCGAGCCGCCGGTGGCAGGGGACCGTCACCGAACAGGTGCCCGACGAGCGGATCGCCTGGACGTCCGAGGGCCCCAAGGGCACCACCAAGGGCGTCGTCACCTTCCATCCGCTCGGCGAGAACCTCACCAAGGTGCTGCTCGTCCTGCGCTACTTCCCCCAGGGTCCGATCGAGCGGATCGGCAGCCTGTGGCGGGCACAGGGCCGTCGCGCACGGCTCGACCTGAAGCTCTACCGCAGCTTCGTGACCATGCGCGGCGAGGCCACCGGAAGCTGGCGCGGGGAGATCCGCGACAGTGAGGTGGTGCGCTCCGACGAGGAGGCGCAGGAGGAGGACGAGGAGCGGTACGACACGGAGGACGACGAGGACGCGGAGGACGCGGAGGACGCGGAGGACGCGTACGACGAGGAAGAGGAAGAGGAGCCGGAGGAGGACGACTGGGACGAGGACGAGGAAGACGAGTACGAGGACGAGGACGGCGGCTCCGACGACGTCCGTGACGACAGGTCGAGGACATCGTGAACCAACCCGCGCCCCGCTCCGGCGGCATGTCCTCGTCCGGGGGCTTCTCCCCGTACGGCGGCCAGCAGTCCGGGTCCAACCTGGCCGACATCCTCGAGCGCGTGCTCGACAAGGGCATCGTCATCGCCGGCGACATCAGGATCAACCTGCTCGACATCGAACTCCTCACGGTCAAGATCCGCCTCCTCGTGGCTTCCGTGGACAAGGCCAAGGAGATCGGCATCGACTGGTGGGAGCACGACCCCGCGCTGTCCTCCCGCGCGCACGACCGGCACGAGGACCGCGACCGCCTGGAGGAGCAGAACAGAAAGCTGCGGGCCGAGGTCAAGGAGCTGCGCCGACGCGTGGAGGAGTCCCCGGCCGAACTCCCGCCGCGCACCCGCCGGTCCCGTGAGACGGAACGAGAGCCCGCCAAGGAGCCACGGCGCACCCGGCGCAGGGCGAGGGACGCCGAGGACGGGGACCAGGAGCCGTGAGCGGCCGGGCGAGCTACGTCTACGCCGTCGTCCCGGCCCCGGCCGAAACGGCGGCGTCCCCGGCACCGGCCGGATTGCGCGGGGTGGCCGGGGCGCCGGTGACGTTCGTGCGCTCGGGGGCAGTGTCCGCGGCGGTCAGCGAGGTGTCCGGCGAGGAGTTCTCGGAGGAGGCGCTGAAGCGGCGCCTGGAGGACCTGGACTGGCTCTCGGAGACGGCCCGCGCCCATCACTTCGTCGTCGACACCCTGGCCACGCGGACCGCGGTCCTGCCCCTGCGACTGGCCACCGTGTACCACGACGAGGCCCGGGTCGCGGAGATGCTGAGCGAGCGTCAGGAGGTCTTCGCCACGCTGCTGGGCCGGCTGGCGGGCCATGTGGAGTGGGGAGTGAAGGTGTACGCGGAGGCCGCGCCCGCCACGGCCGCCGCCTCCGAGCCGGAGTCGGGCCGCGCCTATCTTCGGCAGCGCCGACAGCAGTACCGCACCCGCGAGGAGGTCTGGCGGTCCGCCGAGGCCGTCGTACGGCGGACCGAGGAGGAGGCCCGCGCGCTGGCCGTGGACCGGGCCCGGCACCGGCCGCAGTCCGGTGACCTGGCCGAGGGACCCGGGGAGAACGTGGCCAACGACGCCTATCTCGTCCCGCTCCGGCTCGCCGAGGAGTTCCGGGGCCGGATGCTGCACGCGGCCGACGGTGTGCCCGGCGTCCGGGTCGAGGTCACCGGCCCCTGGGCGCCGTACTCCTTCGCGGTGCTGCCCGAAGGGCCCGGGCTGCGATGAGCGGGTACGACGCGCCCCTCCATGACGACCGGCCGATCAGCGGGCGGCAGGTGGCGCTGATCGACCTGCTCGACCGGCTGCTGAGCGGCGGAGTGGTGATCACGGGCGATGTCGTGCTGTCGATCGCCGACATCGACCTGGTGCGGGTCTCGCTGCGCGCGGTGGTGGTCGCCGTGCGCGAGCAGCTGGCGGAGCAGTGGCCGCTGCCCGCGGCCCCGAAGGACGGTGGCGACGGTGACGAACCCGGATGACCGGCTGCGGGAGGTGTCCGAGGCCGCGAGCCGCGCGTTCTCGCTGCTCCCGGCCCGGCCGGACGAGGTCCCGCGGCCCTCCGCCGGACAGTCCGCCGCGCGCCGGCTGCACGCCGATCCGGACACCGTCGAGCGGGACCTGGTCCGGCTGGTCCTCACCATCGTCGAGCTGCTGCGCCAGCTGATGGAGCGGCAGGCCCTGCACCGCGTCGACCAGGGCAATCTGACCGAGGAGCAGGAGGAGCGGCTCGGGCTGACGCTGATGCTGCTGCACGACCGCATGGCGGAGCTGTGCGACCGCTACGGCCTCACCCTGGAGGACCTCAATCTCGACCTCGGGCCTCTCGGTCCACTGCTGCCCCCGCAGTGATCGAGCCCCCGCCGATTCGGCGGGCCCGGCCGGTGCGCGCCCGCCGGTCCTGGCGCTGGCCGAGCTGCCGGTACCGGGCGTGCGGTCGGCGGCGCTGGGCTCCGCGGTTCTTCGCCAGGCGCGCGACAGCGAGGGTCCCCCAAGGGCCTGCGGGCGGTGAAGCAGTTCGCCGGGGCCTGGCAGCATGGGGGCATGGCGGACTCGTCCCTGCGGATCAACGCCCTCGTCGTCGACGCCCTCGACCCCGAGCGGCTGGCCGCGTTCTGGTCCGAGGTGCTCGGCAGACCCGTGGTCGGCCGCACCGGGCCTTATGTGTGGCTGCGCCGGGAGCAGGGGCTCGGGCTCGGCTTCCAGCGGGTCGGGGAGCCCGGGCGGGGCAAGAACCGGATGCACTTCGACGTCAGCTCGCCCGATCCCGCCGCCGAGCAGCGGCGGATCGAGCGGCTGGGCGGGCGGCGGCTGGAGGAGTACGCCGACGGCGGGTTCCTGGTGATGGCGGACCCCGAGGGCAACGAGTTCTGCGTCATCCCGGAGGGCCCGTTCGAGATGGACGACGAGGGGCGTACGGACTACCTGGGCTGACCCCGGTGGAGCCGCTCCAGCAGCGCCGACTCCGCCTCGCTCAGCCGGAGTCCGCCCGCCGCCACGTTCTGCGTCAGGTGGTCCGGATCGCCCGTGCCGGGGATGGCGAGGACGTGCGGGCCCCGGTGCAGCGTCCAGGCCAGCCGGATCTGGGCCGGGGTGACCCCGTGCGCGTCGGCGACGGCACGGATCGCCGGGTCCTCCCCCTCCCCCGCGTCCACCACGCCCGCCTCCCGGCGCGGGCCGGCGATGGAGTAGAAGGGCACGAACGCCACCCCCTGCTCGCCGCACTCCCGCACGAAGGCGTCCTGGTCGGGGCGGACGCCGAGACCGTACTGGTTCTGGACGCAGATCACCGGGGCGATCTTCTGGGCCTCCGCCAGGTGCGCGGGGGTGACATTGGACAGGCCCAGGTGCCGGATCAGGCCCGCTGAGCGCAGCTCGGACAGGGCGCCGAAGCGCTCGGCGACCGAATCGGTGCCGACGATCCGGAGGTTGACGAGGTCGAGGTGGTCGCGGCCGAGCTGGCGGAGGTTCTCCTCGACCTGGGCGCGCAGCGCCTCCGGGGTCCTCGCGTGCTGCTCCCAGTGGCCCGAGCGATCCCGTCCGGGGCCGACCTTCGTGGCGATGACGAGGTCGTCGGGATACGGGGACAGCGCCCGGTTGATCAGCTCGTTCGCCGAGCGCAGGGAGGAGAAGTAGAAGGCCGCCGTGTCGATGTGGTTCACGCCCAGCTCCCGTGCCCGGCGCAGGACGCGGATCGCCTGGTCGCGGTCCCTCGGGAGGGCGTCCGGGACGAGGGCCCCGCCGCACTGGGGCAGCCGCATCGCGCCGAAGCCGATCCGGTTGACCTCCAGGTCACCGAGGGTCCAGGTGCCCGCGGCCGCTGCCGTGATGTCGTTCTCTCGCCTCATGCCGGAAGGATCGCCTCGGCGCTAAGCTCCCGCCAACCTTTCAGCCGTGACCGAAACCAGTGGGGGGTAATTGGTCATGGAGGCGGAACTGGATTTCTCGGCGGGGGACTTGGCGCGACTGCGGTTCGCGGTGTCGCCGCTGTGGGAGGTCGGGACGAGTTTCCGGCTGCTCGCGACGGGGCGCCCGCACCCGGTGCACCGGGCCTGGGCCGAGCAGGTGCGCCCGCGAGTGGCGGCCGCGGGCCTGGACCGCGACCGGCTCGCCGAACTGGTACCGCCCGACGGCTACGTCCCCGACTTCCTCAACCCGGCACCGGCCGGCCCGGCCCCCTCCCTCGCCGAGGAGCTGACCGTGGTACGGGCCACTCCGGCCGAGCGGGTGCGCCGGGACCTGGAGCGTCTGGAACGGGAGCAGGGCCGCTCGCTGGGCCCCCGGCTGTGCGCCCTGTACGACGATCCGGCCGACCAACTGCCCCGGTTCGCCGAGGAGATCGAGGCCTACTGGCAGTTGGCGCTGGCCCCCTACTGGGCCCGGATCCGGGCCGTGCTCGACGCCGATGTGCTGTACCGCGCCCGACAGCTCGCCGAGCACGGCACCGCACGCCTGCTCAACGACCTGCACAGGGCGGCGAGTTGGGAGGGCACCACCCTCCGGCTGCGGGAGCGCAGGCGGGGCCTGTCCCGCGCCACGGCGGGCGCCGGTCTCGTCCTCGTCCCGTCCGCCTTCACCGGCCCCGGCCTGCTCACCCGGGTGACACTCCCGGATCCGCCGCAGCTCGCCTACCCGGCCCGGGGCACCGGGACGCTGTGGCAGCGCAGGCCGGCCCCGGCGGCCGGGGCCCTGGCCGCAGTACTGGGCCGGTCCCGGACCCGGCTGCTGACCGAGCTGGACATCCCGGCCGCCACGACCGAGCTGGCCCGGCGGACGGGACTGTCCCCGGCCGCCGTGTCCCAGTCGCTCACGGCGCTGCGCGACGCCGGTCTGGTCAGCGCCCACCGGGCGGGGCGCTGGGTGCTCTACGCCCGCACCGCCACCGCCGACGCGCTGCTCAGCCCGCGTGCGCCAGAAAGCGCTGAGCGGTCTCCCGCAGAACCTCCCGGCCGTCCCGAGCCCACAGCCCGTCGTTGAACAGCTCCACCTCGATGGCGCCGGTCCAGCCGGCGGTCTCGACGTAGCCCTGCCACTCCCGCATGTCGATCGAGCCGTCGCCGATCTGCCCACGGCCGTTGAGCACCCCCGCGGGCAGCGGGGTGGTCCAGTCGGCGAGCTGGAAGGCGTGGATACGGCCGCCCGCGCCCGCCCGCGCGATCTGCGCGGGCGCCTGGTCGTCCCACCAGACGTGGTACGTGTCCACCGTGACGCCGACCTGCTCGGCGGGGAAGCGTTCGGCCAGGTCCAGGGCCTGGGCGAGGGTGGAGACCACACAGCGGTCGGACGCGAACATGGGGTGGAGCGGTTCGATGGCCAGCCTCACCCCGCGCGCGGCGGCGTACGGGCCCAGCACCGCGAGCGCGTCGGCGATGCGTTCGCGCGCGCCGCGCAGGTCCTTGGAGCCGGGCGGGAGACCGCCGGAGACCAGGACGAGGGTGTCCGTGCCGAGGGTCGCCGCCTCGTCCACGGCGCGGCGGTTGTCGTCCAGGGCGGCGGCGCGCGGGCCGGGGCCGATCGCGGTGAGGAAGCCGCCCCGGCACAGGGTCGTCACGGTCAGGCCCGCGTCCCGGACCAGTTCGGCCGTCGCCTCCAGGCCGTACGCCCGGACCGGCTCGCGCCACAGGCCCACGTTGCCGATGCCCAGCTCACGGCAGGCGTCGACCAGTTCGGGCAGCGACAGCTGCTTGACCGTCATCTGGTTGACGGAGAAACGCGAGAGGTCATCGGTCACCGGTTCACCCCGTACAGCGAGAGCAGGTTCCGCATCCGTTC
This sequence comes from Streptomyces sp. NPDC003635, assembly GCF_053587635.1. NCBI lineage: Bacteria > Bacillati > Actinomycetota > Actinomycetes > Kitasatosporales > Streptomycetaceae > Streptomyces > Streptomyces sp. NPDC003635. Next base: position 196,247 of record NZ_JBSFOK010000006.1, on the reverse strand, counting down.
CTCGGCCAGTCGCGGGTCCGGGAACAGGCCCAGGCCGTCGGCGAGCTCGTAGGCGCGGGCGAGGTGGGGCAGGGAGCGGGCCGACTGGAGACCGCCGACCATGGTGAAGTGGCTCTGGTGGCCCGCGAGCCAGGCCAGGAAGACCACGCCGGTCTTGTAGTACCGGGTCGGGGTCCTGAAGAGGTGCCGGGACAGTTCGACCGTGGGGTCGAGCAGCCCGCGGAAGCCCGCCACGTCACCGGTGTCCAGGACCCGTACCGCCTCCGCCGCCAGCGGGCCCAGCGGGTCGAAGATGCCGAGCAGGGCGTGACTGAAACCGTGGTCGTCACCCGCGATCAGCTCGGGGTAGTGGAAGTCGTCGCCGGTGTAGCAGCGGACGCCGTCCGGGAGCGCCCGGCGCAGGTCGATCTCGCGCCGGGCGTCGAGCAGGGAGACCTTGATGCCGTCCACCTTGTCGGAGTGCGCGGCGATGACGTCCAGGAAGGTGCGCGTGGCGGCGTCCAGGTCGGTGGCGCCCCAGTAGCCCTCCAGCGCGGGGTCGAACATGGGGCCGAGCCAGTGCAGGATCACCGGCTCGGAGGCCTGGCGCAGCAGGTGGCCGTAGACCTCCAGGTAGTCCTCGGGGCCCTTGGCCACGGCCGCCAGAGCGCGGGAGGCCATGAGGACGGCCTGGGCACCGGACTCCTCCACGACCGCGAGCTGCTCCTCGTAGGCGGCGCGGATGTCGTCGAGGCCGTACGGGTAGCCGATCTCGGTGACGGGCAGCTGGTCGGTGCCCACCCCGCAGGCGATCCGCCCGCCGACCGACCGCGCCTCGGCTGCCGACCGCCGGATCAGCTCGGCCGCGCCGGCCCAGTCCAGGCCCATCCCGCGCTGCGCGGTGTCCATCGCCTCGGCGACCCCGAGCCCGTGCGACCACAGGTGCCGCCGGAAGGCGAGGGTGGCGTCCCAGTCGACGGCGGCCGGTGAGTCGGGGCTGACGTCGGCGAACGGGTCGGCCACGACATGCGCGGCCGAGAAGACCGTACGGGAGGAGAAGAGGGTGCCGGGGGTGACGGCGAGGGGTTCCTCGCGGGGTTCGTACGCCCGCAAGGACCCGTCGCCGGAGGGGAGGTGGATCGTCACAGCGTGATCTCCGGTACGTCGATACGGCGGCCCTCCGCCGAGGACTTCAGGCCCAGTTCGGCCAGCTGGACGCCACGGGCCCCGGCGAGGAGGTCCCAGTGGTAGGGGGCATCGGCGTAGACGTGCCGGAGGAAGAGCTCCCACTGGGCCTTGAAGCCGTTGTCGAACTCTGCGTTGTCCGGGACCTCCTGCCACTGGTCGCGGAACACCTCGGTGGCCGGGATGTCGGGGTTCCAGACGGGCTTGGGGGTGGCCGAGCGGTGCTGGACGCGGCAGTTGCGCAGGCCCGCGACGGCCGAGCCCTCGGTGCCGTCGACCTGGAACTCGACGAGTTCGTCGCGGTGGACGCGGACCGCCCAGGAGGAGTTGATCTGGGCGACGGCGCCGCCCTCCAGCTCGAAGATGCCGTAGGCCGCGTCGTCGGCGGTGGCGTCGTAGGGCTTGCCGTTCTCGTCCCAGCGCTGCGGGATGTGGGTGGTGGCGATGGCCTGGACGGACTTCACCCGGCCGAACAGCTCGTGCAGGACGTACTCCCAGTGCGGGAACATGTCGACGACGATGCCGCCGCCGTCCTCCGCGCGGTAGTTCCAGGACGGGCGCTGGGCCGCCTGCCAGTCGCCCTCGAAGACCCAGTAGCCGAACTCGCCGCGCACGGAGAGGATCCGGCCGAAGAAGCCGCCGTCGATGAGCCGCTTGAGCTTGAGCAGGCCCGGCAGGAAGAGCTTGTCCTGGACGACGCCGTGCTTGACGCCCTTGGCCGCGGCGAGCCGGGCGAGTTCCAGGGCGCCCTCCAGGCCGGTGGCGGTCGGCTTCTCGGTGTAGACGTGCTTGCCCGCGGCGATCGCCTTGGTGATCGCCTCCTCGCGGGCGGAGGTGACCTGGGCGTCGAAGTAGATGTCGACGGTCGGGTCGGCGAGGACCGAGTCGACGTCCGTGGACACATGCTCCAGGCCGTGCCGGTCGGCGAGCGCCCTGAGCGCGTGCTCGCGGCGGCCGACGAGGATCGGCTCCGGCCACAGCACGGTGCCGTCGCCGAGGTCGAGACCGCCCTGTTCGCGCAGGGCCAGGATGGAGCGGACGAGGTGCTGGCGGTAGCCCATGCGCCCGGTCACGCCGTTCATGGCGATACGCACCGTCTTGCGTGTCACGTGAGTCCCTTCGCAGGAGTCGTACGCGGGGTGTGCGCGCCGCGCACGCTCCCACTGACGAGCGGTACAGCAAGCGCTTTCTATACAGAAAGAAGCTAGCCTCTCGGCAGCGGTCCGGACAAGACCGTGACGGGGTTGAGTTGTTCGAGGGGGCGAACAAACGGGTTGGCTGGCCTTATGGTCTGCTCGGCACCTGAAGGAACCGCACCCGCCGGAAGGCTGTCTACGAGCACGTACGACGTACGAGGTGGTACGAGAGATGCGCGACCGGAGGACGACGAGATGACGGTGACCCTGGCGGACGTGGCGGCCCGCGCCCAGGTCTCCCCCGCGACGGTGTCGCGCGTACTGAACGGGAACTACCCCGTCGCCGCGTCCACCCGTGAGCGGGTGCTGCGCGCGGTGGACGAACTGGACTACGTGCTGAACGGGCCGGCCAGCGCGCTGGCCGCCGCCACGTCCGACCTGGTCGGCATCCTCGTCAACGACATCGCCGACCCCTTCTTCGGGATCATGGCGAGCGCGATCCAGGCGGAAATCGGCGGCCCGGGCGGACGGGCGGGCGGCGAACGGCTGGCGGTCGTCTGCAACACGGGCGGTTCCCCCGAGCGCGAGCTGACCTATCTGACCCTGCTCCAGCGCCAGCGGGCGGCGGCCGTGGTGCTGACCGGCGGGGCCGTGGAGAGCCCCGCGCACGGGGCGGCGGTCTCGGCGAAGCTGCGGAAGCTGGCGGAGGCGGGCACCCGGGTGGTGCTGTGCGGACGGCCGCCGGCGCCGGACACCGGGGCCATCGCGCTGACCTTCGACAACCGCGGGGGCGGCCGGGAACTGACCGAGCACCTGATCGGCCTCGGCCACCGGCGCCTCGGCTACATCGCGGGCCCGGAGGAGCGCACGACGACCCGGCACCGGCTGGAGGGACACCGGGCGGCGCTCCAGGCGCACGGGATCGAGGAGGACCCGCGCTGGACGGTGCACGGACGGTACGACCGGCGCTCCGGATACGAGGCGACGCTGGAGCTGCTGCGCCGGGATTCCACCCTGACGGCGGTGGTCGCCGCGAACGACTCCGTCGCGCTCGGCGCGTGCGCGGCGCTGCGTGAGTCGGGGCTCCGCATCCCCGAGGACGTGTCGGTCGCCGGCTTCGACGACCTCCCCTTCAGCATCGACGCGGTGCCCTCCCTGACGACGGTCCGCCTGCCCCTCACGGAGGCGGGAGCGCGCGCCGGCCGCATCGCGATGGGCCGCGAGGAGGAACCCCCCGGCGGCATCGCGACGATCCGGGGCGAACTGATGGTGCGGGGGTCGACGGGGGCGCCGCGCGCCTGACCCGGGGCGGGTCACCGCATACGGGACTGGCCAGCGCGGACGAGGACTGGCCAGCGCAGACGGGGACTGGCCAGCGCAGACGGGGATCGGCCGCCTGACACGGGGATCGGTGTCCTGACCCGAGAGCGGTCGGCTGCTGGAGGACCAGTGGCCTGACCCGAGAGCCGTCGCCTGATACCGAACCAGTCGCTCGACCCAAGAGCCGTCGCCTGATACCGAACCAGTCGCTCGACCCAAGAGCCGTCGCCTGATACCGAACCGGTCACTCGACCCGACAGCCCTCCCCTGATACCGGACCAGTCACTCGACCCGACAGCCCTCCCCCGACCCGAGACCGATCAGCGGACCCAAGCCCGGTCGCGTGACCCAAGACCAGCTGACCCAAGACAGTCGGCTGACGCAAGACGGTCGGCTGACCCGAGACGAATCGCCTGACCCGAGACCGGTCGGCCGGCGGGGTGCCGCGCTTTCGGCAGGGCCCGGCGGGCGGCTTACCGGGCGGCCACGACAGCGGTCTTCCCGAGTTCGCTCGTCCCCAACTCACCTCCCCCTCCCGCAAGTACAGCACGTTCACAGGCAACCCCCGCGCCCTCCTCCGCCTCCTCCTGCACGGAACGTGCTGTGCGGAGTGGGAGGGGAGCGGTTTTGATACGCGGCCGGAGAGTGTGGGCCACCGCCGTCGCGGCGGTGATGCTGGTGGGGGTGACGCCCGCCCTGGCGCAGGCGGGGACGCGGGCGGCCGGAGCCGTGAACGCGGCGGAGGACGACGGAGGGCTGCCCTCCGGGTGGCGGGTCGTCAGTACGGAGGACGGGCAAGCACTGGAGTGGCGTTCGCCCAGGTACGTGCCGCCAGGGAACGCGCGCGTGGAGTTCCACGCGGACGGCGCCCCGGTCGGCGTACCGGAGCAGGACGAGGACGGTCGTACGTTCCGGTTGCCGCTGAAGGACGTGGCCGGTCTCGAAGACCTGAGCGGGCTTCAGGTCGTGGCCGGGGGACGGCGGCTGGATCAGCCGGCGAGCGGCGGCAGGACCGGGGCGCGTGCCGTGACGCCGCCCGCCCAGTTGCCCGCCGGTGCCGTGGACCCCGGCAAGCCGGGCACCTTCGCCACCAAGACCACCGAGTACGCGCTGGATTCCGTCCGGCTGCCGGGCTACAAGCAGCCGGTCGAGATGCGCGGAGTCGTCGTCGCGCCCAAGGGCGCCACCGGCAAGCGGCCCGTCGCCCTGTTCCTGCACGGCCGGCACGCCACCTGCTACGTCCCCGGCCAGGGCGACGAGGCCGTCACCATCGACTGGCCCTGCGCCGCCGGGGCCAAGCCGATCCCCAGCCACCGCGGCTACCTGAAGGACCAGAAGCTGCTGGCCTCCCAGGGCTATGTCACGGTGTCCGTCTCCGCCAACGGCATCAACGGACAGGACAACGAGCTGGAGGACGCGGGCGCCCAGGGCCGCTCCTCGCTGGTGCGCGCGCACCTGGCGCGCTGGGCGGACTGGGCCGAGCGTCCGGCCGACGCGCCGGCCGCCGTACGGGACACCCCCGAGGCCGACCTGTCCAAGGTCCTGCTGGTGGGGCATTCGCGGGGCGGCGAGGGCGTGAACCGGGCCGCCATGGACAGCCTCTACCCCCCGCCCGCCGACCAGGACGGCGCACCGGGAACGGCCCGTTGGACCATCCGCGGCACCGTCCTCATCGGCCCCACCGTCTTCGGGCAGAACCCCGTCCCGGACGTGCCGTCCCTGACGATCCTGCCGGGCTGCGACGGCGACGTCTCCGACCTCCAGGGCCAGGTGTACGTCGACGGCACGCGCGGGGTCAGCGCGGGCAAGGCGCTGCACAGCGCGGTCTACATGACCGGCGCCAACCACAACTTCTTCAACAGCGAGTGGACGCCCGGCGAGGCCAAGGCGCCGGCGAGCGACGACTTCTGGGACGACCCGCAGAACCCGGACCCGGTGTGCTCCAAGGGCACCGCCACCCGGCTCACGGCCAAGCAGCAGCACCGTGCCGGGGCCACCTACATCGCCGCCGCCGCGCGGCTGTTCGTCGCCGGTGACGACCGGGTGCGCCAGCTCCTCGACGGCACCGGCCGCCGTGCCCCGTCGGCCGACCCCGCCCGGGTCCTGGCGCACGCCGTGGGCGGTGCCCGGGGCGCGGGGTTCCTGCCCGACACCCCCATGAAGGTGACCGGCGGCGGAAAGCTGTGCTCGGCGGTCCACCCGGACACCGGCAAGGCCTGCCTCGGCGACGACGTGGCCGGCGGCTCGCCGCACTTCGCCCACTGGTGGCCCAGCCGTGAGGTGGGCCGCCGCGCGGTCGCGCTGAAGTGGTCCGCGCCGGGCGCGAAGACCGTCGTACGGCCGGAGAAGAGCGTCGACCTCAAGGGCGCCAAGAGCCTCGCGCTGCGCGTGATCGTGCCGCCCAACAGCAAGGGGACGCGCCTCGACGTCGCCGTCACCGACGCGTCCGGCAAGCGGGCCGTCCTCGGCCAGGTGAAGGCGAACGGACTGCCGGGCAGCCCGAGCACCACCGCCCACTGGGCGCAGGAGCTGCGCGTCCCGCTCGCCGGCGCCCGCGGTGTGGACCTGAGCCGTATCGCCAAGCTGGAGCTGACGCCCCGTTCGAGCAAGGGCAAGGCCTGGCTGATCGACGCCCACGCCTGGCGCCCCGGCACCCCCGCGGTGCGTCCGGCCGACCTCACGCGCGTCGACGTCGGCCGGCTGAGCGTCGAGGAGGGCGACTCGGGCGAGCGCACCTACACGGTGCCCGTCCGGCTCACCGGCCCGGGCACCGGCACGCTCCGCATGTACGTCTCCGACTTCGGCGCCGAGGAACTGCGCCACCGCCTGGTGACCCTGCGCCCCGGACAGCCGGGCACCGACGTGACCTTCACGGTCAAGGGCAACACCCGCTTCTCGTATGGCGCGTCGCAGGACGTGATGGTGAAGGCGGTACGTGGCACGGTCATCGGTTCCTACGGCGGTGGCGTCACCGTCGTCGAGGACGACCCGATGCCCGCGATCACGGTCTCCCCCCTCGCCGACGACGTCACCGAGGGACAGACGCTGCACTGGAAGGCGACCCTGTCCGAGCCCGCTGACGTGGACCTGGGCGTGTCGCTGGGATTCCTGCCCGTCGCCGACGGCCCCGAGCTGTCCACCAAGGACGTCGATCCCCGGTGGCTGCGCGACCAGCTCGGCGAGGTGCCCGCCGGGGAGATCCCGCTGTCGAAGCTGGAGTACTTCTCCCTCTGGGCGCCGATCCCGCGCGGACAGACGAGCGCCGAGCTGACCGTGCCCACGGCCCGCGACCGGGTCGCCGAGCCCGCCGAGCGGCTGCTGCTCCAGCCGAGCGACGACAACGGCCAACCGCACGGCCCGGCGCTGACCGGAACGGTGCGCGACGCCTCGTAGCAGCGGATTGATCGGATCCGGCCGGGACCGTTCCCGGCCGGATCCTTTTTCGCGCACGGTGGCCCGCCGTGCTGAGCCCCGTCGAGGGGTAGCCGGGAGGGCGCTGGCGTCCTACGCTCGACCCATATCTCTGACTGAGTCAGCTATCAGGGAAGCGGGTCGATCATGACCGTCCAGGACATCCGCGCCTTCAACCGCTTCTACACCAATGTCATCGGCGCCCTCGACTACAGCCGCCGTCTCTACGCCCCGTACACCCTCACCGAGTCCCGCGTGCTCTACGAGCTGGCGCACTCCCCGCGCACCGACGCGGCCGACCTGCGGACCGAGCTGTCGCTGGACTCGGGGTATCTGAGCCGGATCCTGACCAGGTTCGAGCGGGACGGCCTGGTCGAGCGGGCGCCCTCCGCGCGGGATCCCCGCCGGCGCCGGATCACGCTGACCGCGCACGGCCGGGAGACCGCCACCCTGCTGGCCGAGCGGTCGAACGAGGCGGTCGGCGCCCTGCTGTCGGCCGTACCGGCCGCCGAGCGGGACCGGCTCGCCGAGGCGATGCGCACCGTCCGCGAGATCCTCTCCGACGGCCGGCCCCCGCGCCGCGAGGACGTGGTGCTGCGCGAGCCGGGCCCCGGCGACCTCGGCTGGATCGTGCAGCGCAACGCGGCGCTGTACGCGGCCGAGTTCGGCTGGAACACCGACTACGAGGGCCTGGTCGCGCGGATCGTCGCGGACTTCGCCGAGGACCACGACCCGCATCTGGAGCGGGTCTGGATCGCCGAGCTGGACGGACGGCCCGTGGGGTGCGTGATGTGCGTACGGGACGAGGCACCCGCCACCGCCCGGCTCCGGCTGCTGCTCGTGGAACCCGACGCGCGGGGCCTCGGCATCGGCGACCGGCTGGTCGGTGCCGTGATCGCCTTCGCCCGCGGGGTCGGCTACCGCGACCTGGTGCTGTGGACCAACGACGTCCTGTCCGCCGCCCGCCGCCTCTACCAGCGCCACGGCTTCGTCCTCGCCGCCGAGAAGCCCCACCGCTCCTTCGGCAGGGATCTGGTCGGCCAGGACTGGCGCCTGGATCTCACCGGCACCGACCAGTAGCGCCCCGCCCTCCCCGGGTGAGGCGCAGGAGGTACGCGTAGAGTCGCGAGCATGAAGCTGGCGTTCTCCACTCTCGGTGTCCCCGGTCTTCCCCTCGCCGACGTGGCGCGGCTCGCGTCCGCCCACGGCTATCACGGCGTGGAGCTGCGCGCGCATCCGGAGGAACCCGTGCACACGGGTCTCGGCGCGGCCGAACGGGCCGCGGCGGCGGCCGAGTTCAAGGCGGCGAACCTGGAGGTCCTCGGCATCGCCGGGTATCCGCGCGTGGCCGCCCCCGGCGACGACGAACCGGTCATCCAGGAGATCCGCGACCTGCTCGACCTCGCCCGCGACCTCGGCGCCGGCTTCGTCCGCGTCTTCCCCGGCGCCGAGGACTCCCAGCGCCCCGAGGAGGCCGACGCCGTCGCCGCCCGCAGGCTCGGCACCGCCGCCGAGTACGCCGCCGACCTCGGCGTGCGGATCCTGCTGGAGACGCACGACTCGCACGGCACCGCGGCGGCCTCGATCCGCGTCCTCGGCCTGGTCGGGCACCGCCACGTGGGCTCGCTGTGGGACGTGATGCACACCTGGCTGGGGGGCGAGCAGCCCTCCGAGTCGTACGCCGCCCTCGCCCCCTACCTCGGCTACGTCCAGGTCAAGGACATCGCCTCCGCCGCCGACACCACCCCGCTGCCGCTGGGCGCCGGGGTGCTGCCGCTCGCCGAGTGCGTGGAGGTGCTCTCCCGGCACGGCTGGGACGGCTGGCTGTGCTGGGAGTACGAGAAGCGCTGGTACGAGGGGGCCGCGCCGCTGCCGAAGCTGCTCGGCCCGGGTCACGACCATCTGGCGCGGCTGCTCAACGACTCCGCGTAATTCATTGGCCCGAGCCAGGGCCTTGCGGCTAGCGTCCTCGGAATGATCCCGCCCGCGCCGCCGCGCTTCGCCATGCCCTCATGAGCCTCGCCCGTACCTTCGTCGACGTACGGCCCCTGCGCACCTCCCCCGTCTTCCGGCGGCTGCTGATCGGACGTACCGCCTCCATCCTGGGCAGCTTCATGACCGTCGTGACGGTCATGTACCAGGTGTGGGACCTGACCCACAGCGCGGTCTGGAGCGGCGCCGTGGGGCTCGCGCAGGCGCTGCCGCTGGTGGTGGTCGGGCTGTTCGCCGGCTCGTGGGTGGACCGCGGGGACCGGCGGCGGATCTTCCTCGTCGCGACGGTCGGACAGGCCGTGTGCTCGCTGCTGCTGGCGGTACAGGGCTTCACCGGGGGCGTGCCGGTGCCCGGCATCCTGGCCCTGGTCGCGGCCAGCTCCTGCTTCGGCGCGGTCGGCGGCCCGGCGGCGGGCGTGTTCGTGCCCCGGCTGCTGCCCAAGGAGCAGGTGGCCGCCGGGCTCGCCCTGAACCAGGTCACCGCCCAGGCGATGATGCTCCTCGGCCCGGCGCTCGGCGGACTGTTCCTGGGCTGGTTCGGCATCGGCGTCTGCTACCTGATCGACGCCGTCAGCTTCGGCCTGTCCTTCTACGGCGCCTTCGGCCTGCCCGCGCTGCCGCCGGAGGGCGAGAAGTCGAAGCCCGGACTGCACGGCGTGCTGGACGGACTGCGCTTCCTGGGCGGGCACCGGGTGGTGCGCGGGGCGCTGATCACCGACCTCGCGGCGACCCTGCTGGCGATGCCGATGAGCCTGTTCCCGCTGATCAACGAGGAGCGCTTCGGGGGCAGTCCGCGCACCCTCGGTCTGTTCCTGTCGGCCGTCGCCGTCGGCGGGGTCACCGCCACCGCCCTGTCCGGCTGGGTGACGCGGCTGGCCCGGCCCGGCGCGGTCATGCTCTGCGGGGCGGCGGCCTGGGGCGGGGCGCTCGCCCTGTTCGGGCTGACCACCAACGCCTGGGCGGGGCTCGGGCTGCTGGCGGTGGCGGGCGCGGCGGACTCCGTCTCGGTGCTGTCCCGTACGACGATCGTCCAGACCCGCACCCCGGACGCGCTGCTGGGCCGGGTCACCGCGGCCGAGGCGATCGTCGGCCAGGCGGGCCCGCACCTGGGCAATCTGCGCGGCGGCGTGGTGGCCGGCTGGACCTCCGGCCCGACCGCCCTGGTCACCGGCGGCCTGCTGTGCGTACTGGCGGTGGCCTACGTCGCCACGAGCACACCGGAACTGCGCGACGGGGCTTAGGCCGGAGTGATCCGCGCGTGCGGGTCGAGGCACCACTCCAGGGCGGCGGGCCAGGGCCCGTACCCGGCGTCCAGGTCGAGGTGGGCGGCGCCCGGGAGCACGTCGGACGGGATGCCGAGCGGGTCGGCGAACAGGGCGCGGGCGCCTTCCGGGCAGTACGGGTCGTCGTCGCCCGCGACCAGCCGGGTGGGGCCGGGCAGCGCGAACCCCGGGGCGGGCGGGGCGAACGCGGCGACCTCCGGGTACCGCCGCAGGACGGAACCGGAGGGCGGGGCGACGAGCAGCACGCGGCCCACGCCGTCCAGGCCGGGCAGGGCGCGCGCCGCCGCGTGCAGCCACAGCACGGCGGAGAGGCTGTGGGCGAGGACGACCTCGGGCCGGTCGTCGAGCCGCCGCGCCAACTCCTGCAGCCAGATCTCCAGTTCGGGAACGTCGGCGTCGGGCAGCTGCGGGTAGGCGACCTGGTGCCCGAGCGCACCGAGGCGGTCGGCGAGCCAGTGCTGCCAGTGGTCCTTCGGGCGGTGGTTCTGCCAGCCGTGGAGGATGAGGTACGAGGTCATGGCGTCGATGGTTTCCGATCACCGCCCTCCAGGTCCAGTTAACCTTTTACGATGGAACCGGTAAGCGAGAACTTCACGGTTGATCTGCGCCGCCTGGGCGTCCTGCGCGAGCTGCGTCGCCGGGGCAGTCTGGCGCGCACCGCCGAGGCCCTGCATCTGACCCCGTCGGCCGTCTCCCAGCAACTCGCCGCGCTCTCCCGGGAACTCGGCGTCCCGCTGACCGAGCGGGAGGGACGGGGCGTACGGCTCACCGGACAGGCCCGGGTCCTGCTCGACCACGCCGATCTGATCGCGGCCCAACTGGAGCGCGCCCGAGCCGACTTGGCGGCGTACGGGGAGGGCGGGCGCGGGCAGGTGACGATCGGCTGCTTCTCCAGCGGCGTCCTGGGCCTGCTGCCCGGGGCGCTCGGCGCACTGGCGTCCCGGATCCCCCGGCTCCGGGTCGACGTCGTGGAGGCCGAACCCCCGGATCTGTTCACCGCGTTGGACGCGGGACGGATCGACGTGGCGGTGGCCGTCGACTTCGCGGCGACACCCCCGCACACCGACCGCCGCTATCACCGGGTCGACCTGCTCACCGACGTCCTGGACATCGCCGTACCCGCCCACCACCCGTTGGCGGGGCGGCCCACGGTCGCGCTGCGGGAGTTGGCCGAGGAGCCGTGGATCGTCGGCGACGCCCGCAGTTGCTGCGGTGCGGTGGCCCGGTCGGTGTGTGCCGCGGCCGGGTTCACCCCCGACATCCGGCACGCGGTGAACGACTGGGCCGCGCTCGCGGCGCTGGTGGAGGCCGGTCAGGGTGTCGCGCTCGTCCCCCGCCTGGTCCGGCCGCTCCACGCCCACCGCAGGATCGCCCTGCTCGCGCCCGAAGGGGATCCGCCGTCGCGGAACGTCTTCGCGGCCGTGCGGGCGGGCTCGGAGGCCGACCCGGTCCTGACCGCCGTACGAGAAGAGCTGCTCAGCGCAGCCGCTTCTCCAGCAGGGTCCGGCACTCCGGCCACTCGTCGGCCGTGATCGAGTAGATCGCGGAGTCGCGCAGCCGGCCCTCCTCGCCCGGGGCCCAGGAGCGGGACCAGTTGCGCAGGACGCCCTCGAAGCGGGCGCCGGTGCGCTCGATCGCGGCGCGGGAACGGCTGTTGCGGGCGTCGGTCTTGAGGTCGACGCGGGACACCTCCCACTCCTCGAAGGCATGCCGGAACAGCAGGTACTTGGCCTCGGTGTTCACGCCGGTGCCCTGCGCGGAGGCGGCGAGCCAGGTGAAGCCGACCTCCACGGCGTCGAGCCGGTCCTCGGTACGCCAGCAGCGCGGCTCCCAGTAGGAGGTGGCGCCGACCACGCGGCCCGTCGCCGTGGCGATCTGCGCGTACGGGGCGAGCTTCCCGGTGGCCGCGCGGGCCAGTTGAGCGTCGACGTACTCCTCCGCCTCGGCCGCCCCGGGCACCCAGGTGAAGGCATAGGAGTCGCGGTTCTCCTCGGCCGCCAGGGCAAGGCCGGCCGCGTGCCGCCGCTCCAGCGGTTCCAGGCGCACCAACTCGCCCTCCAGCAGCGGCCCTCGCAGTCCAAAGCTCACCCGTCGTCCCTCACAGCCGCGCGCGCAGCGCCCCGAACTCCTCGTGGAAACCCGGGAAAGTCTTGCGGACGCAGCCCGGGTCGTCGAACGAAATACCGGGCACGCGCAGGCCGGTGACCGCGAAGGACATGACGATGCGGTGGTCGCCGTACGACGTGATCTCCGCGCCCGTCGGCCGCGCCCCGGGGTGGATCTCGATCCAGTCCGGGCCCGTCTCCACCCGCACACCCAGCCGCCGCAGGTTCTGCGCGCAGGCCTCCAGTCGGTCGCACTCCTTGACCCGGGTGTTGGCTACGTCCTCGATGCGCACCGGGCCCGAGGCGAAGGGGGCGATGGCGGCCAGGGTGGGCATGGTGTCGGAGATGTCCCGCATGTTGACGGTGAGGCCGCGCAGTTCGCCGGTGCCGCGGACCGTCGTGCGGTCGGCGCCGATCTCCACGTCCGCGCCCATCCGGCGCAGTACGTCGACGAAGCCCAGGTCGCCCTGGAGCGCGCTCTCGCCGAGGCCCGGCACGGTCACCTCGCCGCCGGACAGGGCCGCGGCGGCGAAGAAGTAGCTGGCGGTGGAGGCGTCGGGTTCGATCGCGTAGGTCGTGGCGCGGTAGCCGCCGGGCGGGACGAGGAAGTCGTCGCCCTCGCGGGTCACCTCCACGCCGAACGCCCGCATCATCGCGAGGGTGATCTCGACGTACGGCACCGAGACCAGGTCGGTGACGTGGATGCGCAGGCCCTTGTCGGTGAGCGGGCCGAGCAGGAGCAGCGCGGTCAGGTACTGCGAGGACTGTCCGGCGTCGAGGGTGACCTCGCCGCCGGCGACGCCCTTCGCCGCCACGGTGAGCGGGTGGTGTCCCTCGCGGTCCTCGTGGCGCAGGTCCACGCCCAGTTCGCGCAGGGCGCGGGTGAGCGGGAGCAGCGGGCGGCGGCGCATCTGCTCGGAGGCGTCGAAGCGGTAGGTGCCGTGGCCGGCCGCGGCCAGCGTCGGCAGGAAGCGGGCGGTCGTCGCGCCGTCCCGGCAGTACACGTCCGCCTCCGCGACGGCGGGGCCCTGCGGGCGGCCGTCCACCTGCCAGCTCTCAGGGGTCCGGCCGACCCGGTAACCGAGGCTGACCAGGCCCTCGGCGAAGCCCTCGGTGTCGTCCGACCGCAACGGCCGTACGAGGGTGGTGACTCCGTCGGCCGCCGCGGCCAGGAAGAGGGCACGCGCGGTGATGGACTTGGAACCGGGAATGGCGACGACTGGCATGCCCCCATGATCGCCCGCCGCACACCCCCGGCGCCCGCGAGTCCACGAGATGGACCCCGGATCGTCAGTCCGCGGCCATGTCGTCGGCGGCGGAGGGCGGCGGTCCGGCGAGGGGTTGCGGGAGGCGTCGGTCTCGGGCGGCCGTCAGTCCATGGCCAGCTCGTCGGGGGCCGAGGGTGGGGTCCGGCGAGGGTTTACGGGAGCCGTCGGTCTCGGGCGGCCGTCAGTCCGTGGCCAGCTCGTCGGGGGCCGAAGGTGGGGCCCGGCGAGAGTTTCCTGGGGGCGTCGGTCTCGGGCGCCTATCAGTCCTGGACACGTCGCCGGGAGCGGAAGATGGGGCCCGGCGAGAGGTTTCAGGAGCCGTCGGCCTCGTGCGACCGTCAGTCCATGGCCAGCTCGTCGAGGGCCGAAGGTGGGGCCCGGCGAGGGTTTACGGGACCGTCGGCCTCGGGCGGCCGTCAGTCCATGGCCAGCTCGTCGGGGGCCGAAGGTGGGGCCCGGCGAGGGTTTACGGGACCGTCGGTCTCGGGCGGCCGTCAGTCCGTGGCCAGCTCGCCGGGGGCGGAAGATGGGGGCCCGGCGAGAGTTTTCTGGGGGCGTCGGTCTCGGGCGCCTATCAGTCCTGGACACGTCGCCGGGAGCGGAAGATGGGGCCCGGCGAGAGGTTTCAGGAGCCGTCGGCCTCGTGCGACCGTCAAGTCCGTGGCCAGCTCGTCGAGGGCCGAAGGTGGGGCCCGGCGAGGGTTTACGGGAGCCGTCGGTCTCGGGCGGCCGAGGGTCCGTGCACACGTCGTCGGCGGCGGAAGGCGGCGGTCCGGCGAGGGGGTGCCCGGGGGGCGTAGGTCTCGGGCGGCCGTCAGTCCGTGGCCAGGTCGTCCGGGGTGGAGCGGGCCAGGCTCGCGAGCGTCGCCAGGGCCGTCGTCAGGTCTTCCGTGCGCGGGGTCGCGAGGCCGACGCGGATCGCGTTCGGGGCGTGGGCGTCGCCCACGGTGAACGCGGCGGCGGGCGGTACGCCGATGCCGTACCGGGCGGCCGCGGCCACGAAGGTGTCGGCGCGCCACGGCTTCGGCAGCCGCCACCAGCAGTGGTACGAGCGCGGATCGGTGCGCAGCGCGAACCCGGACAGCTGCCGGGCCGCGATCTCCTGGCGTACGGCCGCGTCCCGCTGCTTGGCCCGCACGAGCCGGTGCACGACCCCCTCACGCTGCCAGCGGGTCGCCGCCTCCAGGTTGAAGCGCTGGGCCGTCCAGCCCCCGGAGCGCACGGCGGAGGTGAGACCGCCGAGCAACGGGGCCGGGGCGACCGCGAAACCCAGGGACAGACCGGGGGCGATGCGCTTGGAGAGGCTGTCGACGAGGACCGTCCGCTCGGGCACCAGGGCGGCGAGCGGCGGCAGTTCGTCGTGCAGGAAGGCCCAGATGGTGTCCTCGATCAGGGGCAGGTCCAGCCGGCGCAGCAGCTCGGCCAGCCCTTCCCGGCGGGCCGCGGGCATGGTCAGGGACAGCGGGTTGTGGACCACCGGCTGGGCGTACACCGCGTGCAGGGGGCTCGCCCGATGGGCCTCGGCCACCGCGTCCGGGACGAGTCCGTCGTCGTCCATGGCGAGCGGGACGAGGGTGATGCCGAGCCGCCCGGCGATGGCCTTCACCACGGGGTACGTCAGCTCCTCGACCCCGAGCCGGGCACCGGGCGGGACCAGGGCGGCGAAGGCGGCGGACAGGGCCTGGCGGCCGTTCCCGGCGAACAGCACCCGCGCCGGGTCGGGGCGCCAGCCACCCCGGGTGAGCAGATCGGCGGCGGCCTCCCGGGCGGCGGGGTGTCCCGCCGGGCCGACCGGGCGCACGGCGTCCTGGAAGACGTCGGCGCGCAGCAGGCCCTCCAGGCCCGTGGCGAGCAGTACCGACTGCTCGGGGACGACCGGGTAGTTGAACTCCAGGTCGATCCGGCTGCCCGCGGGTTCGCCGAGCGCGGGCGCGTCGACGGGGGCGGCGGCACGCACGAAGGTGCCGCGGCCGACCTCGCCGACGGTCAGTCCCCGGCGGCCGAGTTCCTGGTAGACGCGGGTGGCCGTGGAGTTGGCGATGCCGTACCGCCGGGCGAAGGCGCGCTGCGGTGGGAGCCGGTCGCCCGGCTTGAGCGCGCCCGCCCTGATCTCGGCTGCCACCTGGTCGGCGACGCTCCGGTAGTCCGGCACGACGGCTCCTCTCTCGATCCCTGACACCCAACCACAGGATTGCACCGAGGGCAATATCGCCATTGCATCGAGGCAATAATGCGACTTAGGGTCAGTGCATTGCCGGTCAGCCCAGTACCGACCTCACGGGGAGTCGTCATGATCGTCGATCCGAGCGGAGTCCTCGGCGTGTTCGTCGTGGCCCTGGGCATGGTGCTGACACCGGGCCCGAACATGCTGTATCTCGTCTCCCGCAGCATCACCCAGGGCCGCCGCGCCGGGGTGATCTCGCTCGGCGGCGTGGCCGTCGGCTTCCTCGTCTACCTGACGGCCGCGAACCTCGGCCTGTCGGTCGTCTTCTACGCGGTGCCCGAGCTGTACGTCGCGGTGAAGCTGGCCGGCGCCTGCTACCTCGGCTGGCTCGCCTGGAGCGCGCTGAAGCCGGGCGGGATCTCGGTGTTCGCACCGAAGGACGTGGCCCCCGACTCACCGCGCAGGCTCTTCACGATGGGCCTGGTGACGAATCTGCTCAACCCGAAGATCGCCATCATGTACCTGTCCCTGATCCCGCAGTTCATCGATCCCGAGGCGGGTCGCGTGCTGCTCCAGGGGCTGGTACTGGGCTCGGTGCAGATCGTGGTCGCCGTGACGGTCAACCTCTCCATCGTGCTGGCCGCCGGGACCATCGCCGTGTTCCTCGCCCGCCGCCCCGGCTGGCTGCGGGCGCAGCGCTATGTGATGGGCACGGTGCTCGGGGGACTCGCGGTCTCCCTGGCCGTGGACACCTCGGGACCGGCGCGGGCGAGCTGACGGCGCCGCAGTCACCCCTTGCGACTCCGGCGCCCCAACTTCCGGGATTCGGCGCGGAGGCGGGAACCCGCCTTCGCCACCGCCCGTCCAACTCGCAAGCTGTCGGAGAGTCACCACGGTGCGGTGTCGGCCTCGCTGCTGGCTGCGAACGCTGACCACCCTCTCCGCCGTACCGCGGCCGACAGCCCGCCGTCATCGGCGCGCCCCCTCCAACAGCGCCGATGGCGGCCCTCATTCCCCGGCCGCGCGCCTTCACCGGGTTACTGTGCACTCTCTTGACTGGCAGAAACTTCCCGGATATTGGTGACTCCTCGGAAGTTTCTTTCAGCGGAACCCCTCTGAAGCCTCTTCAGCGGATCACCTCCGGAAGGAGCGCACGTGCCCTCCAGACGCACCGTCCTCGCCGCGACAGCGGGAGTCACCGCCGCCCTCGCGATGGGCGGCACCGCATACGCGGACGACAAGAAGCTCCGCTCCCTCATCTCCCGTATGACGCTCGAGGAGAAGGTCGGCCAGCTGTTCGTGATGCGGGTCTACGGCCACTCCGCCACCGCCCCCGATCAGGCCGACATCGACGCCAACCTCAAGGAGATCGGCGTCCGCACGGCCGCCGAGCTGATCGCCAAGTACCGCGTCGGCGGCATCATCTACTTCGCCTGGGCCCACAACACCCGCAACCCGCACCAGATCGCCGACCTCTCCAACGGCATCCAGAAGGCGTCCCTGGAGCTGCCGCGCGGACTGCCCGTCCTGGTCTCCACCGACCAGGAGCACGGCATAGTCGCCCGCGTGGGCAAGCCCGCCACCCTCTTCCCGGGCGCGATGGCCGTCGGCGCGAGCGGCTCGCGCTCCGACGCCCGCACCCTCGGCCGGATCGCCGGAAAGGAACTGCGCGCCCTCGGCATCCGGCAGGACTACTCCCCCGTGGCCGACGTCAACGTCAACCCGGCCAACCCGGTCATCGGCGTACGCTCCTTCGGCTCCGACCCGGCAGCGGTCTCCCGGCTGGTCGCCGCCGAGGTCGTCGGCTACGAACGCTCCTCGGTCGCGGCGACCGCCAAGCACTTCCCCGGGCACGGCGACACGGCCGTGGACAGCCACTACGGCTTCCCGGTCATCACGCACACGCGCGCACAGTGGGACGCGCTGGACGCGCCCCCCTTCCGGGCGGCGATCGAGGCGGGCATCGACTCGATCATGACCGCGCACATCATGGTCCCGGCACTGGACGACTCCGGCGACCCGGCCACCCTCTCCCGCCCGATCCTCACCGGCATCCTGCGCGAGGAGCTGGGCTACGACGGGGTCGTGGTCACCGACTCGCTCGGCATGGAGGGCGTCCGCACCAAGTACGGCGACGACCGGGTCCCGGTGCTGGCGCTGAAGGCGGGCGTGGACCAGCTCCTGAACCCGCCGAACCTGGACGTCGCCTGGAACGCCGTGCTGAAGGCGGTGCGGGACGGCGAGCTGACCGAGGCGCGGCTGGACGAGTCGATCCTGCGGGTGCTGCGGCTGAAGGCGAAGCTGGGGCTCTTCGGCCAGCCGTACGTCAGTCACCGGGGCGTGGACCGCACGGTGGGCATCCCGGACCACCTGGAGGCGGCCGACCGGATCGCCGAGCACTCGACGACCCTGCTGGTGAACGAGGGTGCCCTGCTGCCGCTGTCCCCCGTCGAGCTGCCGAGGATTTTGGTCGTGGGCGCGGACCCGGCGTCCCCCTCCGGCACGACGGGCCCGCCCACCGGTGTCCTGGCCACCGCGCTGACCGAGCTCGGCTTCACGGCGACCCCGCTGTCCACCGGCACGGCACCGTCCACCGCGACGATCGCGCGCGCGGTGGCGGCGGCGCAGGACGTGGACGCGGTGGTGGTGGGGACGTACAACGTCACGGCGACCAGCAGTCAGAAGACACTGGTGGCGCAGTTGCTGGCGACGGGGAAGCCGGTGGTGGCGGTGGCCATCCGCAACCCCTACGACGTGGCGCACCTGCCCGCCGTGCAGGGCTACCTGGCCTCGTACTCCTGGACCGATGTGGAACTGCGAGCGGCGGCAAAGGTGATCGCCGGCACGGTGACCCCGCGCGGCAAACTGCCGGTGCCGGTACAGCGGGCGGACGACCCGAGCCGGGTGCTGTACCCGCTGGGGCACGGGCTGTCTTATCCGGCGTAGAACACGGGCTGTCTTATCCGGCGTAGAACACGGACTGTCGTACCCGGTGCGGGGCACGGACTGTCGTACCCGGCGCAGGGCACGGACTGTCGTACCTGGCGTAGCGCCTGGTACGCCACCGCTCGGGCGCACCACCCCCAATGGGCCCAAAGCACCCCGTGCGTCTGGCGTGCGCCCGCTGTGGCGGGCCACGCTGGACCTGGGGGCTCTGGGGGGAGTGCGATGCGTGGGAGACATGCCGTGGGGGCGGTGGTACTGGCGGTGGCGGCGCTGTTGACGGCCTGCCAGTCGGAGGGGGGCGCGGAGGAGGACGGCCGCGGGAGCGAGGCGGTGTCGGCGGCCCCGTCCCGGGCCCGCCCCTCGGGGTACGGCACGGTGTTCCTCGGGGTCGACGAGTGCAGTTCCTTCGGCACGACGAGCTTCACGGAAGTGCCGTGCGGCGGGGAGCGGGCGGCGGCGAGGGTGGTGGCCCGCTTCGACGGCGCCGTCGGCGACGGCCCGCCCTGCCCCAGCACCACGGACTTCGTCCTGCACATCAGCGAACAGAGCCCCTCGGACGAGGACGGCGACGGCGCGGTCCCCCAGGGCTACGCCTGCATGCGCAACCTCACCCCGCCCCACCCCGGCGACCCGGGCGCGGGCGGCGGCCCCCGCACGATCGTCGGCGACTGCGTCTACAACACGGGCGGCCGCCAGGTCCGCGAGACGTCCTGCGACGGCAAGGACAGGAAGAAGCCGCAGTACAAGGTGGTCGAGGCGGTGGCGAAACGCACCGACTGCCCGGTGTCGACGGCGCTGTACGTCCAGTTGGGCGGCGACCGCCCGGTGGGCTGCGCGCGGCCGGTGTGACACGCGAACGGCCCCATCCGGCATGCGGCATATGCCAGGTTCATGGAACGTGGCAGCGTGACCTCTCTTCGACGGATACCTCTGGAGGGCGGGGGCTGGCTGCTGGTGGAGGAGCCGGGCCCGCCTGACGCGGGGCCGGTGAAGGCCGGCCGCATCGGCGACACGGTGCGCGAGTTGCCGTCCACGTTGGAGGGCGCCCTGGAGCCGGTGACGGAGGCGGCCCGAGCCGCCCTCACCGCCCTGCGCAAGGCCCGCCCCGACGAGATCACCGTCGAGTTCGGCGTCGACCTCGCGTTCGAGGCGGGCGCCGTGATCACGAAGAGCCAGGCCGGGTGCCATCTGAAGGTGACGGTGGCCTGGAAGGACGAGGTCGCCGAGGGGGGTGGCCAGCCATGACCGGTGACGGCATCGCTTCCGACCTCCCCTTGTCGGTGGCCCAAATCCTCACACCGGACGGACAGGTCGCCGGCACCGGCTTCCTGGTGGCCGAGGGTGTACTGGTCACCTGTGCGCACGTCGTCGAGGATGCCGGGGGCGGACCCGACTCCGAGGTCCTGCTGTCCTTCCCGTACCTGGTGAACGCTGACGGCATCCGGGGAACGGTGCCCACCGACCTGTGGCGTTCCGCCGAGCGCGAGGACGTGGCCTTCATCCGACTGAACCGCACGCCGGCCGGTGCGTGGATCCTCCCGCTCGGCTCGGCTGAGGGCCGTCGGCGCCACGACGTGCGGTCGTACGGATTCCCCGCACAGGCCTCGCGGGAAGGACATCTCGGCTTCGGCAAGGCCGGCGATCTGCTGCCCGCCACGGAGTCTCGGAGCGCGCTTCTGCAGCTGACCGACGCCAACGACCTCACCACCGGGTTCAGCGGCGGACCCGTCTTCGACGAGGACACCGGCCTGGTCGTCGGCATGCTCACCGCGATCACCGCGCCCGACACGTACGAACGGGGACTGGGCATCGCGTACGCCACCCCCACCGAGGTCCTCCGGGAGATCCTCCCGGAGCTGGCCGAGCGCGACGTATGCCCCTACCGAGGCCTGGAGCCGTTCACGGCCGAACACGCCCAGTGGTTCGAGGGCCGCTCGGAGGCGGTACGACAGGTACTGGCGAACCTCTCGCAACAGCGCCGCCTGACCCTTCTGCTCGGCCCCTCGGGCTCGGGCAAGTCGTCGCTGATCCAGGCGGGCGTGCTGCGCGAGCTGGCGGACGGCGCGCTGCCAGGCAGCGACCGGTGGCTGCCCGTACTGGCTCGGCCTCGGCAGGACATGCTCGCGGAGATCGAGCGGGCGGGGCTGCCCGGGGCGAGCCTGGACGGCATCACGGCGGCGGTCAACGCCCGCCTGGCGGCGGAGACTTCGTACCAGCGGGTCCTGTTGGTCATCGACCAGTTCGAGGAACTGCTGGTGCAGAGCACCAACGGGCGGCTGCGGAAGCTGCTGGAGGCCATCGACGAGGTTACGTCCGCGGCGGACGCCTACACGAAGGTCACCGTGATCCTGATCATGCGGGACGACTTCTATCCGCAGCTGGCGGCACGGGCGCCCAAGTTGCTGGAAGCCGCGATGTCGGGCCTGCTCAATGTGCCGGGCACCCTCACCCAGCAGGACCTGCACGACATCATCGTCCTGCCTGCCGAGAACGTGGGGCTGCGCTTCCAGCCCGGCTTGGCCGAGCGGATCATCGGCGACGTACTGGACATCACCCCCGAGGCCGCCGTCACCCGGCAGGCGCCCGTCACCGTGCTGCCGCTACTGGAGATGACGCTCCAGCAGTTGTGGGACCGGCGTGAGGACGGGTACCTCACCCACGAGGCGTACGAGCGCATCGGGGAGGTCAGCGGCAGCGTCACCACGTGGTGCGACAGCGCGCTCGACGAACTCTCCCCCGAGCAGCAGGACATCGCACGGCGGGCCCTCACCTCCCTGGTCCACCCCGCCGACCCCAGCCACAACATCACCGCCGTACGCACGCAGGTTCCGCTCCATGAACTGCGCGACCTGGCGGCTGACCCGGGCGCCACGGGGAGACAGGAGGCCGTCGACTCCGTGATCGCCGCGCTCGCCCGTCGCCGCATCATCACCACCCAGACGCTGCGAGCCCCGCAGGTCCCCGGCGCCCCGCCCGGGGAACCGGTGGCCGAGCTGATCCACGAGGCGCTCATCCGCAACTGGGGCGCCCTGCGCAAGTGGGTCGACCAGGACCACCGCTTTCAGGAGTGGCTCGGCCGCACCCGCGAACGCCAGGCCCGCTGGGCAGAGAAGAAGGACCCGGGGGACCTGCTGGGCGGAACGGCCCTGGCGGAGGGGCTTGAGTGGTCACAGCAGCGGCGGTTGCCGGGGGATATCGCGGAGTTCCTGACGGCGAGCAAGGACCGTCAGCGGTCGGCAATCCGACGCAGCAGGATGCTCAATGGCGTACTGGGCGGCTTGCTGGTGCTGGCGCTGTTGGCGGCGGGGGGTGCGGTGTGGCAGGGGCTCCGAGTGGGGAACGCCAAGGAAAGGGCCTTGTCTCGGCAGCTTGCTGCGCAGTCCGACGAACTCATCGGCACGAACCCGGAGATCGCCGCGCTGCTGGCCGTCAAGGCGTATCGCACTAGTCATACAGCGGAGGCAGTCGAGAGCCTGCAGAACGCTGGGGCGTTGCCAGCGCATCGACGCCTGACCGGACACACTGACGAGGTGCGCTCTGTGGCCTACAGTCCCGACCGCCGCACCCTCGCCAGCGCCAGCGCCGACGGAACGGTACGGCTGTGGGACACGGACACGAACGAGGTACGGACCACGTTCAGGAGCCACGAGGTAAACGCAGTGGCATTTCATCCCGAGGACCACATACTCGCCACCGGCAGCGCCGACAAAACCATCCGCCTCTGGGACACAGACACCGGCAAAACACTCACCACACTCAAAGGACACACGGACCAAGTAAGAACAGTGGCCTTCCACCCCAAGGGCCACACACTCGCCACCGGCAGCGCCGACAAAACCATCCGCCTCTGGGACACAGACACCGGCAAAACACTCACCACACTCAAAGGACACACGGACCAAGTAAGAACAGTGGCCTTCCACCCCAAGGGCCACACACTCGCCACCGGCAGCGCCGACAAAACCATCCGCCTCTGGGACACAGACACCGGCAAAACACTCACCACACTCAAAGAGCACACGGAGCCTGTGACGTCGTTGGCCTACAGTCCCGACAGCCGCACACTGGCCAGCACCGACGGCTACGAACTTCGCCTGAGACACGGAACCACCGGCAAGACTCGCGAAATCCCCGCCAGCTCAGCACTTCTGCTCGCCTTCAGCCCTGACAGCAAGACACTCGCCGCTGCGAGCGACCGCTACGTAGAACTGCTGGACGCCACCAACGGTTCGGTTAGAGCATCCCTCATGGGGCACTCGAACGCCGTTCTCGGGCTGGCCTTTAGCCATGACAGCGACACGCTCGCCACGGTCAGCCGCGACAGAACCCTTCGCCTATGGCGCTCCGCCCCCGACGACCGCACCGCACTGGCCGGACACACCGCCGAGATCTGGGGCGTGGCCTTCAGTCCCGACGGTCGTACGCTCGCCACTGCGAGTGCCGACAAGACCGTACGGCTGCGTGATCCGGCCACCGGCAAGCTGGGCAAGACACTCAGGGGACACCGCAATGAGGTGAATGCGGTGGCCTTCAGCCGCGACGGCCGCATGCTCGCCACCGCAAGCGACGACAACACTGCACGGCTGTGGGACGCGGCCACCGGCGCCTCGCGCACCACGCTCAAGGGACACGACGCCAGATTGTGGGCGGTGGCCTTCAGCCCTGACGGCCGTACCCTCGCCACCGCGAGCGCAGACGGAACCGCTCGTCTGTGGAACACGGCCACCGGTACATCACGAGCCGAACTGACCAAGCACAACGCGACGGTGTTGGCGGTGGTCTTCAGTCCCGACGGCCACACCCTCGCCACCGCAGGCCAAGACTCCACTGCACGGCTGTGGGACGCGGCCACGGGAAGGCTACGAAAAACGCTTCCCGGACACACCGCCGATGTGTCGGGGGTGGCCTTCAGCCCGGATGGCCGTACCCTCGCCACCGCCAGCTGGGACGGAACGGCGCTTCTGTGGGATGCAGCCACCGGCAGAGCACGCGCGACGCTGACCGAGCACACGGGGGCTGTCAACGCGGTGGCCTTCAGCCCTGACGGTCGCACACTCGCCACCGCAGGCGACGATGGAGCCATCCGCATGTGGGACGCGGAAACCGGCAAAGCCCGTACCACCAGGCTCACAAGCCCCGTGGCCATCACCTCGCTGGAGTTCAGCCCCGACGGCAATACTCTGGCCACCGTGGCCTGGGACGGAACGGGTCGATTGTGGAAAGTACCCACCTCGCTAAAGGTCGACCAAGCCATCAAGAAGGTCTGCAGCACGTTCGATCGTGACCTCACTCCGGAAGAGCGCAAGGCCTATTTCCACGACGAGTCCGACGAGTCGGTCTGCCCCTGAAAAGGCACGCCAGACCGGCGGCAGGCCCACCAAGGACCCGCCGCCGGTTCAAGGCAGGTTACGGACGCAGCGTCCGCTCCACCCCCCGCCTGTCCAGCTTCGCGTCGAACTTCGCCAGGGGCTTCGCCGAGGACGGGTTCGACTGGACCGAGGCCGGGGCCACGCCCGCCCACTCCAGGATCTTCGCCGTTGCCAGGGCCTTCTCGGAGTCGATCAGGCCCGCTACCCGGGCGCCGTGGTTCGCGCCGGGGGCCGTGAAGATGTACGAGTCACGCGCGCCCTTGCCCAGGTGGAAGGGTTCGGCGCCCCACGGGTCGTTCTCGCCGTAGACGAAGAGCATGCGCGTCGCGTTGTGGCGGACCCAGTGGTCCACGTCCCGCATCACCCACGGCTGGAACTTCATCTCGATGTCCCGCGGGACGAAGTGGCGCGGCGGCAGGTAGCCGTAGCGGATGTACTTCTTCTCGATGTGCGGGAAGACGATCGTCGGCGCGCCCAGCTGCGTGCCCGCCTGGTAGTAGTACGGCGTGTACGGCTCCAGGCCCTGGTCGGTGTAGAAGCTGAAGCCCGCGATCGTGTCGATGGACGTCCAGATCTCGTCGTCCGTCGCGTTCTTGGCGTCCGCCGGGATCGTGTCGCAGTCCGACAGCAGGCTGTACTGCCAGAAGCCCCAGACGTAGTCGAGCACCGTCGCCTCGTACGCCTTGTCCAGGCTGCCGACCGTGTTGAAGGTGTACTCGTTCTCCGCCGCGTACGCCGCGTACCGCTGCTCCAGCGGCTCCCGGCGCACCAGCGCCTCGCGCTGGACGCCGTTCAGGCGGTCCCGGCACTCCTTGGTGCCGACGGTGGCGAAGAACTCGTCGTACGCCGAGTCCTCCCTGTTCACCACGTCGTTGGGGGCCACGTAGGCCACGACGCCGTCCATGTCACGCGGGTAGAAGCGCTCGTAGTACGTGGCGGTCATGCCGCCCTTCGAACCGCCCGTCGACAGCCACTTCTTGGGGTAGATCGGCTTGAGCGCCTCGAAGATGCGGTGTTGGTCGCTCGCCGCCTGCCAGATGTCCAGCTTCTTCCAGTCCGCCGGAGCCGGCCGGGACGGGGTGAAGTAGCGGTACTCCATGGAGATCTGGTTGCCGTCCACGATCTGCGTCGGCTCGCGCCGGCTCGGGGTCGTGGAGACGTTGTAGCCGCCGGTGTAGAAGACCGTCGGGCGGCTGACGTCCTTGTGCAGCATGGTGATCCGCTGCTGGAACGTGCCCTTCGACGGGTGCCGGTGGTCCACCGGCTGCGTGTAGTTGAGGACGAAGAAGCGGTAGCCGGGGTACGGCTTCTCCTCGATCAGGCTCATGCCCGGTATCGCGAGCAGCCGGTCCTTGATGTCGGTGGTGGCCTCCGGCTGGGCGGCGGTGGCCGCCCCTGCCGTGCTCAACGTGCCTATGAGCACCGTGAGCGCCAGCAGCCATCTGAGCGCCTTGCGCATGCACCCTCCCCTGTGAGTCAGATGTGCGCCCGGAAGCTATCGGAGCAACTGACGATCACACCAGGGGACTTACCGAAAAAGGCCGGTTCGCAAGGGAACAGAAACAGTTCGAGGGGACACAGGGACTGTTCAAGGGGACACAGTTTCGCGGGGCCGCGGGCATCGGCGGTCTCAGCACAGGATCCAACCCGACTCCCCCGAGCCCCCGCCCACCCTGCCCGTCACCTTCACGCAGCGATGCCCCACGTACAACGTCACCGTGCGGGACTTGCGGCGGTGCTTGCCCTTGTACGGCACCGGTTGATGGCCCCGCGCCTGCACGCTGACCGCCATCGTCCGCAACGGCCCGGGGTTCTTGGCCACGGTGACCGCGCAGACCTGTCCGCCGGACTGGTAGACGTGCACGGCGCCCGTGGAGAACGGCACCGTGCGGACCTTGCGGCCCGCGCACGAGGTACCTGCGGCCTGTGCCTCCCCGGGCGCCGCGACCGCCAGCAGCCCGGACGCGGTCAGCACGGCCAGGCCGACCGCGAGCCGTCGGCGTATCGCACCACTGTCCACTGCGTCGTCCTCCCCGTACCCCGGCGATGAGCGTACTGGTGTACGGACGCGTGACGTACGCCGGACGGTT
The DNA here is from genome assembly GCF_053587635.1 of Streptomyces sp. NPDC003635. Lineage (NCBI taxonomy): Bacteria > Bacillati > Actinomycetota > Actinomycetes > Kitasatosporales > Streptomycetaceae > Streptomyces > Streptomyces sp. NPDC003635. The sequence goes on along the minus strand of NZ_JBSFOK010000006.1, from coordinate 169,999 downwards.
GCGTGCCGATCGTCACGCCAGCTCTACACCGACCGGTTCACCGACGAAAGTCCGCCACAGTTCGGCGTACCGCCCGCCCAGGGCAAGCAGCTCCTCGTGCGTGCCGTCCTCCGCCACCCTGCCGTGGGCCATCACCACGACCCGGTCCGCGCGGGCGGCCGTGGTCAGGCGGTGGGCCACGACGAGCGTCGTACGGCGGCCCGCGAGGCGGTCCGTGGCCTGGTTGACCTGCGCCTCCGTCGCCAGGTCCAGCGCGGCCGTGGCCTCGTCGAGGAGCAGGACGTCGGGGTCGACGAGTTCGGCGCGGGCCAGGGCGATCAGCTGGCGCTGGCCTGCCGAGAGGTTGCGGCCGCGCTCGGCGACCTCGTGGAGGTAGCCGCCTTCGAGCGTCGCGATCATCTCGTGCGCGCCCACCGCCCGGGCCGCCGCCTCCACCTGGGCGTCCGTCGCCTCGGGACGGCCGTAGGCGATGGCGTCACGGACGGTGCCCTGGAAGAGGTACGCCTCCTGCGGGACGACGCCGAGCCGGTGCCGGTACGCCGTCATGTCCAGGGCGCGCAGATCGGTGCCGTCGACGGTGACCCGGCCGGCGGTCGGGTCGTAGAAGCGGGCCACCAGTTTCACGAGGGTCGACTTGCCGGCCCCGGTCTCGCCGACGAAGGCGACCGTCTGGCCCGCGGGGATGCGCAGGTCCACGGCGGTCAGCGCCTCCTCGTCGCCGCCGTACGCGAAGTGCACGTCCTCGAAGGCGATCTCGCCGCGCAGCGACAGCACGTCGAGCGGCTCCTCGGCGGACTTCGTGGACGTGGGCTCCCGGAGCAGCTCCTGGATCCGGCCCAGCGACACCGTCGCCTGCTGGTAGCCGTCGAAGACCTGCGAGAGCTGCTGCACCGGGGCGAAGAACAGGTCGATGTAGAGCAGGTACGCCACCAGCGCGCCGGTCGTCAGCGTCGCGTCGTCGATCCGGCCCGCGCCCACGATCAGCACCGCCGCCACGGCCGCCGACGACAGGAATTGCACGAAGGGGAAGTAGACCGAGATCAGCCACTGGCCCCTGATGCGGGCCTGCCGGTAGCTGTCGCTGCGCCCGGCGAACCGCGCGCCGCCGTCCCGCTCGCGCCGGAAGGCCTGCACGATCCGCAGCCCGGAGACCGACTCCTGGAGGTCGGCGTTGACCACCGACACCCGTTCACGGGCCAGTTCGTACGCCTTCACACTCGCCCGGCGGAAGAAGTAGGTGGCGACGATCAGCGGCGGCAGGGTCGCGAAGACGACCAGTGCCAGCTCGAGGTCGATCACCAGCAGGGCGACCATGATGCCGAAGAAGGTGACGACCGAGACGAACGCGGTGACCAGGCCCGTCTGGAGGAAGGTCGACAGGGCGTCGACGTCCGTCGTCATCCTCGTCATGATCCGGCCGGTCAGCTCGCGCTCGTAGTAGTCGAGTCCGAGCCGCTGGAGCTGGGCGAAGATCTTCAGGCGGAGCGCGTACAGGACCCGCTCGCCGGTCCGCCCGGTCATCAAAGTCTCGCCGACCTGCGCCGACCACTGCACGGTCACCGCCAGCAGGGCGAGCAGCGAGGCCGCCCAGACCGCGCCGAGGGCCGCCTCGGAGACCCCGCTGTCGATGCCGTGCCGGATCAGCACCGGCAGCAGCAGTCCGGTGCCTGCGTCCACGGCCACCAGGGCGAGGCTCACCAGCAGGGGCAGCCCGAAGCCGCGCAGCAGCCTGCGCAGGCCGTACGACTCCTCGGGGGTGACCGCTCGGGCCTCGTCGATCTCGGGGAGGTCCTTGGCCGGGGGCAGCGCCTCGACCGCGGCGAGGAGCTCCGGGGTGGCGGGGGCCGCGTCCATCGCGGCGTCGCGCGGGGTGCGCTCGCCCGCCCACAGCCGGGGGGTGATCCCGCGCTCGGCGTCGAACTCGGCGTCCAGCTCGGCCCGTACGGTCGTGTCCTCGTCCTGCGGTACCGCCTTCGGGGTGTGTCCGGGCGAGACGCCGCCCAGCTCGTCGGGGTCGGTGAGCAGGCGCCGGTAGAGGGCCGAGCGCTGCTGGAGTTCCTCGTGCGTGCCGAGGTCGGCGAGCCGTCCGCCGTCGAGGACGGCGATGCGGTCGGCGAGGTTCAGGGTGGAGCGGCGGTGGGCGATCAGGAGGGTCGTACGGCCCTCCATGACCTGGGCGAGGGCCTCGTGGATCTCGTGTTCCACGCGCGCGTCGACGGCGGACGTGGCGTCGTCGAGGACCAGCAGGCGGGGGTCGGTGAGGATGGCGCGGGCCAGGGCCACGCGCTGGCGCTGGCCGCCGGAGAGGGTGAGGCCGTGCTCGCCGACCTTGGTGTCGTAGCCCTCGGGGAGCTCCCGGATGAAACGGTCCGCCTGGGCGGCGCGGGCGGCCTGCTCGATCTGTTCCTGGGTGGCGTCGGGGCGGCCGTAGGCGATGTTGCTGCGGACGGTGTCGGAGAAGAGGAAGGAGTCCTCGGGGACCAGGCCGATCGCGGCGCGCAGCGAGTCCAGGGTCAGCTCGCGGACGTCGTGGCCGCCGATGAGGACGGCGCCGTGGGTGACGTCGTAGAAGCGCGGCAGCAGGAGCGAGACGGTGGACTTGCCGGAGCCGGAGGAGCCGACGACCGCGAGGGTCTCGCCGGCGCGGATCTCGAAGCTCAGGCCGTCCAGGACCGGGCTGGCCTTGCCGCCCGCGCCTTCGTACCCGAAGGACACGTCGTCGAACTCCACCGTCGCCGGGGCGTCGGCGGGCAGCTCCTTGGTGCCGTCCTTCAGCGACGGCTCGGTGTCGATCAGCTCCAGGACGCGCTCGGTGCCCGCGCGGGCCTGCTGGGCGACCGTGAGGACCACGGCGAGCATCCGGACCGGGCCGACGAGCTGGGCGAGGTAGGCGGAGAAGGCGACGAAGGTGCCGAGGGTGATGTGTCCGCGGACAGCGAGCCAGCCGCCGACGGCGAGCATCGCGACCTGGCCGAGGGCGGGGACGGCCTGGAGGGCCGGGGTGTACTTGGAGTTGAAGCGGATGGTCCGCAGCCGGCCGGCGAAGAGCCGCCGGCTGACGTCCCGCAGCTTGCCGGTCTCCTGCTCCTCCTGCCCGAAGCCCTTGACCACCCGGACCCCGGTGACGGCCCCGTCGACGACGCCGGCGACGGCCGCCGCCTGGGCCTGCGCGTACCAGGTGGCGGGGTGCAGCTTGCTGCGGCTGCGCCTGGCGATCCACCACAGCGCGGGCGCGACCGCCAGGGCGACGAGGGTGAGCGGCACCGACAGCCAGGCCATGACGACCAGGGAGATCAGGAACAGGGCGAAGTTCCCGATGGTCATCGGGAGCATGAACAGCAGGCCCTGGATCAGCTGGAGGTCACTGGTCGCCCGGCCCACGATCTGCCCGGTGGACAGCTCGTCCTGCCGCCGCCCGTCGAGCCGGGTGATCGTGTCGTACATCTCGGTCCGCAGATCGTGCTGGACGTCGAGAGCGAGCCGGCCGCCGTAGTAGCGCCGGACGTAGGTGAGCACGTACACGACGACCGCCGAGGCGATCAGCAGTCCCGCCCACAGCGCCATGCCCCGGCTCTTGTCGCCGATCACGTCGTCGAGGATCACCTTGGTGATCAACGGCACCAGGGCCATGACGGCCATACCGGCCAGGGAGGACCCGAGGGCGAGGACGACGTCCTTCGGGTAGCGCCAGGCGTACCCCCACAGTCTCCGCGCCCAACCCTGCCGCGCTGCCACGTCCGGCCTCCCCGTGTGATCGTCCACGGACATCCCCAACGTGTTCCGGGGCAGTTTTCATCCCGGGGCGGGTCTCGGATGAGCATCAACGCTCATTACCTCTGAGTAGCCCGGCGGTGCCGCCGCGTCCGCCGCCCCGCTTTGATCATCGGCATGAGGAAGAACACCGTGCTCGTCGTCGCCGCCGTCGCCCTCGTGCTGCTGTTCGCGCTGCTGGCCAAGGGGTGCGAGGCGATCGAGGGCGGCCCGGTGCGCACGACGGACGAGTTCCGCGCGCATGTACAGGCCACCACGGAAACGGGCACGCGGGTCTACCTCGCGCTCTCCCCCGTGCCGACGGGCGACCCGCACCCCAGCCAGGAGAACGGCGGCTCCTGCGTGGACGACTTCGGCTGGGACCAGGGCAATGTCACCCGGGACCAGCCGACCTACGCCTGGGACCTGGAGTACGCGAGCACGGCGGACTTCCGCGCCGCGCTGAGGGCCCTGGAAGCCACCTGGCGCGAGGAGGGACGCGAGGTGGAGAAGGTCGAGAACGGCATCACCACCGCCCTCGACGACGGCATACGGGTCACCCTCCACCTCGGCTGGTACACCGGGAAGCCCGAGCTGCGCGCGGAGGGCAGGTGCATGCGGTACACGGACGACTACCGCGACGCCTACCAGTACACGAGCGACGCGAACGGCGACGGCACCGTCGACGAGTACGAGCGGCCCGCGTACTGAGGCGTTCAGGGCAGCAGCCGCTGTTCCTTCGCCACCGCCACCGCGCCCGCCCGGGTGTCCACGCCGAGCTTGTCGTAGATCCGGCCGAGGTGGGTCTTGACCGTGGCCTCGCTGATGAACAGCGCCTTGGCGATGTCCCGGTTGCCGAGGCCCTGGGAGAGCTTGCCGAGGATCTCCTGTTCCCGGTCGGTGAGCGTGGGGCGCGGATTGCGGAGGTTGGCCATGACCCGGCCCGCGACCGGTGCGGACAGGGCCGTACGGCCCTCGGCGGCGGCGTGGATCGCGGCGAACAGCTCCTCCGGGCGCTCGGCCTTCAGCAGGTAGCCGGTCGCGCCCGCCTCGATGGCCCGGGTGATGTCGGCGTCGGTGTCGTAGGTCGTCAGAACCAGCACGTGCGGGCCGCCGGGGGCCGCGGTGAGCCGCCGGGTCGTCTCCACTCCGTCGATCCCGGCCCCGAGCTGGAGGTCCATCAGCACCACGTCCGGCGTGAGCTTCGCGGCGAGCGCCAGCGCCTCCTCGCCGGTCCCGGCCTCCCCCACGACCTCGATGTCCGGGGCGCTGTCGAGGAGGGCGAGCAGTCCGGCGCGGACGACGGCGTGGTCGTCGCAGAGCAGGATGCGTACGGTCATCAGGGGTGCTCCAAGGAGTTCGCCACCGGCTTCTCCAGCGGGATCGCGGCTGACAGGACCGTGCCCTCGCCCGGCGCCGACTCCACGGCCAGGGTGCCGCCGAGCTGCCGTACCCGCGCGCGGATGGCGGGCAGCCCGTGCCCCCGCACTCCGGACGGGATGTCCGGCAGTGCCGCCGGGTCGAAGCCGTGCCCGTCGTCGGCGACGTCCAGGACGGCCTGGTCGTCGAGGAGGGTGAGGGTCAGCGCGGCGGCGCTCGCCCCGGAGTGCTCCCGTACGTTCGCCAGGGCGCCCTGCGCGATGCGCACCAGCGCCGACTGGACCCGGTCGGGCAGCTCGGGGGCGCGGCCGCCGTCGTCGAGGTGGACGCGGACGGTGAGGCGGTCGCCGGACTCCCGGGCGGCCAGGGTGCGCAGCGCCTCGCCGAGCCCGCCGCCCCGGGCCAGGTCGGCGGGGGCGAGGTCGTGCACGAAGCGACGGGCCTCGGTGAGGTTGTGCTCGGCCACCGACTCGGCGGTCCGGACATGCGCGCGGGCCTTGTCCGGGTCCGACTCCCAGACCCGCTCGGCGGCCTGGAGCAGCATCTGCTGGCTGGACAGGCCCTGGGCGAGGGTGTCGTGGATCTCCATGGCGAGCCGCTGGCGTTCGGCGAGGGTGCCCTCACGGCGTTCGGTGGCGGCCAGTTCCCGGCGGGTGCGGACCAGGTCGTCGATGAGCGCCCGCTGCCGGGCCGCCTGGCGGCGCAGGTGCACGAAGATCGCGGTGGCGAACCCGGCGACGGCCGCCGGGCCGACGACGAGGTCGAGGTCGAAGCGCGGGGCCAGCTGGAGCTGGGCGGCGATCACGAACACGGTGAGGACGGTGACGAGGACGTACGCGGCAGCGGGGGGCAGGTGGCGCAGGGCGACGTAGAAGAGGGGGACGGCGACCCAGGCGAAGCTCGGCGCCAGGGCGACGAGGACCGCCCAGACGGCGACGACCGCACCGAGCCAGAGGAGGCGGGGCGGGGTGGGCCAGGCGGACTCGGTGCCGGCCGGTCCCGGCCGGTCGCCGAAGCGGCCCATGACGTACAGCACCGCGAGGACGGCGGCCAGGGCGATCACCCAGGGGGCCCCGGGTTCCCCGCCGTGGCGCTGGAGGTAGCGGGCCATGGACGTGCCGAGCAGGAGGAAGAAGGTGGCGTGCATGACGGCGGCGAGCCAGCGGGCGTCGGGGTCGGCGGGCGTGCCGGGGGTGGCCGTGTCGCCGTACTCCTGCCGTGGTGCCCGCATGCTGCCCAGTGTCCCCCGCCCCACCGGCCGCCGGGGTCAACCGATCGGTTGACCCGCGCGTCCGCCGACCCGCTCTCCGGGAGCAGCCGGAACGCCGACGGGCGGGCCCCGGATCCGGGCCCAGGCTGGATCACGCAGTCGAACCCGCCGAGCCCAGGAGTTGCTGAGCCATGAAGAAGTTCTCCCGCCGTGCCCGTCTCGCCACCGGTGGCGTCGTCCTCGCGGCCGTGGCCGCCGGCACCTTCGGGGCCGTCTCCGCCAGCGCCTCGGCCCCGGCCGCCGCGCAGGCCCGCCCCGCCGCCGTGAAGTCGTCGGACACGGTCACCTCCACGCATCTGACGGTCAAGGCCGCCACCGAGGCCGCCGAGGCCGTCCTGGAGGCGGCGAAGAAGGAGAACCAGCGGGTCACCGTCGCCGTCGTGGACCGCAACGGCAACACCCTGGTGACCCTGCGCGGTGACGGCGCGGGCCCGCAGTCCTACGAGTCCGCGATCCGCAAGGCCTTCACCGCGGTCTCCTGGAACGCCCCCACCTCCGAGCTGGTCAAGCGCCTGGAGCAGACCCCGAACCTGAAGGACATCCCGGGCACTCTCTTCCTGGGCGGCGGGGCCCCGGTCACCGTGAACAACGCCCCGATCGCGGGCATCGGCGTCGCGGGCGCCCCGTCCGGCGCGCTGGACGAGAAGTTCGCGCAGGCGGGCGTGGCCGAGCTGGCCGGCTGACCCGACCGCCGTGTCCCCGGGCGCTCCGTCGGGGCGCCCGGACCCTCCTTTCCCGGTCCTTTCCCGGAGGCAAGCCCATGACCTCACCGCGAGCCGCCGTCCTGGCCCTCGTCGCGGCGGCCGTCCTGCTCACCGCCTGCGACACCGCCCCCGAACGCGGGCGGGCCGCCGGGAGTCCCCGCACGCCGACCGCCGCCCCCACTCCGGCCCCCGACCGCACGCCGACCCCCGACCCCACCCTCCTCGTCGCCGACTTCGGCGCCGACACGGTCACCTTCGTCGACCCCGCCGAGGGCCCGCTCGACTCGGTGAGGGTCGGCACCGCCCCCTACGGCCTGACCGTCGGCGCGGACGGCCGCGCGTGGGTCGCCGCGGCCGAGGGCGTCGCCGTCGTCGACACGCGCACCCGGGAACGCCTCGCGCTGATCCCGTACGAGACCGACGACCTCGGCGATCCGACGTACGGCGAGTACCGCGGCGGCGGCATGGGCATCGCGCTCGCCCCCGACGGCCGGCGGGTGTACCTCGGGGTCAACGTCCCGGGCGGGAACGGGACGTTGGAGGTCATCGACACCCGCACCCTGAAGGTCACCGGCACGGCGGACACCGGCCGCCGCCCCTTCGACCTGGACGTCTCCCCGGACGGACGGCACGTCTACGCCACCGGGCACGACTCCTTCGACGTCACCGTCGTCGACACGGCCTCCCTCGACACGCGTCGCGTCGAGGTGGCCCCCTACGGCACGGAGGGCGGCCTCGGCTCGTGGCTGAAGCCGCACTACGCGGCCGTACGACCGTCGGACGGCAGGCTGTTGCTGCCCTTCGAGGGCGAGAAGCTGGTCGTCCTCGACCCGGAGACCGGCCGCTCGACGGTCGAGCGCATGACGGCGAACACGCACCAGCACGGGGTGACCGTCCTGGCCGACGGCACCCTCCTCGTCGTGGGCACCGGTCCCATCGACCCGGCGGAGGACGCCGGCCCTTCCCTGACCGTCCGCCACCCGGACGGCCGGGAGAGGGTGATCCCGCTCGACGGTCCCCACGAGGACGTCGTCGCCGACGGCCGTACCGCCTACGTCACCGGGGGCTTCACCCGGGACGGCCACTGGGACGGCATCACGGTGGTCGACCTCGACACCGGCGGCACCCGTCGGCTGGCCGCGGGCGAGCGGCCGTCGGGGATCGCCGTGCTCCCGGGCTAGACCCGCGCCCTGAGGTAGTAGAACCGGGTCGTCTGGCTCGGGTTCTGGTTGTCGTCGCTGGCCAGCACGACCTTCAGGGCGCCGCCCTTCGTCCGGCCCGTGACCGTCATCGCCTCGATGTTGTCGAGGAGCGGGTTCGGCTGGGGCTGCTTCGCCGTGGCGCCGAGGTCCGGGCAGGCGGCGATGTCGGCGAGGAGGGTCTTCCCGACCAGCCGCACCCCGGGCTGTCCGGTGAGGTTCTCGACGTCGGAGGTGTCCGTCGCCCGGCGCGGGTCGGCGAGGTAGAGACGGACGGTGTTGCCGACGCCGGAGGTGAAGCCGCGCTCCAGGACGAGGAGCCGGCCGTCGGGGAGGGCCTGGACCTCCGGGACGCCGAGGCCGGTGTCGGCGCGGTAGCCGTACTGGGCGGCGAGTTCGTGGGCGCCCTTGTGGGCGCCCTTGTGCCGGTCCCAGGTCTGGAAGCGGACGATGCCCGCGGTGTCGCCGGACAGCGCGTACTCCATGGAGGCGAGCAGGCCGCCACGGAACCAGGTCAGGCCCTCGAAGGTGCCGTTGCTCACTGCCCGCCCGGCCGGGGCCGGCCGGAGCGCGTCGGGCACGGGGAGACGGCCGAGGATCCTGCCGTCCGCGGAGTAGCGGCGTACGGCGGGCTCGCCCTCGGAGCTGATCAGCCGGGTGCCGTCCCGGTCGACGACCACGCCCTCGGAGTCGAGGGCGGCGCCGTTCTCGTCGGCGAGCGCGACGACGGACCGCGGCGCGAGCGTCCTCGAGTCCAGCGAGAACAGCGCGGAACGGTCGGACACGGCCGCGAGCGAACCGTCCCGGTCCACCGCGAGCGCGGAGAGGTTGCCCACGAAGGTGCCCTGGTACGTCGTCTTGTCGAGCGCGTCGGAGAAGCGGTCGATGGCGACGTACGGCGAACAGGCGTGGTCCTGCCAGCCGTTGGCGTGGGAAGGACCGGCGGCGGTCAGACAGGTGGCCGCCGCCAGGGCCGCGGTGGCGGTCGCGAGTACGGATCTCATGCGCATGGACGTCACCGTAGGGCGGGCCGGTGAAGGACGGGAGACCGTCAGGCGTCAACTCGCGTCGAGATCGCGGTGGATGACCTTGGCGACGCTCTGGATGGTGTTGATGCCGTAGTTCATCGTGCTGTTCCCGTGGGTCAGCACGGTGATCATGTAGTCGTGGCCGCCGCCCTTGAAGGTGCCGACGCTGTGGACCCGCCAGCCATTGGTGGCGCGCTGGAGCCAGCCGTTCTTGACGTGCACGATGACGTCGGAGGGCGCGCCGTAGGGGGTGCCCCAGCGCTGCGAGGAGATGACGTCGCCCATCAGCTTGCGGATGTACCAGCGGGAGTCGTCGGTGAGCACCGTGTTCTTCGCGGTGAGCAGCTTCATCAGCTTCTGCTCGTCGGTGACGGTGATCTGGGTCAGGCCCCAGTAGCCGTTCGCGCCGGGCTTGGTCTGCGTCATGCCGGCGGCGGCGAGGAAGTTCTTCACCTTGGTGACGCCGAGCTGCTTCCACAGGGTGGAGGTGGAGGTGTTGTCGGACTTGGTGATCATGGCCGTGGCGAGCGACTTCTCCCGGCTGGTGAGCGCGCGCCCGGTCTTCTGCGCGTCCCAGAGGAGGGTGGCGAGGACGGTCACCTTGACCACGCTCGCGGAGTCGTAGGCGGTGGACGGCCGCAGGGTGCAGGTCGTCTGGGTGGACCGGTCGTAGAGCCCCACCGCGACGGTGCCCTTACGGGTGGCGAGCGCCGCGGTGATGTCCTTCTTCAGCTTCTCGGCGAGCCCCGCCTTGGCGGACGTACAGCTGACGGCGGGGGTCGCCGCGGCCGCGGGTGTGACGGCAGCCACGGAGGCGAGGAGCACCCCGCCCGCCACCCATCTGACACGTCTGGATATCGCGTGAGTCATGCCCCTTCGACTCGCACGGACGACCCGAAGTTGTACACGTGTTCCCAGGGTCACGTTTTCGGGTAGGGCAGCAGGTGTCGTCGGCGGGGGGAGTGGCCCATGGCGGGCAACGGGCGGAGCCAGGCATATCTGTGCGGTCAGCTGTACGCGGCGCTGCACGCGTTGCGCATCCTCGGCACCGGAAGCAAGGAGCTGGCCGGGATGAGCAACATGAAGAAGGCGTTCGAGAACCCCAAGAACGAGATGCCGAAGCTTCTCCAGGCAGCGGGTGGCCACCTCCTCAGGGCGTTCGAGAAGGGCACCGAGGCGGCCAGGGCGGCTTCCAAGATCTTCCGGGACATCCCCGACTTCATCCCGCCCGGCTCGGTCGGCAACGGCACCAGTGGTGATTCGGCGGACTTCACGACCGGCTGGTGCGAACAGATGAACACGTACAAGCAGGAGTATCCGAAGCTGCTGGCGTGACCCGCGGCGCGGCCGTGCCGGCCCTGTTGCCGCCGACGCCCGGTCAACTCGCGTAGACAAGCCCCGATTTGCCGTTTCCGGTCACCCAATGGACACGTGACATCCATTTACACCGCCGCATGTCCATGTCACTCTCCCAGGTGCCGCCTCCATTCAACCCGCGTAGATGGGACTCCCCCTCATGCTGGCGACACACATACGCCGCTGGAAGTCGGTGGCCCTCGCCACCGCCACCGTCCTGGCCGGCCTCAGCGTTCCCGCGCTCACCGCGACCCCCGCCGCGGCGACGACCACCGCGTACGACTCGACGTACTACAAGAACGCGATCGGCAAGTCCGGTACGAGCCTGAAGAGCGCGCTGCACACCATCATCAGCCCCCAGACCAAGCTGTCGTACACAGCGGTCTGGGAGGCCCTGAAGGTCACCGACCAGGACCCGAACAACAGCGGCAACGTGGTCCTGCTCTACAGCGGCATCTCCCGCAGCAAGTCGCTGAACGGCGGCAGCACCGGCAACTGGAACCGGGAGCACGTCTGGGCGCAGTCGCACGGCGACTTCGGCACCTCGGCGGGTCCGGGCACCGACCTGCACCACCTGCGCCCCGAGGACGTCCAGGTCAACTCCATCCGCGGCAACAAGGACTTCGACAACGGCGGCAGCTCCTTCACCAACGCCGGTGGCAGCCTGACCGACTCGAACTCCTTCGAGCCCCGCGACGCCGTCAAGGGCGACGTGGCCCGCATGATCCTGTACATGGCCGTCCGCTACGAGGGCGACGACAGCTGGCCGGACCTGGAGGCCAACGACTCCATCAACGGCAGCGTCCCCTACCACGGCCGCCTCTCGGTCCTGAAGACCTGGAACGACGAGGACCCGCCGGACGCCTTCGAGGAGCGCCGCAACCAGGTGATCTACACCAACTACCAGGGCAACCGGAACCCGTTCATCGACCACCCGGAGTGGGTCGAGGCGATCTGGTAGCCCACCCGGCCGGTCCGACCCCGCGTCAGGGCTCCCCCGTAGCCCTGACGCGGGGTCCTCGGATCCCCTCCGCAACCCGCTGACCAGGAGTCTCGCCCGCTTCGACGGCTCTTTCCACGTGCAGAAATTGCAGATAATGCGGCCCATGCGACTCAACACCAGTGATCGCGCCGCCCTGAGGAAAGTGCTCCAGGCGCGGCGGGCGGCGATCGACCCCGCGGCCAAGGGGTTCCCTCGGCGCCCGGCCGGGCCCGGGAGGCGGGCCGTGGGGTTGAGCCAGGAGCAGATGGACGAGCTGCTGGCGCGGGCGCGAGGGACGTACAACCGGTTCGAGAACGGTCAACTCGTCCGTCCGGCTGCCGACTTGATCACCGCCATCGCGAGGGCCCTGGAGCTCAGCGAGCAGGAGTGGGTGTTCCTGTGGCAGCTGACCCGCAAGGAGAACCCGCCCCGCGCGCTGCACGACAGCTCGGGAATGGCCCTGTCGGGGATGTGGCAGGGGCTGCTCGACCGGGTCGGCGGGGCGATCGCCTACGTGAGCGACGCGGAGTTCGACATCGTCGCCCACAACGAGGAGTTCCGGCTGCTGTTCCCCCCGGGACGGGCCCCGGCCAACGTCATGCGGGGTCTGCTGCTGGACCCGCGCATCCGCGCCGAGACGCTGACCGGCTGGCGGACGCACTGGGCGCCGGCCGTCATGCCGTTCCTCAAGCAGGCGGTGGAGCTGCGGCCGGGCAGTGCCGCGCTCGCCGCGCTCGAACGGGACGTCCTCGCCGACCCGGCGGCCGGACCGCTCTACCGGGCCGCCGGTTCCGTGCCGCTCCCCCATGTCGACGGTTCGGAGCTGCCCGTCCGCCACGCGATCCACGGCCCCGGGTGGCTGGCCACCTGTCTGGCCGAGCCCGTCGTCGCGCCCGGGGCCCGGATCAACCTCAGCTTCTACCGCTCCGACGACAGATGCGTGGGCGCGAACATCCGCAGCAGCGCCGGGAGTACGACCACCGAGGGGCCCGGCGCCGCGAGCGCCTTCGCCAGGTCCGCCTCCAGCGTCGACGGCGTGGTCCGCACCCCCGGCACGCCGAAGGACTCGGCCAGCGCCACATAGTCCGGGCGGGTCAGCTCGGTGGCCGTGGCCTGGCCGAAGGTGTCCGTCATGTACTCGCGCAGGATGCCGTAGCCGCCGTCGTCGACGATCAGCCAGGTGACGTTGAGGTCGTACTGGCGGGCCGTCGCCAGCTCCGCGACGGAGTACAGCGCCCCGCCGTCGCCGGAGACCGCGAGGACCGGCCGGGTGGGGTCCGCCGCCGCCGCGCCGAGCGCCGCCGGGAAGCCGTAGCCGAGGCCGCCGGCGCCCTGGGCGGAGTGCATGTGGTTCGGGCCCTTGGCGTCGAAGGCCGACCAGGCCCAGTAGGCCAGGATCGTCATGTCCCAGAAGGAGGGCGAGTCGGCGGGCAGGGCCCGGCGCACCGACGCCAGCACCTCCTGTTCCAGGGTGAGTTCCTGGGACGCGATGCGCTCCCGCACCCGGGACAGCAGGTCCCTCACGCGCTCCGCGGCCGTCGGATCCGTACGCTTCGACGCCGTCTCCAGCAGCGCCTGCAGCGCGAGTCGCGCGTCCGCGTGGATGCCGAGCGCCGGGTGGTTGGACTCCAGCTTGCCGAGGTCCGCCTCGATCTGGATCACCCGGCCACGCGGCTTGAACGTGTGGTAGTTGGACGACAGTTCACCGAGACCGGACCCCACGACCAGCAGGACGTCCGCGTCCTCCAGGAAGTCGGTCGTGTACCGGTCCTCCAGCCACGACTGGAGGGACAGCGGATGCGTCCAGGGGAAGGCGCCCTTGCCGCCGGGGGTGGTGACGACCGGCGCCTGGAGCAGTTCCGCGAGCTGCCGCAGCTTCCCGGACGCGTCCGCCCGTACGACGCCTCCGCCCGCGATGATCGCCGGGCGCAGCGCCTTCGACAGCAGATCGGCCGCGACGGCCGTCAGCTCCACGCGCGGCGCCAGCTCCTCCGGTGTGGCGTCCACGCCCGTGACCACCGGCACCCGCGTCTCGGCGAGCAGCACGTCCTGCGGGATCTCCACCCAGACCGGCCCGTGCGGGGCGGTCAGCGCCGACTTCCAGGCGGCGGCGATCGCGGAGGGGATCTGGGACTGCGTACGGACGGTGTGGACGGACTTGACCACGCCGCGGAACGAGGCGGCCTGGTCGGGGAGTTCGTGCAGGTAGCCGTGACGGCCACCGCCCAGACCGGCGGAGGGGATCTGGCTGCTGATCGCCAGCACGGGTGCCGAGGCGGCCGCCGCCTCCTGGAGCGCGGCCAGCGAGGTCAGCGCGCCGGGGCCGGTCGACAGCAGCAGCGGGGCCGCCTCGCCGGTGATCCGGCCGTAGGCGTCCGCCGCGAACCCGGCGTTGTTCTCCACGCGCAGGCCGACATAGCGCAGGTCGGAGCGGCGCAGGGCGTCGAACATGCCGAGGGCGTGCTGGCCGGGCAGGCCGAAGACGGTCGTCGCGCCGAGCCCGGCCAGCGTCTCCACGACCAGGTCTCCGCCGTTGCGGCCGGGGGGAGGGTTCAGCGCGGCCTCCGTCTGGGCGTCGGTGGGGCGCAGCACCAGGTCGTGGTCGTGAGTCACTTCGCGCGGGCCTCTGCAATCTGGCGGGACATGATGGTGGTCAGTTCGTACGCCGTGTGGGACGCGGCCACCGACGTGATCTCGGCGTGATCGTACGCGGGCGCCACCTCGACGACGTCGGCCGAGACGAGGTTGCAGGAGGCGAGTCCGCGCAGGATCTCCAGCAGCTCGCGGGAGGTCATGCCGCCCGCCTCCGGGGTGCCGGTGCCGGGCGCGTGCGCCGGGTCCAGGCAGTCGATGTCGATGGAGATGTAGAGCGGCCGGTCGCCGATGCGCTGGCGCAGCTGGTCGGCGATCTCGTCGGCGCCCCGGCGGTAGACGTCGGAGGAGGTGACGATGCCGAAGCCCATCTTCTCGTCGTCGGTGAGGTCCTGCTTGCCGTAGAGCGGGCCCCGGGTGCCGACGTGGGAGAGCGCCGAGGTGTCGAGGATGCCCTCCTCCACCGCGCGGCGGAACGGGGTGCCGTGCGTGTACTCGGCGCCGAAGTAGGTGTCCCAGGTGTCGAGGTGGGCGTCGAAGTGGAGCAGGGCGACGGGCCCGTGCTTCTTGGCGACGGACCGCAGCAGCGGCAGCGCGATGGTGTGGTCGCCGCCCAGGGTCATCAGCCGGGCGCCGGTGCCGAGCAGGTCGTCGGCGGCGGCCTCGATGGTCTCGACGGCCTCGTTGATGTTGAACGGGTTCACCGCGATGTCGCCGCCGTCGGCGACCTGCGCCAGCGCGAAGGGGGACGCGTCCTGCGCCGGGTTGTAGGGGCGCAGCAGCCGGGACGCCTCACGGATGGCGTTGCCGCCGAAGCGGGCGCCCGGCCGGTACGAGACGCCCGAGTCGAAGGGCACGCCGACCACGGCGACGTCGGCGGTGCCGACCTCGTCCAGGCGCGGCAGCCGGGCGAAGGTGGCGGGTCCGGCGTAGCGCGGGATCCGCGAGGAGTCGACGGGGCCGCGGGGCGTCTCGCTGCTGCTCATGGGAAATGCCTTCTTTCCTACGCTTCGTCGCGTATGTACATCTGGGTCTACGACTCTACTGGTGAGCCGGGACGGGTTCGGACACGAGTTCGGGATCGGGCGCACGTCCGGCGAGGCGCTCGCGCCAGGCGGCGAGCACGGCCGCGTCGGTGGGCTTCGTCATCAAGGAGACGGCGAGGTAGGCCGCGAGGGAAGACAGCAGGCCGTAGTAGACCGGCTCGTTGGCGAGGATGCCGTAGCCCGCCATCAGTGCGACGACCGCGAGTCCGCCGACGACGACGGAGGCGAGGGCGCCCTGCGCGGTGCCGCGCCTCCACAGCAGTCCGCCGAGGATCGGGACGAGCAGTCCGCCGACCAGGAGGTTGTACGCGACGGTCAGCGCCTCGACGACGTTGTTCAGCGCGATGGCCGTACCGATGACCGCGACGCCCATGATCAGGATGAAGACGCGGTTGCCCTTGACCTCGTCGTGCGCGTCGTCGGACTCGCGCACGAGGCCCCTGAGCCGCGACCAGATGTCGTTGTTGGCGACGGTGGCGCAGGCGATGAGCGCGCCGGAGGAGGTGGACATCACGGCGGCCAGGGCGGCGGCCAGCACCAGTCCGCGGACACCGATGGGCAGTTCGTCCTTCACGATCGTGGCGAAGGCGTCGTCGGCGCTGGCCAGGTTCGGGTAGAGCACCTTGGCGGCCGTGCCGATGACGGCGCCCGCGAGGGCGTAGGCGAGACAGTAGGTTCCGGCGACCGTGCCGCCCCACTTGGCGGTCCGGTCGCTGCGCGCGGTGAAGACGCGCTGCCAGATGTCCTGACCGATGAGCATGCCGAAGGTGTAGATGAGCACGTAGGTGAAGATCGTCTCGCCGCCGATGCCCAGCGGGTCGAAGTACTCGGTGGGCAGCTGGGCCTTCATCTCGCCGAACCCGCCGGCCTTGACGACGGCGATGGGCAGGAGCAGGAGCAGCACACCGATGGTCTTCACGACGAACTGGACCATGTCGGTGAGGGTGATCGACCACATGCCGCCGAGGGTGGAGTAGGCGACGACGATCGAACCGCCGAGGACGATGGCGAGCGTGCGGTTCATGTCGAAGAGCACGTCGAAGATCGTGGCGTAGGCGATCGTGGAGGTGACGGCGAGCATCAGGGTGTACGCCCACATGACCACGCCGGAGATCACACCCGCCCTGCCGCCGTACCGCAGATCGAGCATCTCGGAGACGGTGTAGACCTTGAGCCGGGCGATCCGGGCGGAGAAGAAGACGGAGAGGGCTAGCAGCCCGAGGCCGATGGTGAACACCATCCAGGCGCCGGAGAGCCCGTACTGATACCCGAGGCCCACGCCACCGATGGTGGACGCGCCGCCGAGGACGATGGCGGCCATGGTGCCGGAGTACATGGCGGGCCCGAGGCGCCGCCCCGCCACCAGGAACTCGCTCTTGGACCTGGCGCGGCGCATGCCCCACCAGCCCATGGCCAGCATGCCGACCAGATAGACGACGATCACTGTGTAGTCGACGGCCATGTGGGCCCTCCCTTACGTACATCCCGGTGGCGTGTCGTGCAGATACAGGGGGACGTCGGCAGCGGCTCGCGGGGACATCCGCCCGTACCCGCGGCTGCCGGTCTGGACCGACCCTAGGTGGCCGAAAAGCGGCTGCGAAGTGTACGTTTCATCCATTGAGGCTGTACGGAGTGGAGGAAACGCACATGCCGGACCCCTCCGTCCCACCCACCCCACCGGTACCGCTGTCGGCGCTGCTGGCCCGGGAGGACCTGGCGCTGCGGCACATCGCGGGCGCCGCGGACCCGACGCGCGTGATGATCCACTGGGCGCACACGTCGGAGATGGCGGACCCGTACCCGTATCTGCTGGGCGGAGAGCTCCTGCTCACGGCGGGCGTCCACATCCCGGAGGCGGCGGGCTCCGGCACCTACTTCGACGACTACGTCTCGAGGATCGTCGAGGCGGGCGGCACGGCCCTGGGCTTCGGACTGGCTCCGGTGCACGAGACGGTACCGAGGGCTCTGGTGGCGGCGTGCGAGAGGTACGACCTCCCCTTGCTGGAGGTCCCGCCCCGGACGACCTTCTCGGGCGTGGCCAGAGCGGTCTGGCAGCTGATGGCCCAGGCCCGCCTGGCGGAGCTCCGCCGAGTGACGGAGGCCCAGCAGCGGTTGGCGACAGCCGCCTCCCGCCCGGACCCGGTCCCCTCGGTCCTCCGCCAACTCGCCCAACGGGTGTCCGGCTGGGCCGTCCTGTACGGCCCGGAGGGGGCGGAGGTGTCGTCGGTGGGCCGCGCCGTGGAGAGCGCTGCCCGGGAAGCCCTGGCCGAACTCACGAAGGTCGTGCGCCCCTCGGGTCCGGGCACACCCACCTCGGCCACGGACACGGTCGCCGGTACCCACCTCGCCGCCTACGCCCTCGCCCCGGGACACGGCTTCGTCCTCGGTGTCGCCGCCCCCCAGCGCGACCCCGCCGACCACACCATCGCCTCCGTGGCCGCCGTACTGCTCTCCCTTCTCACCGGCGAGCAGCAGAGCGGCACCGGCGCGGCCCGCACCTCCGCTCTCGTACGGCTGTTGCTCGGGGCGGAGCCCGCGGACGTCGCCCCCCTCCTCGGCACCGACACATGGCACGTCGTACACGCCCGCCCCGAAACCCCCGCCACCCCCGACCCCGTCACCGCCTCCGCCCTCGGCGCCGCCCTCGGCTCCCCCCTCGTCGACCTCGCGAAGGACGTCGTACGCGTCCTCGTCCCCGCCGACCGCGAGCCCGCCCCGCAGCCGGGATGGATCCTCGGCGTCAGCGATCCCGCCATCCCCACGGAGTGGCCCGCCGCCGACACCCGCGCGGCCCGCGCGCTCGCCCGCGCCCGCGCCACCCGCACCCCCCTCGTCCGCCACGGCACCGGAACCGGCCTGTCCGACCTCGTCCCCCACGACGAGGCCGCAGCCCACGCCCGTTCCGTGCTCGCCCCGATCGCCGGCTCCCCCGCGCTGGTCGACACCCTGCGCACCTGGCTCTCCCTGCACGGCAGTTGGGACCGGACGGCCGTCGCCCTCGCCGTGCACCGCAACACCGTCCGCCAGCGCATCACCCGTTGCGCCGCGCTCCTCGACACCGACCTCGACGACCCGGACGTACGCATGGAGCTGTGGTTCGCACTGCGGCATTGAATCCTCCCCCTCATAAATGAGAGGGGATCCCTGGCTCAGGCAGCCCCTCGGAGCAGCGCTCCAGGAGGTTCTACGCCTTCGGCGCCAGCCAGTTCGTTCCGACAGCGGCAGTGCGTGCTTGGCTCTCGCTCCGCAGTGCGCGCAGTCCATGGTGGTGTGGGCGGGGTACACCAGGTGCACGATCCGGCCGTGCTTGCGGGCCGATTCGGTCAGCGCCCGCTTGGTGGCGCCGATCGCCGCGTCAGCGGCCTTGCGGGCCATCGTCGACCTTCGATCCGGCCCGCCCCTTGCCGGAGACTGGCCGGGCGATCGGCGTTGACCGGGGCGTCCGAAAGATCGCGACCACCACCTCCGACGCCCACGACCTACGCGGCCGCACCTCGGCCGGGACCACGAAACTCGCGTACCAGTGCCCCGGCGTGTCCTGGTACACGCGCACCGAGGAAGGCGCGGCGGGCAGCTCCCGCGACCACACGACGGTCAGAACGATGCCCTCGGCCAGGTGCAGACGGCCGTCCTTCAACCGGAACCCGCGCTGGGTGCAGTTCAGGCTCGCCAGCACCTCGCGCTTCTTCTTCCACCCCGGCATCCCGGCCCGCCGCCGCTGCGGCAGTGGTTCGCGGATGTCCTTGTGCGCCTTCGCCCGAGACTTACCGAAATCCCGGATGATCTGCTGCTGCGGCACCGAACTGCCCTCCCGCAGCCACGGCGTCCCGGCACGGGCCCCGGTCAGCGGTTTGTCGAGCCGCGCAGGACCGCACGTCTGCATGTCAGCACCGTCGGAACCGGACCTGTTGTGGGCGTGCACCTGCTTGGACTTGGCCACGCACTCGTTCCACACCCAGCGGCACCGGTCCCACTCAGCCGTCAGCGCCGCCGGCGCGGTCGACGACACCCGCAGCCGGAACGTCCACCGGGCGTACCTGGCGGCCTCTGCGACCGCCTCTGCTCCCACCCGTACGTCGATCGCCCGAGCACCACACCAACCGGCGGCCACTGGCACACGCGTTCGCATTCCCTGCCGTCGCCGACAGCCAGGCGGCGCTCCCGAGAAGGAGGTGACCCACGTCCCAGCGGCCGGGACACCCCGCGCGTCCGCGGGGGTCTGCCTCACAATGGGACACATGCCGATACCCGGGACACCCAGCCGCGCCGAGCTCGTCGAACACCTCGTCAGAACCCGTATCGCGGGCGACGTAGCCACTCCCCGCGAGAACAACCTCTCCCATTACCGCAAGCTCGCGAACGGCGACCGGAACTTCTGGCTCGGCCTGGAGCTGGGCGACCGCTGGACCGACGAGCAGGACGTGCTCGCGGTGATGGCGGAGCGGGTCGGTGTCAACGACGATCCCGAGTACCGGTTCGGCCAGGACACCATCGACCCCGAGCTGACCGTCGCCGGCCTGGAGCGGATGGCCGGCCGACTGCGCAAGGCGGCCGACGGGGGCCAGCGCGTCCTGTTCGCCACCGGCCACCCCGGCGGCCTCCTCGACGTGCACCGCGCCACCGCCGCCGCCCTGCGCGCGGCCGGCTGCGAGATCGTGGTCATCCCGGACGGGCTGCAGACGGACGAGGGCTACGTCATGCAGTTCGCGGACGTGGCGGTGCTGGAGCACGGCGCCACGCTGTGGCACACCCACTCGGGCGAGCCGATGAAGGCGATCCTGACGGCGCTGGAGCGCCTGGGCAGCCCGCTGCCGGACCTGGTCGTCGCCGACCACGGCTGGGCGGGCTACGCGGGACAGCACGGCGTCGACTCGGTCGGCTACGCCGACTCCAACGACCCGGCCCTCTTCCTCGCGGAGGCCGAGGGGACCGTCCAGGTGACGGTCCCGCTCGACGACCACGTGGTCAGCCCCCGCTACTACGACGCGATGACGGCGTACCTGCTGGCGGAGGCGGGGCTGGACTAGGGAGGGCCTAGCCGCGCGGGGCGCGGACCACGCCCTCCTGGATGACCGAGATCGCCAGTCGGCCGTCCTGGGTGTAGATGCGGGCCTGGCCGAGGCCGCGCCCGCCGGAGGCCGACGGGGACTGCTGGTCGTACAGCAGCCACTCGTCGGCGCGGAACGGGCGGTGGAACCACATCGCGTGGTCCAGGGAGGCGCCGACGACATCGCCGACGGCCCAGCCACCCCGCCCGTGCGCGAGCAGGACCGAGTCCAGCAGGGTCATGTCGGAGACGTACGTGGCGAGGACGACGTGCAGCAGCGGGTCGTCCCCGAGCTTGCCGTTGGCGCGGAACCACACCTGCGAGTGCGGCTCCCGCGGCTCGCCGAACCTGCCGAACGGCGGTTCGTCGACGTAGCGCACGTCCACGGCGGCGCGCGCCTCCAGGAACTTCTCCACGACGCCGGCGTCGAGATGGCCGTAGCCGCGCAGCCGCTCCTCGGAGGTGGGGAGGGTCGCCGGGTCGGGGGCGGCGGGCATCGGGGCCTGGTGCTCGAAGCCCTCCTCCGGGCGCTGGAAGGAGGCGGACAGCGCGAAGATCGGCTGCCCGTGCTGGACGGCGACCACCCGGCGGGCCGTGAAGGACCGGCCGTCGTTCATCCGGTCGACGGTGTAGACGATGGGCGCGCCGGGGTCCCCGATGCGCAGGAAGTACGCGTGCAGGGAGTGGGCGAGCCGGTCCTCGGGGACCGTCCGCCCGGCGGCGACCAGTGCCTGGGCCGCGACCTGTCCGCCGAAGACCCGCGGGACGACGGCGGACCGGGACTGGCCGCGGAAGATGTTCTCCTCGATCTGCTCCAGGTCGAGCAGATCGAGGAGATCCTGTAGTGCCTCGTTCATGGCAACTGGTTGTACCGGCCAGTCATTTCGGGGACCTTACAGGCCCATGTCCTTGGCGATGATCGACTTCATGATCTCGCTGGTGCCGCCGTAGATGCGGTTGACCCGGTTGTCCGCGTAGAGGCGGGCGATCGGGTACTCGTTCATGAAGCCGTAGCCGCCGTGCAGCTGGAGGCAGCGGTCGATCACGCGGTGGGCGACCTCGGTGCAGAACAGCTTCGCGGACGCGGCCTCGGCCGGGGTCAGCTCGCCCGCGTCGAGGGCCTCCAGGGCGCGGTCGGCGACGGCCTCGGCGGCGTCGACCTCGGCCTGGCAGGCGGCCAGCTCGAACTTGGTGTTCTGGAACGCGGCGACCGGCTTGCCGAAGACCGTGCGGTCCTGGACGTACTCCTTGGCGAACCGCACGGCGGCCTTGGCCTGCGCGTAGGCGCCGTAGGCGATGCCCCAGCGCTCGGAGGCGAGGTTGTGGCCGAGGTAGTAGAAGCCCTTGTTCTCCTCGCCGAGGAGGTCCTCGACCGGGACCTTCACGTCGACGAACGCCAGCTCGGCGGTGTCGGAGGTCTTCAGGCCCAGCTTGTCGAGCTTGCGGCCGACGGAGTAGCCCTCGGACTTCGTGTCCACGGCGAACAGCGAGATACCGAACCGGCGGTCCTCGGCGGTGGGCGCGGAGGTGCGGGCGCAGACGATGACGCGGTCGGCGTGGACGCCGCCGGTGATGAAGGTCTTGGCGCCGTTGAGGACGTAGTGCGTGCCGTCCTCGCTCAGCCTGGCGGTGGTCTTCATGCCCGCGAGGTCGGAGCCGGTGCCCGGCTCGGTCATCGCGAGGGCCCACATCTCCTCGCCGGAGACGAACTTCGGCAGGAAGCGCTTCTTCTGCTCGTCATTGGCGAGCATCTTGATGTACGGCAGGCCGAGCAGGACGTGCACGCCGGAGCCGCCGAACTGCACACCCGCGCGGGCGGTCTCCTCGTACATCACCGCCTCGAACTTGTACGAGTCGATGCCGGCGCCGCCGTACTCCTCGTCGACGCGGATGCCGAAGACGCCGAGCTCGGCGAGCTTGTAGTAGAAGTCCCGGGGCGCCTGGCCCGCCGCGAACCACTCGTCGTACACCGGTACGACCTCGGCCTCGATGAAGGCGCGGATGGTCTCCCGGAACGCCTCGTGGTCCTCATTGAACACAGTACGGCGCACGCCGCCACCTCCACCTGCGTATGTCTAAGCGCTTGCTCACTCAACCGTACCGGCGAGTATGAAGCGGCGTCCAGAGGTGTCCGGCCGTAACCCTCGTCACGCCCGCGCGCGGCTACTCCTGGCCGCCCGCCGCCCCGAAGGCCCCCCGGGCCATGCGGTGCAGCAGCTCGGCCGTGGCCCCCCGCCCCGGCAGCGACCCGGGACGTCCCAGGTGAGGCGTGGAGTTCAGCAGGCCGAAGACCGAGTGGACGGCCGAGCGGGCCGTGGGCTCGGACAGCGCCGGGTAGACCTCGCGGACCACCTCCACCCACAGCTCCACGTACTGCCGCTGCAGCTGCCGCACCAGCTTGCGGTCGCTGTCCCGGAGGCGGTCCAGCTCGCGGTCGTGCAAGGTGATCAGGGGACGGTCGTCGAGGGCGAAGTCGATGTGCCCCTCGATCAGGGAGTCCAGCACCGCCGGGGACGGCATCCCGTCGGCCTCCGCCAGCCGGCGCTTCGCCCCCGTCAGCAGCTGGCCGCTGATCCCCACCAGCAGCTCCGCCAGCATCGCGTCCTTGCCCGCGAAGTGCCGGTAGAGCCCGGGTCCGCTGATGCCGACGGCGGCACCTATCTCGTCGACCCCCACGCCATGGAAGCCGCGTTCGGCGAAGAGCCGCGCGGCCTCCTTGAGGATCTGCTCACGACGGGTCGGGGCGTCGGTTCTGGTGGCCATGCGAGCAATTCTAGACAGGGAGGTTAGCGGTCGTTAACCTGAAGGAAATGCGTTAACGCTCATTAACAAGGGTGAGGGGACCGCAGGATGCACGAGGCACCGGAGCTGACGAGCGCGGCAGATCCCGCGTCGGAGGCCTGGCAGGCCAATGAGGAGGCGCAGCTCGCGCTCGTGGCCGAGCTGCGCGACAAGCTCGCCGCCGCCCGGCTCGGCGGGGGTGAGAAGGCGCGGGCCCGGCACACCGCGCGCGGCAAGCTGCTGCCCCGGGACCGGGTGGACACCCTGCTCGACCCCGGCTCCCCGTTCCTGGAACTGGCGCCCCTCGCGGCCGACGGCCTGTACGAGGGCCAGGCCCCGGCGGCCGGCGTCATCGCCGGGATCGGCCGGGTCAGCGGGCGCGAGTGCGTGGTCGTCGCCAACGACGCCACCGTCAAGGGCGGCACGTACTACCCGATGACGGTGAAGAAGCACCTGCGGGCCCAGGAAGTGGCGCTGGAGAACCGGCTGCCCTGTCTCTACCTAGTCGACTCCGGCGGCGCCTTCCTGCCGATGCAGGACGAGGTCTTCCCCGACCGCGAGCACTTCGGGCGGATCTTCTACAACCAGGCCCGGATGTCGGCCGCCCGCATCCCGCAGATCGCCGCCGTCCTCGGCTCCTGCACGGCCGGCGGGGCGTACGTCCCGGCGATGAGCGACGAGGCCGTCATCGTCCGCAACCAGGGCACGATCTTCCTCGGCGGCCCGCCGCTGGTGAAGGCCGCCACCGGCGAGGTCGTCACCGCCGAGGAGCTGGGCGGCGGCGAGGTCCACGCGCGGGTGTCGGGCGTGACCGACCATCTCGCCGAGGACGACGCGCACGCGCTCAGGATCGTCCGGAACATCGTCGACACCCTCCCCCCGCGCGGGCAGCTCCCCTGGGAGGTGCGGTCGGCGGAGGAGCCCAAGGTCGACCCCTACGGCCTGTACGGCGCGGTGCCGGCCGACCCGCGCACCCCTTACGACGTCCGCGAGATCATCGCGCGCGTGGTCGACGGCTCCCGGTTCGCGGAGTTCAAGTCCGAGTTCGGGCAGACCCTGGTCACCGGCTTCGCCCGGATCCACGGCCACCCGGTCGGCATCGTCGCCAACAACGGCATCCTGTTCGCCGAGTCCGCCCAGAAGGGCGCCCACTTCATCGAGCTGTGCGACCAGCGCGGGATCCCGCTGGTGTTCCTGCAGAACATCTCCGGGTTCATGGTCGGCAGGGACTACGAGGCGGGCGGTATCGCCAAGCACGGCGCCAAGATGGTGACGGCGGTCGCCACCACCCGCGTCCCGAAGCTGACGGTCGTGGTCGGCGGCTCCTACGGCGCCGGGAACTACTCCATGTGCGGCCGCGCCTACTCGCCCCGCTTCCTGTGGATGTGGCCGGGCGCCAAGATCTCCGTCATGGGCGGCGAGCAGGCCTCCTCCGTCCTCGCCACCGTCAAGCGCGACCAGCTCGAGGCGCGCGGCGAGGAGTGGCCGGCCGAGGAGGAAGAGGCCTTCAGGGCACCGATCCGTGCGCAGTACGAGCGCCAGGGGAACGCCTACTACGCGACGGCCCGCCTGTGGGACGACGGGGTCATCGATCCCCTGGAGACCCGGCAGGTGCTGGGCCTGGCACTGACCGCCTGCGCGAACGCCCCGCTGGGTGACCCCCAGTTCGGCGTCTTCCGGATGTGAGGACCCAACCCATGTTTGACACAGTGCTCGTCGCCAACCGGGGTGAGATCGCGGTCCGCGTCATCCGCACCCTGCGCACGCTCGGCATCCGTTCGGTCGCCGTCTTCTCCGACGCCGACGCCGACGCCCGGCACGTCCGGGAGGCCGACACGGCGGTACGGATCGGCCCCGCGCCGGCCGTCGAGAGCTATCTGTCCGTCCCCGCGCTGCTGGAGGCCGCCGCGCGCACCGGCGCCCAGGCCGTCCACCCCGGCTACGGCTTCCTCGCCGAGAACGCCGAGTTCGCGCGGGCCTGCGCCGAGGCGGGCCTGGTCTTCATCGGACCACCGGCCGAGGCGATCGCCCTCATGGGCGACAAGATCCGCGCCAAGGAGACCGTGCGGGCGGCCGGAGTCCCGGTCGTCCCCGGCGGACGCGACCCCGAACTCGCCGAGGCGGCCCGGGAGCTGGGCCCGCCGGTGCTGCTGAAGCCCAGCGCGGGCGGCGGCGGCAAGGGCATGCGGCTGGTCCGGGACCTGGACCTGCTGGACGAGGAGATCGCGGCTGCCCGCCGCGAGGCGGCGGCCTCCTTCGGTGACGACACGCTTCTGGTCGAGCGGTGGATCGACCGCCCCCGGCACATCGAGATCCAGGTGCTGGCGGACGGCCACGGCCAGGTCGTCCACCTCGGCGAGCGCGAGTGCTCCCTCCAGCGTCGCCACCAGAAGGTCGTCGAGGAGGCGCCGAGCGTGCTCCTCGACGAGGAGACCCGGGCGGCGATGGGACGGGCGGCCGTGGAGGCGGCCCGCACGTGCGGGTACGTCGGCGCGGGCACGGTGGAGTTCATCGTCCCGGGCGGCGACCCCTCCGCGTACTACTTCATGGAGATGAACACCCGCCTCCAGGTGGAACACCCGGTCACCGAGCTGGTCACCGGCCTGGACCTGGTGGAGTGGCAGCTGCGGGTGGCGGCCGGGGAGAAGCTCGCGTTCGGCCAGGACGAGATCCGGCTGACCGGGCACGCGATAGAGGCCCGTATCTGCGCCGAGGACCCCGCTCGCGGCTTCCTCCCCTCCGGCGGCACGGTCCTGCGCCTGCGTGAGCCCTCCGGGGACGGCGTGCGCACGGACTCCGGGCTCACCGAGGGCACGGAGGTCGGCAGCCTGTACGACCCGATGCTCTCCAAGGTCATCGCCTACGGCCCCGACCGCCCGACGGCCCTGCGCAAACTCCGCGCGGCCCTCGCGGATACGGTCACGCTCGGCGTCCAGACCAACGCGGGCTTCCTGCGCCGCCTGCTGGCCCATCCCGCGGTGGTGGCCGGTGAACTGGACACCGGGCTCGTGGAGCGGGAGGTCGACGGGCTGGTGGCGGCCCAGGTGCCGACGGAGGTGTACGCGGCCGCGGCCCTGCTGCGCCGGGCGGCACTCACGCCGGCCCCCGGGGACGGCTGGGCCGACCCGTTCGCGGCGGCCGACGGCTGGCGCCTGGGCGGCGAGCCGGCCTGGACTCCGACCCCGCTGCACGTGCCGGGCCACGACCCGGTGACCGTGCGCCTGCGCCGCACGCGCGACGGGCGGACCGAGTTGCTGCTGCCCGGCCGTGAGGCGCCTCTTCGCTGCTCCGGAGGCGTGTGGGAGGCGCAGCGGTTCACCTTCGCCCTCGACGGCCTCACCCACACCTTCGCCACCTCGCCGGACGGCGCCTGGCTGGGCCGGGACGGCGACGCCTGGCACGTGCGCGACCACGACCCGGTGGCCGCGTCGCTGAGTCGGGCCGCGCACTCCGGGGCCGACTCGCTCACCGCCCCGATGCCCGGGACCGTGACCGTCGTCAAGGTCGCCGTGGGGGACGAGGTGAGCGCCGGTCAGAGCCTGCTGGTGGTGGAGGCGATGAAGATGGAGCACGTCATCTCCGCCCCGCACGCCGGCACGGTCGCCGAACTGGACGTCACCCCGGGCACCACGGTCGCCATGGACCAGGTGCTCGCCGTCATCACCCCTGCCGACGCGGAGGAGGACCGGTGACGCTCCCCATGACCGTCCCGGAGAGCGGCCTGCCGGCCCGCGTCCGGATCCACGAGGTCGGCGCCCGCGACGGCCTGCAGAACGAGAAGTCGACCGTGCCGACGCCGGTGAAGGCGGAGTTCGTCCGCCGTCTCGCCGACGCGGGCCTGACGACGATCGAGGCCACCAGCTTCGTCCACCCGAGGTGGGTGCCCCAACTCGCCGACGCGGAGGAGCTGTTCCCCCAGGTCAGCGACCTCCCGGTGGACCTGCCGGTGCTGGTTCCGAACGAACGCGGTCTGGAGCGCGCCCTCGCGCTGAACGCCACCCGTGTCGCCGTCTTCGCCAGCGCCACCGAGTCCTTCGCCAAGGCCAACCTCAACCGCACGGTCGACGAGGCGCTGGCCATGTTCGAGCCGGTCGTCGCCCGCGCGAAGGCCGAGGGCGTGCATGTGCGCGGCTATCTCTCCATGTGCTTCGGCGACCCCTGGGAGGGCGCGGTCCCCGTGCCGCAGGTCGTCGGGGTCTGCCGCGCCCTGCTCGACATGGGCTGCGACGAACTGAGCCTCGGCGACACGATCGGCGTCGCCACCCCGGGCCACGTCCGCGCGCTGCTGACCGAACTCACCGGCGGGGGCACGCCCGTGGCAAAGCTCGGCGTGCACTTCCACGACACCTACGGCCAGGCCCTCGCCAACACCTACGCGGCACTCCAGCACGGTGTCACCACCGTCGACGCCTCCGCGGGCGGCCTGGGCGGCTGCCCGTACGCGAAGTCCGCCACCGGCAACCTCGCCACCGAAGACCTCGTGTGGATGCTGCACGGACTCGGCATCGACACCGGCGTCGACCTCGGCCGTCTCGTCGCCACAAGCGAGTGGATGGCCGACCGACTGGGCCGCCCCAGCCCGTCCCGCACCGTACGAGCCCTCTCCCACAAGGAGTGACCCCCATGGACCACAAGCTCTCCCCCGAGCTCGAAGAACTGCGCCGTACGGTGGAGGAGTTCGCGCACGACGTCGTGGCGCCCAAGATCGGCGACCTCTACGAGCGCCACGAGTTCCCCTACGAGATCGTGCGCGAGATGGGCCGCATGGGTCTGTTCGGGCTGCCCTTCCCCGAGGAGTACGGCGGCATGGGCGGCGACTACCTCGCGCTCGGCATCGCCCTGGAGGAACTGGCCCGCGTCGACTCCTCGGTGGCCATCACCCTGGAGGCGGGCGTCTCGCTCGGCGCGATGCCGATCCATCTGTTCGGCACCGAGGAGCAGAAGCGTCAGTGGCTGCCCCGGCTCTGCTCGGGCGAGATGCTCGGCGCCTTCGGTCTGACCGAACCGGACGGCGGCTCCGACGCGGGCGCCACCCGGACGACGGCCCAGCTGGACCCGGAGACCGACGAGTGGGTGATCAACGGCACCAAGTGCTTCATCACCAACTCCGGTACGGACATCACAGGGTTGGTCACGGTCACGGCGGTCACCGACCGCGGACCCACGGACGGCGCCCCCCTGATCTCCTCGATCATCGTCCCGGCGGGGACCCCGGGCTTCACGGTGGCGCCGCCGTACTCGAAGGTCGGCTGGAACGCCTCCGACACCCGTGAGCTGTCCTTCGTCGACGTCCGGGTCCCCCGGGCCAACCTCCTCGGCACCCTGGGCCGCGGCTACGCCCAGTTCCTGCGCATCCTCGACGAGGGCCGGATCGCGATCGCGGCGCTGGCGACGGGACTTGCGCAGGGCTGTGTGGACGAGTCGGTGCGCTACGCCAAGGAGCGGCACGCCTTCGGCCGGCCGATCGGCGCCAACCAGGCGATCCAGTTCAAGCTCGCCGACATGGAGATGCGGGCCCACACCGCCCGGGTCACCTGGCGCGACGCGGCGAGCCGGCTGGTGGCGGGCGAGCCCTTCAAGCGGGAGGCGGCCCTGGCCAAGCTGTACTCCTCCACGATCGCGGTGGACAACGCCCGTGACGCCACCCAGATCCACGGCGGCTACGGCTTCATGAACGAGTTCCCGGTGGCGCGGATGTGGCGGGACTCCAAGATCCTGGAGATCGGCGAGGGAACCAGCGAGGTCCAGCGGATGCTGATCGCCCGGGAACTGGGGCTGCCGCAGCGTTCGTGAGCCGGCGGCGGACCCGCTGATCCGGACCGGCCCAACTCCCTTGCGCGCAGGGGAGTTGGGCCTCGCTGCGCACCGATGTGGGCCTCATGCCAGGCGTACGGGCGGCATCGGAGAGGGACCCACCCCTGGACAAACGGTGAGGTTAGGCTAACCTACCTTCGAATTGTCCCGCGCAAGATCGTTCGAAAGCAGCGTACCCATGTCCAACGCCAGAGCCACCCACCTCACCCGCCGTGGCATCCTCGCCGCGGGCGGCGCCCTCGGTCTCGGTGCCGTGCTCGCAGCCTGCGGCGACGACGACGCGAAAAGCGAGGGCTCTGACAAGGAGACGGCTGCCGCGAAGTCCGGCCCCTGGACGTTCAAGGACGACCGCGGCACGACCGTGAAGCTCGACAAGGTGCCGACGAACATCGTCGCGTTCACCGGTGTCGCCGCCGCGCTCTTCGACTACGGCATCGAGGTCAAGGGCGTCTTCGGCCCGACCACGACCGCGGACGGAAAGCCCGACGTGCAGGCCGGCGACCTCGACGTCAGCAAGGTCACCGTGCTCGGCAACGAGTGGGGCAAGCTGAACATCGAGAAGTACGCGGCCCTCGCCCCCGAGGTTCTCATCACCACGACCTTCGACGACGCCGGCACCCTGTGGTCCGTGCCCGTCGAGTCGGCCCCCAAGATCGCCAAGCTCGCCCCGGACGTCGCGATCTCCGTCTACGACCGCCAGATGACCGAGCCGCTCCAGCGCATGTGGGAGCTGGCCGAGTCGCTCGGCGCGGACATGAAGTCGGCCAAGATCGCCGAGTCCAAGAAGAAGTTCGAGGCCGCCGCGGCCCGACTGCGCGCCGCCGCCAAGGCGAAGCCGGAGATCAAGGTGCTCGCCGGTTCCGCCGCGGAGACGATCTTCTACGTCTCCGGCACCAACTTCTCCATCGACCTCGAGTACTTCAAGGCCCTCGGTGTGAACTTCATCGAGCCCTCGGAGAAGGCGAAGGCCGAGAGCGGCGGCTGGTTCGAGGCGCTCAGCTGGGAGAACGTCGACAAGTACGACGCCGACATCATCGTGATGGACGACCGGTCCTC
Organism: Streptomyces sp. NPDC003635; assembly: GCF_053587635.1. Lineage (NCBI taxonomy): Bacteria > Bacillati > Actinomycetota > Actinomycetes > Kitasatosporales > Streptomycetaceae > Streptomyces > Streptomyces sp. NPDC003635. Next base: position 139,994 of record NZ_JBSFOK010000006.1, on the reverse strand, counting down.
CACGATCCAGCCGGCCGACATCACCGAGGCCACGTGGAAGAAGCTGCCCGCCGTGAAGGCGGGTCAGGTCATCGCGCGTTCGCCCGAGCCGATCCTGTCGTACGACAAGTGCACCCCGCTTCTCGACAACCTCGCCGAGGCCATCGAGAACGCCAAGAAGGTCGCCTGACAGTCAGGTAGGTTCCCCCACTCCCTCCCCAGGAGCGACCCGTCATGACCACGGCCGTAGCCGTCCAGTTCCGTTTCTTCTCTCTTCAGGTCGTGCGGACTCGACGGCTCGGTCCGTCCTTGGTTCGGGTGACGTTCGGCGGGCAGGAGCTGCGCGACTTCCACTCCGACGGACAGGACCAGTCGCTGTCGCTCTTCCTGCCCCATCCCGGGCAGGACGCGCCCGCCGTCCCCGTCGAGCTCGGTGAGGGCTGGTGGCAGGGGTGGCGGGAACTGCCGGACGACGTACGGGCCGTGATGCGGTCGTACACCCTGCGCGCGCTGCGGCGGGACCCCGACGAGATCGACATCGACTTCGTGCTGCACGAGCCCGCCGGGCCCGCCTCCCGGTGGGCCGCCACGGCCGACGCCGGGGACCGGGTCGTACTGATCGGGCCCGCCGTCGCCGACAACCGGGCCATCCGGTTCCGGCCGCCCGCGGACACCGATCTCGTGGTGATCTGGGGCGACGACACCGCCGTACCGGCCGTCTGCGCCATCGTCGAGTCACTGCCGGCCGGCCCCCGGGCCCGGGTCTGGCTGGAGGTCCACGACGCCGGTGACATCCAGGACCTGACCACCGCGGCGGACGCCGAGATCAACTGGCTGGTCCAGGAGGACCGGGGCGGCGAGGGGTCCCCCATGGCCCTCGACGCCCTGCGCGACGCCCAACTCCCCGCCGCCGAGCACCCGTACGTCTGGATCGCGGGCGAGTCGGGGTGCGTGAAGGCGCTGCGCCGGCACTTCGTGGGCGAGCGCGGGATCGACCGGCGCCGGGTCACCTTCGTCGGCTACTGGCGGCGCGGGATGACCGAGGAGCAGCTGCGCGAGGCCGGCGAGTGACGCGACGGAAGTGACCACCGTCACGGGCGGGGTGGGATCACGCTCGCGCCCTGGACGATAAAGTTAGGTTAGGCTTACCTAAGTTGATCGATCGTTTTCCTCGATCGATCGCGCCCCGCTCCCCACTCCGCATCGCCTTCGTCCCGCACGGACTTCCCCTCGGAGGACTCCCCCATGCGCTCGCACCTGCTCAATGACACGACCGCGGAGCAGTACCGCCGCTCCGTGACCGAAGGTATCGAGCGGGTGGCCGCCAAACTCGCCACCACCGACCGGCCGTTCACCGGCGTCACCGTCGACTCCCTCGCCCCCGTCATCGACGCGATCGACCTCGACAAGCCGCTCCACGACACCGCCGCCGTACTCGACGAGCTGGAGGACGTCTACCTCCGGGACGCGATCTACTTCCACCACCCCCGCTACCTCGCCCACCTCAACTGCCCGGTCGTCATCCCGGCGGTGCTCGGCGAGGCGGTGCTCTCCGCCGTCAACTCCTCCCTGGACACCTGGGACCAGTCGGCCGGCGGCACCCTCATCGAGCGCAAGCTCATCGACTGGACGACCGCCCGCATCGGCCTCGGCCCCGCCGCCGACGGCGTGTTCACCTCCGGCGGCACCCAGTCCAACCTCCAGGCGCTGCTGCTGGCCCGCGAGGAGGCCAAGGCCGACGACTTCGGCGCACTGCGGATCTTCGCCTCCGAGGTCAGCCACTTCAGCGTCAAGAAGTCCGCCAAACTCCTCGGCTTGAGCGGCGACGCGGTCGTCTCCATCCCCGTCGACCACGACAAGCGCATGCAGACCGTCGCCCTCGCCCGCGAGCTGGAGCGGTGCCGCGCCGACGGTCTCGTCCCCATGGCGGTCGTCGCCACCGCCGGCACCACCGACTTCGGCTCCATCGACCCGCTGCCCGAGATCGCCGAGCTGTGCGAGCAGTACGGCACCTGGATGCACGTGGACGCCGCCTACGGCTGCGGTCTGCTCGCCTCGGTGAAGTACCGGGACCGGATCGACGGCATCGAGCGCGCCGACTCGGTCACCGTCGACTATCACAAGTCCTTCTTCCAGCCGGTGAGTTCCTCCGCCGTGCTGGTCCGCGACGTGGCCACGCTGCGCCACGCCACCTACCACGCCGAGTACCTCAACCCGCGTCGGATGGTGCAGGAACGTATCCCCAACCAGGTCGACAAGTCCCTCCAGACCACCCGCCGCTTCGACGCGCTGAAGCTGTGGATGACCTTGCGCGTCATGGGCGCCGACGGCATCGGACAGCTCTTCGACGAGGTCGTCGAGCTGGCCGCCGAGGGCTGGCAGCTGCTCGCCGCCGACCCGCGCTTCGACGTCGTGGTCGAGCCGAGCCTGTCCACCCTCGTCTTCCGCTACATCCCGGCCGCGGTGACCGACCCGGCCGAGATCGACCGCGCCAACCTCTACGCCCGCAAGGCCCTGTTCGCCTCCGGTGACGCCGTCGTCGCGGGCACCAAGGTCGGCGGCCGCCACTACCTGAAGTTCACCCTGCTCAACCCCGAGACCACGACGGCCGACATCGCCGCCGTCCTCGACCTGATCGCCGGCCACGCCGAGCAGTACCTGGGAGAGTCCCTTGACCGCGCTTCCTGAGACCACGAACAAGACCTACGACTTCGTGGGCATCGGGCTCGGCCCCTTCAACCTCGGCCTGGCCTGTCTGACCGAGCCCATCGACGAACTCGACGGTGTCTTCCTGGAGTCGAAGCCCGACTTCGAGTGGCACGCGGGCATGTTCCTGGACGGCGCCCACCTCCAGACCCCGTTCATGTCGGACCTGGTCACCCTCGCCGACCCGACCTCGCCGTACTCCTTCCTCAACTACTTGAAGGAGAAGGGCCGGCTGTACTCGTTCTACATCCGCGAGAACTTCTACCCGCTGCGGGTCGAGTACGACGACTACTGCCGCTGGGCCGCGAACAAGCTGAGCTGCGTCCGCTTCGGTACGACCGTCACCGAGGTGACCTTCGACGAGGCCGCCGGGCTGTACGGGGTGCGCACCGAGAGCGGCGAGGTCTTCCGCGCCCGGCACCTCGTCCTCGGCACCGGCACCTCGCCGCACTACCCGACGGCCGTCGAGGGCCTGGGCGGCGACTTCTTCCACAACTCCCGCTACCTGCAGAACAAGGCTGAGCTGCAGAAGAAGGAATCGATCACGATCATCGGCTCGGGCCAGTCCGCCGCCGAGATCTACTACGACCTCCTCGCCGAGATCGACGTCCACGGCTACCGGCTGAACTGGGTCACCCGCTCGCCGCGCTTCTTCCCGCTGGAGTACACCAAGCTCACGCTGGAGATGACGAGCCCGGAGTACATCGACTACTACCGCGCGCTGCCGGAGGCGACCCGCTACCGGCTCGTCGCCCAGCAGAAGGGCCTGTTCAAGGGCATCGACGGCGATCTCGTCAACGAGATCTTCGATCTGCTCTACCAGAAGAACCTCGGCGGGCCGGTCCCCACCCGGCTGCTCACCAACTCCTCGCTGAACAGCGCCCGGTACGAGAACGGGACGTACACGCTCTCCTTCCGCCAGGAGGAGCAGGAGAAGGACTTCGAGCTCGAGACGCAGGGCCTGGTCCTCGCGACCGGGTACGCCTACGCCGAGCCGGAGTTCCTGAAGCCCGTCGCCGACCGGCTCGTCCGCGACTCGCGGGGCAACTTCGACGTCGCCCGCAACTACGCCATCGACGTGACCGGCCGGGGTGTGTTCCTCCAGAACGCCGGCGTGCACACCCACAGCATCACCAGCCCGGACCTCGGCATGGGCCCCTACCGCAACAGCTGCATCATCCGTGAGCTGCTCGGCAGCGAGTACTACCCGGTCGAGAAGACCATCGCGTTCCAGGAGTTCGCCGTATGACCCCCCACACCTTCGCCTTCCGCCCGCTCGACCCCCTGAAGGACGCCGTGCTGCTGCACAGCTGGGTGACCCACCCCAAGGCGGCCTTCTGGATGATGCAGGACGCCAGACTGGAGGACGTCGAGCGCGCCTACATGGAGATCGCGGCCGACGAGCACCACCACGCCCTGCTGGGCCTGGACGAGCGCGGCGCGCCCGCCTTCCTCATGGAGCACTACGACCCCGCTCACCGCGAACTGGTCGGTCTCTACCAGCCCGAGCCCGGCGACATCGGCATGCACTTCCTGACCCCGCCCACCGACCGGCCCGTCCACGGCTTCACCCGGGCCGTCATCACCGCCGTGGTGGCGCACCTCTTCGAGGACCCGGCGGTCCGCCGGGTCGTCGTCGAGCCGGACGTCTCCAACACGGCCGTGCACGCCCTGAACGAAGCCGTCGGGTTCGTGCCCGAGCGGGAGATCCAGAAGCCGGAGAAGAAGGCGCTGCTGAGTTTCTGCACGCGCGAGCAGTTCCTCGCGGCGACGGGGGTGGCCGCGTGACCCTCGCCGACAGCGTGGCCCACCTCTCCCCCGAGCGCTGGGAGAAGGCCAACCGCCAGCTCGTCCGCAAGGCGCTCGCCGAGTTCGCGCACGAGCGGCTGATCACGCCCGAGGCCACCGCCGACGGCGGCTTCGAGGTGCGCAGCGACGACGGTCTGACCCGGTACCGGTTCACCGCCGTCCGCCGCGCCCTCGACCACTGGCAGGTCGACGCCGACTCGATCTCCCGTCGTCGCGACGGCGTCGACCTCCCCCTCGCCGCGCTGGACTTCTTCATCGAGCTGAAGGACTCCCTCGGTCTGAGCGACGCGATCCTGCCGGTCTACCTGGAGGAGGTCTCCTCCACCCTCTCCGGCACCTGCTTCAAGCTCACCAAGCCCCAGATCCCGGTCGCCGAGCTCACCAGGAGCGGCTTCCAGGAGATCGAGACGGGGATGACCGAGGGCCACCCCTGCTTCGTCGCCAACAACGGCCGGCTGGGCTTCGGGATCCATGAGTACCTGTCGTACGCCCCCGAGGCCGCGAACCCGGTCCGGCTGGTCTGGCTGGCGGCGCACCGCTCGCGGGCCGCGTTCACGGCGGGTGTGGGCCTGGAGTACGAGTCCTTCGTCCGGGACGAACTGGGCGAGGACACCGTCGAGCGCTTCCACCGGCAGCTCGTCGAGCAGGGTCACGACCCCGCCGAGTACTTCCTCATCCCGGTCCACCCCTGGCAGTGGTGGAACAAGCTGACGGTCACCTTCGCCGCCGAGGTCGCCCGGGGGCACCTGGTGTGCCTGGGCGAGGGGGACGACGAGTACCTGGCCCAGCAGTCCATCCGGACCTTCTTCAACACCTCGAACCCCGAGAAGCACTACGTGAAGACGGCCCTGTCCGTCCTCAACATGGGCTTCATGCGCGGCCTGTCGGCCGCGTACATGGAGGCGACCCCGGCCATCAACGACTGGCTCGCCCAGCTCATCGAGAACGACCCCGTGCTCAAGGAGACGGGCCTGTCGATCATCCGCGAGCGCGCGGCGGTCGGTTACCGGCACCTGGAGTACGAGGCGGCGACGGACCGCTACTCGCCGTACCGCAAGATGCTGGCCGCGCTGTGGCGGGAGAGCCCGGTGGCCTCCCTCCGGGAGGGCGAGCAGCTCGCCACGATGGCCTCCCTCGTCCACGTCGACCACGAGGGCGCGTCCTTCGCGGGCGCGCTCGTCGAACAGTCCGGGCTGGAGCCGGCGGAGTGGCTGCGGCGGTACCTGACGGCGTACTTCACGCCGCTGCTGCACTGCTTCTACGCCTACGACCTGGTCTTCATGCCGCACGGCGAGAACGTGATCCTGGTCCTGAAGGACGGTGTCGTCCAGCGCGCGGTCTACAAGGACATCGCCGAGGAGATCGCGGTCATGGACCCGGACGCGGTGCTGCCGCCGACGGTGGAGCGGCTGCGCGTGGACGTCCCCGAGGACACGAAGCTGCTGTCCATCTTCACGGACGTCTTCGACTGCTTCTTCCGCTTCCTCGCGGCGAACCTCGCCACGGAGGGCGTCCTCAGCGAGGACGACTTCTGGCGGACGGTCGCCGAGGTGACGCGCGCGTACCAGGAGAAGGTGCCGGAACTGGCGGACAAGTTCCAGCAGTACGACATGTTCGCCCCGGAGTTCGCCCTGTCCTGCCTCAACCGCCTCCAGCTGCGCAACAACCAGCAGATGGTGGACCTGGCCGACCCGGCGGGCGCGCTGCAGCTGATCGGCACGCTGAAGAACCCGATCGCGGGGCTGTAGGACCCACACGGACGGACGGGCACCCAGGAGTACGGTCCTCCCGGGTGCCCGTCCTTTCGCCGTCTCTGCCTTTTCGCCGTCTCTACTCAGCGGGCCAAGGCACCTGCGGAGCCCGGTGGTAGCCGACCCCCATGGCCTCCCAGCGCGGCCCCTGGGCCGCCAGCCGTACCTTGTACCCCTCCCAGTCGTGCGTCGAGGCCGGCGACCACCCCAGCTCGGCCACCCCCGCGGCCCTCGGGAACGCCATGTACTCGATGTGCTCGGAGGTCTCCAGGGTCTCGCTCCACAGCGGCGCCTCGACACCCCGCACCGCCGAAGCGGGCGCCCCGGGGAGGTAGCTCCCGGGATCCCAGTCGTAGGACCGCTTCACATCGACGTACCCCGCCCAGGACAGCCCCAGCGGCGTCTTCTCGTCGTACTTCATATCGAGGTAGACCCGGTCCGCAGGCGACAGCACCAGCCCGGTGCCGTTGCGCGCCGCCTCGGCGACCCGCGCCTTCTCCGCCGCGCTCGTACCGTCGAGCCCCCAGTACTGCGCGACGGCCCCCGGCGCGGGATGCGCCCCGGTCAGCTGGTGCCAGCCGACCACGGTCTTGCCGTACTTCGCCACGATCGGCTGCACCCGGTCCATGAACTTCACGTAGTCCTCGTGGCTGGTGGAGTGCGCCTCGTCGCCGCCGATGTGCAGATACCGGCCCGGCGTGAGCGCGGCCAGTTCCCGGATCACGTCGTCCACGAAGTCGTACGTGATGTCCTTCGGCACGCACAGCGAGCTGAAGCCGACCTCCGTGCCGGTGTAGAGCGGCGGGGCCACTCCGTCGCAGTTCAGCTCGGCGTACGAGGCCAGCGCCGCGTTGGTGTGGCCCGGCAGGTCGATCTCGGGGACGACCTCCAGGTGGCGGGAGGCCGCGTAGCGGACGATCTCCCGGTAGTCGTCCTTGGTGTAGTAGCCGCCGGGGCCGCCGCCGACCTGGGTCGAGCCGCCGTAGGTGGCGAGGCGCGGCCAGGAGTCGATGGCGATGCGCCAGCCCTGGTCGTCGCTGAGGTGCAGATGCAGCTTGTTGAACTTGTACAGCGCCAACTGGTCGATGTACCGCTTGACCTGGTCGACGCCGAAGAAGTGCCGGGAGACGTCGAGCATCGCGCCGCGCCAGCCGTAGCGCGGGCTGTCCTTGATCGTGCCGCCCGCGACCAGCCAGGGCCCGGGCTGCACGGAGTCCTTCTCCACGGCGGCGGGCAGCAGCTGCCGCAGTGTCTGGACGCCGTGGAAGAGCCCGGCGGGCCCCGCGGCCGTGATGGTGACGCCCTTGCGGCCGCTGTCGAGTCGGTAGCCCTCGGCGCCGAACGGGCCCTTGGCCAGGCGCAGTCGGATGCCGGAACCGTGGGTGGCGACCGGCAGCCGGTAGCCGGTCGCGGGGCGGAGAAGGTCCGCGAGGTACTGGCCGACGCGCCGGACCTCGCCGTTCGCGTCGACGCGGATGCGCGTGTCGCGGGTGATCCGGTAGGGGGATCCGCCCGGGTCGACCGAGGCGGGCGCGGGGACGACCCGGTCGAGCGGGGTGGGCGTCTCCGCCCGGGCGGGGGCGGCCCCCGTGACGGAGGAGGCGGCCATCGCGACCAGCAGCAGGGAACCGAGCAGGCGGAGCGTTCCGCGGTGCTGTCTCACACGGCTGTGTCTCACAAGCGTGTCCCTTCCATGAGCCATGGAGCCCCAAAAAGGTCTGGACCACTCTCTCGTGAGTGAGGTGGAACAATCCACCCCATGGCGGAAATCATCCAGAAGGACGGCACGTGGGTCTTCGACGGCGACGCACTGCGACTGACTCCCGGACGGGACAAGAACGTCAGCCTGTTCCGCAAGACGCTGGGTGAACTGGTCGTTCCGCTGGGCGCGTTGGCGGGGATCTCCTTCGAGCAGGGCAAGAAGACCGGGCGGCTGCGGCTGCGGATGCGCGACGGCGCCGACCCGCTGCTGCACGCCACCGGCGGCCGGCTCACCGAGCCCCACGACCCCTACCAGCTGATCGTCGAACCCGGCCGTTACGGCGTCGCCGAGTACTTCACCGACGAGGTCCGCAACGCCCTCCTGCTGGACGAGGTCCCGGCCGACCCCGTCTTCGAGTACCTCGTGCCGGGCCCGGCCGTGCCGCTGTCGGTCTCCGCCGGGGACGGCACCGCGAGCTTCGACGGGGAGCGGATCCGGCTGGAGTGGAACTGGAAGACGGAGGACGCCAAGGCCGCCGCCGGGGCCCGCTCGCTGGCCCTCACGGACATCACCGGCGTCGAGTGGCATCCGGCCGCGGGCCTGGAGAACGGCCACCTCCGCTTCACCGTCCGCAACGCCCCGACCAAGGCCCCGCCCAAGTACGACCCCAACGCCGTGGAGCTGTGGGGCTTCAAGAAGGACCCGCTGATGGCCCTGGTCGCGGCGGCCGTCCAGGCCCGGCTCCCGCACCCGGCGGCCGCCGCCGACGACGTACGACAGCCGGAGCCGGACGAACCCCGGCAGCTCGCCGCCGCCTCCGCCGCCGAGGACGACCACGACGCGCTGCTGCGCCGGCTGCGGGAGCTGGGCGAGCTGCACCGCACGGGCGTCCTGACGGAGGAGGAGTTCACCCTCGCCAAACAGGCGATCCTGAAGCGGATGTGAGCGGGCGGCTCACAGGCTTTTGACACGCCCTTGCCCGAAATCGGGCAGGATTCTTGCGAAAGAGTCTTCGGTACCCCAGGATCTACCGGGTGCACGACGAACTTGTAGATCACCTGACGCGGTCCACGCCCCTCAGCCGGGGCGAGGCACTGCGCGTGATCCAGGACGTGCTCGCCTACTTCGACGAGACGACCGAGGAGTTCGTCCGTCGCCGCCACCGCGAGCTCCAGGCCCAGGGCCTGGTGAACACGGCGATCTTCGATCGGATCGAGGCGGACCTGCAATACCGGGCGGTGGCCCCGCCGGAGCTCTCGCTCCGGCAGCTGCGCCGGATCGTCTACGGCTAGGGATATCTGTATACATGTGCGGAATCGTCGGATACATCGGCAAGCGTGACGTGGCGCCCCTGCTGCTGGAGGGCCTCCAGCGGCTGGAGTACCGCGGCTACGACTCGGCCGGTGTGGTCGTCTCCTCCCCCAAGGCGCCGGCCCTGAAGATGGTCAAGGCCAAGGGCCGGGTCCGTGACCTGGAGGCCAAGGTCCCGGCGCGCTTCAAGGGCACCACCGGCATCGCCCACACCCGCTGGGCCACCCACGGCGCTCCCTCCGACGTCAACGCCCACCCGCACCTGGACGCCGAGGGCAAGGTCGCCGTCGTCCACAACGGCATCATCGACAACGCCTCCGACCTGCGCCGCAAGCTGGAGGCGGACGGCGTCGAGTTCCTCTCCGAGACCGACACCGAGGTCCTCGTCCACCTCATCGCCCGGTCCCAGGCGGAGAAGCTGGAGGACAAGGTCCGCGAGACGCTGCGCGTCATCGAGGGCACGTACGGCATCGCCGTCCTGCACGCCGACTTCCCGGACCGCATCGTGGTCGCCCGCAACGGCTCCCCGGTCGTCCTCGGCATCGGTGAGAAGGAGATGTTCGTCGCCTCGGACATCGCCGCCCTGGTCGCCCACACGCGGCAGATAGTGACTCTCGACGACGGCGAGATGGCCACCCTCAAGGCCGACGACTTCCGCACCTACACGACGGAGGGCACCCGCACCACGTCGGAGCCCACCACCGTCGAGTGGGAGGCCGCCTCCTACGACATGGGCGGCCACGACACGTACATGCACAAGGAGATCCACGAGCAGGCCGAGGCCGTGGACCGCGTGCTGCGCGGCCGGATCGACGACCGCTTCTCCACCGTGCACCTCGGCGGCCTCAACCTGGACGCCCGCGAGGCACGCCGGATCCGCCGCGTGAAGATCCTCGGCTGCGGCACCTCGTACCACGCGGGCATGATCGGCGCCCAGATGATCGAGGAGCTGGCCCGCATTCCCGCGGACGCCGAGCCGGCCTCCGAGTTCCGCTACCGCAACGCGGTCGTGGACCCCGACACCCTGTACATCGCGGTCTCCCAGTCCGGTGAGACGTACGACGTCCTCGCGGCCGTCCAGGAGCTGAAGCGCAAGGGCGCGCGGGTCCTCGGCATCGTGAACGTGGTCGGCTCCGCGATCGCCCGCGAGGCGGACGGCGGCATCTACGTCCACGCGGGTCCGGAGGTCTGCGTCGTCTCGACGAAGTGCTTCACGAACACCACGGTCGCCTTCGCGCTGCTCGCCCTCCACCTCGGCCGCACCCGCGACCTCTCGGTCCGCGACGGCAAGCGGATCATCGAGGGCCTGCGCAAGCTCCCCGCCCAGATCGCCGAGATGCTGGAGCAGGAGGAGGAGATCAAGAAGCTGGCCCAGGAGTACGCCGAGGCCCGCTCGATGCTCTTCATCGGCCGCGTCCGGGGCTACCCGGTCGCCCGCGAGGCCTCCCTGAAGCTCAAGGAAGTCTCCTACATCCACGCGGAGGCCTACCCCGCCTCCGAGCTGAAGCACGGCCCCCTGGCCCTGATCGAGCCGGCCCTCCCCACCGTGGCGATCGTCCCCGACGACGACCTCCTGGAGAAGAACCGCGCCGCCATGGAGGAGATCAAGGCCCGCAGCGGCAAGATCCTCGCGGTGGCCCACCAGGACCAGGAGAAGGCCGACCAGACGATCGTCGTCCCGAAGAACGAGGACGAGCTGGACCCCATCCTGATGGGCATCCCGCTCCAACTCCTCGCCTATCACACGGCCCTGACCCTGGGCCGTGACATCGACAAGCCGCGGAACCTCGCGAAGTCGGTGACGGTGGAGTAGGAGCGCCCCGTCAGGGGCGCGGGGAACCGCGCGAGCAACCCCCACGACCCGCAGAGGCCACACAACAAGAAGGCCCCCCACGTGATGCCACCCTTCACGCGGGGGGCCTTCACCACACCGGGGACGCCCAACTCCCCGGCGCCTGCGCAGCTACCCGGTGGCCGTCACGCCCCTACCGGCAGTGCGCCGCGGAACCGAGGTCGGCCAGTGGGCCAGAGCCGCGGTGGCGGCATACCAGGCCACCGCCCCCGCGGCCACGGCGAACCACCCACCGACCTTCGCCGGCCCGTCGTTCTCGGCGAACATCGCGATGGACAGCAGAAGAAGAGCGACGAAGAACAACCCGTACGCGCCCTGCCCGAGTTGGTCCCCTCCGGCGAGCGTGAGCGACAGCGCCACCAGGGCGAAGAGCAGCAGGAACAGTCCGGCGGCGTTCGCGGAGACCTGCGCGTCCGCGGACACGGCCCACGTGAACCACAGCGCGCCGAGCGCCGCGAAGGCCGTACCGGAAGCGTTGTCGCGGTCCCTGAAGGCCATCAGACCGGCGACGAAGAGGGCAACTCCACCCACGTACTGGGCGATTGACACGGCGTCAGCGGCCGATACGCCGTCGATCACTTCGGTGTGCCCCAGCCCGAAGGCCAACAGGGTGACTCCCAGGGCGAGTCGGCCGACCACGGTAGTGATTCCGCTTCCCGCGGAGACGTCGTTGTCCACGGCGGGCTCCCTTCGTGCATGTGCAGTTGTGCGGTGAGCGATATATGCCCTTCACAAAGGCACAAACACCTCTACGCGTCGGTAGATTTATGCGGCGGAGAGAGCGGGGCGAGCACGCCGACGGCGCATCTCACCTGGGGCGAAGGCGAGTTACGGAATGACGACGACGGGCCGCTGCGCCCGCTTGGCGAGCCGCCCCGCGACGGAGCCGAAGATCCGGCCGACGATGCCGTGCGTGGAGCCCACCACGATCGCGTCCGCTTCGTACTCGCGGCCGACCTCCTCGAGCTCGTGGCAGATGTCACCGCCGCGCTCGACGAGGATCCACGGCACCTCGGCCAGATAGTCCGCGCAGGCGAGCTCCAGGCCCAGCACCTCGGTGCGGTGATCGGGAACGTCCACGAAGACCGGCGGCTCGCAGCCGGCCCAGACGGTGGTGGGCAGCCGGTTGGCGACATGCACGATGATCAGGCCGGACCCGGAACGGTGGGCCATGCCGATGGCGTAGGCGAGGGCGCGCTCACTGGAGGTGGAGCCGTCGAAGCCGACCACGACGCCGTGCTTGAAGGCGGGGTCGCAGGAATGACGTGGCTCTTCCGCCGCCAGGGGCTCGGCCGCCGCGGGGTCGGCGACGGGCCGCTTGCGGTCCGCGGGTTCGAAGAATTCGTGACCGGCCATGGCTGTCTCGGCGTTGTGATCCTTGTGTGGGTGGGACGACAGAGAGTGCGGTCGGAGCTGTGTCCGGGAATCATCTTCCCAACCCCATACCCCCAAGGGTACGGCGGCACGCCTCCTTAGCCCAGATCCCGCGATGTGCTCCGCGGGGGTTCCAGGGAGCATGCACGAGGGTGCGCCCGTAACGCAATGGTTGCTGCGCTGTACAGGCGGTTCGTACAGGATTCACATACGGCGGCCCGGCGGCCCTCGTACGGCCGCACAGTGACCGACCGCACGAAGACGCGTTGAACAGGTGAGCCACCGACACCGGGAGCACGCATGTCCGGACAGCACCCCCAGGAGACGGACACCACCACCGACGTGGTCCGCTGGGCGGCCTTCTGCTGCGTCCTCGTCCCCGTCGTTCTCCTCGGGTACGGCACCTCACTCGCCGGCGCCGCCGGCACCGCCCTGGGCCTCGCCGCCGTCACCGCGGTGTGCCGGGTCCTGCTGCGCCGGTCCGAGCGCGGCGCGGCCCGACTGCTCGCCGAGGAACCCGCCTCCCCCGCGCCCCCTCGCGGGCGCCGGCACCGCACCGGCACGGGCTCCCGACGAGGCGGACGTCACTCCGGGGGAAATACACCGGGCGGCTGACCGGTTTTCATGCCCTCAGACGCTTCTTTTCAGCCAACTTCTGGGAACCACGCATCTCTTGCCCGAACCACCCCCCAACCCCCGTTCGACCTGCACGAAAAGGGTCTCGGGGGTGTCGCGCACCCTACGCGGATTGGCCACTGCGACAAGGCGCACTTCCCTGCACCGCCCGGGAGTGCAACGCTTCGTGATCGAATGCTTCACGCCAAGTTGCCAAGTCGACAATGCGCCGAGTGGTGAACCGGCCACTGCGGCGCGACGCGACACAGTAGATTCGATCTTGACTGTCTACGGCGGGGGACTCGTGCAGGACCGAGGGGAAACGTGCAGGAGCGACACAACCGAGGAGCCGCGACCACCGAGGGGGGCTTAGCAGTATGAGCCACGACTCCACTGCCGCGCCGGAAACCGCGGCCCGGAAACTCTCCGGGCGACGCCGCAAGGAGATCGTCGCGGTGCTGCTGTTCAGCGGCGGCCCCATCTTCGAGAGTTCCATACCGCTGTCGGTGTTCGGAATCGACCGCCAGGACGCCGGCGTACCGCGCTACCGCCTGTTGGTGTGCGCGGGTGAGGAAGGCCCGCTGCGCACCACGGGCGGCCTGGAACTCAGCGCGCCACATGGCCTGGAGGCGATCTCACGCGCGGGGACGGTCGTCGTACCGGCCTGGCGCTCGATCACCTCACCACCGCCCGAGGAAGCGCTCGACGCGCTGCGCCGGGCACACGAGGAGGGCGCCCGCATCGTAGGACTGTGCACCGGCGCCTTCGTCCTCGCCGCGGCCGGCCTGCTGGACGGGCGCCCCGCGACGACCCACTGGATGTACGCGCCGACGCTGGCCAAGCGCTACCCGTCGGTGCACGTGGATCCACGAGAGCTGTTCGTGGACGACGGAGACGTCCTGACCTCGGCCGGTACGGCCGCGGGGATCGACCTCTGTCTCCACATCGTGCGGACGGACCACGGCAACGAGGCGGCCGGCGCGCTGGCCCGCCGACTGGTCGTCCCCCCGCGCCGGACGGGAGGCCAGGAGCGCTACCTGGACCGCTCTTTACCAGAGGAGATCGGCGCCGACCCGCTCGCCGAGGTCGTCGCCTGGGCGCTGGAGCACCTCCACGAACAGTTCGACGTGGAGACGCTGGCGGCACGGGCGTACATGTCGCGCCGCACCTTCGACCGCCGCTTCCGCTCGCTGACCGGTTCGGCCCCGCTGCAGTGGCTGATCACCCAGCGGGTCCTCCAGGCGCAGCGCCTGCTGGAGACGTCGGACTACTCGGTGGACGAGGTGGCGGGCCGCTGCGGCTTCCGCTCCCCCGTCGCGCTGCGCGGTCACTTCCGCCGCCAGCTCGGGTCGTCCCCGGCGGCGTACCGGGCCGCGTACCGGGCCCGCCGCCCCCAGGGCGAGCGGCCGCCGGTGGACGCCGACACCGCACCCGGCCCGGCGCCCACGCTCCACCCGGACCCCGGCCCGGTCCCGCTCCAGGCCCGCCGTACCCCGGCGACCAGCTCGGTGGGCCAGGCCCTGGCCGCGGCCGCGGCGGACAACGGCCGCGAGGCGTACATCGCGCGCGCCACCCTGCCGGGACAGCGCAGCGGGTCGTGAGCTGACGGACCTCGAGAACGCCGGACGGGCAGGACCAGCCCGTCCGGCGTTTCGCCGTGGGCCCCGAGCTGACACGGGGCGACACAAAAGTTCATGTCAGCTTTAGGGTGGTCGCATGAACGATCGCATGGTGTGGATCGACTGCGAGATGACCGGCCTCTCGCTGTCCGACGACGCGCTCATCGAGGTTGCCGCCCTCGTCACCGACTCCGAGCTGAACATCCTCGGCGACGGTGTGGACATCGTCATCCGGCCGCCGGACGCGGCCCTGGAGACGATGCCGGACGTGGTGCGTCAGATGCACACCGCGTCCGGTCTGCTCGACGAGCTCGCCGGCGGTACGACGCTGGCGGACGCCGAGGCCCAGGTCCTGGCGTACGTACGGGAACACGTGAAGGAACCCGGCAAGGCCCCGCTGTGCGGCAACTCCGTCGGCACCGACCGCGGCTTCCTGCTGCGGGACATGCCGACGCTGGAGGACTACCTCCACTACCGCATCGTCGACGTCTCCTCGATCAAGGAGCTGGCGCGCCGCTGGTACCCGCGGGCGTACTTCAACAGCCCCGAGAAGAACGGCAACCACCGCGCCCTCGCCGACATCCGCGAGTCCATCGCCGAACTGCGCTACTACCGCGAGGCCGTGTTCGTCCCCCAGCCGGGGCCGGACTCCGAGACCGCCAAGGCCATCGCCGCAAAGCACGTCCTGCCTGCTCAGTAGCGGTACGCGGGGCCCCGGGACAGGGCCCCGCGAAAGGCGGGCGCGAGCACCCCTTCGGACCCTGTACACTTTTTCTCGGCCGGTCGGTGAACCACCAGGGAAACCGCCGGTCATGGTGGGTGTAGCTCAGCTGGTAGAGCACCTGGTTGTGGTCCAGGATGCCGCGGGTTCGAGTCCCGTCACTCACCCTGAGTTCAGCCGGTGACCTTCTCACGAAGGTCACCGGCTGAATGCGTTTCCGGGACCCGCGCGTACGCTCCCGGAATGACCGAGCCACTGCGCACCGACCGCCTCGACCTGCTGCCGCTGCGCGTCGAGCACGCCGACGAGATGGCCGCCGTGCTGGGCGATGCGGCACTGCACGACTTCATCGGCGGCTTCCCCGAGACCCCTCCGGCGCTGCGCGCCCGCTACGAGCGGCTCGTCGCCGGTTCCCCGGACCCGGAGGTCACCTGGTGCAACTGGGTGCTGCGGCTGCGCGCCAAGGGGTGCCTGGTGGGCACCGTCCAGGCCACCGTCACCGCCGAGGCCGCCGAGGTCGCCTGGATCGTCGGCACCCGGTGGCAGGGCCGCGGCCTGGCCTCGGAGGCGGCACGCGCGCTGGTCGGACACCTCACCGTCCCCACGGTCGTCGCCCACGTCCACCCGGACCACGCGGCCTCCGCCGCCGTCGCGCGGGCCGCGGGACTCGCCCCGACCGAGGAGTGGCAGGACGGCGAGATCCGCTGGCGCCTCAGGCCGTAACCGCAGGTGGGGCGTATCGTCGGCTTATGAGCCGGTCATCGGACTGGGAGGCTCGCCATGGGGTCGCACGGTGTTCATCGATGGCGGCTGCTGACGTGGCTGATCCTGGCCTTCAACCTGGCCATGCTGCTGTGGCTGGTGGTCGCCCTGGACGCCGCCGAGGGGGACGACCCCACCTGCGTCGGCGAGGTCTGCCCGAACGCCGAGGAGGCCGGCAGCGCGATCGACACCTGGCTGGTGATCGTGGTCTGGCTGACGGGCCTGGTCCTGCTCGGCGCCGCCTGGCTGATCACCCACCACACGGAACGTCCCGCGCGGCGACCGCGCAGGGGCTGGCACCGCTGACCGCCCGGCCCCCGGGGCCTCAGGACGACGCCCGCTCCTCCAGTTCCGTGGCCAGCACCACCTGCCGGCGCTCCAGCCCCCGGGACACCGCCGGACGGCGGTCGGCGATCTCCTCCAGCAGGAGGTCGATCATCCGGCGGCCCATCTCCTCGATGGGCTGCCGCACGCTGGTCAGCGGCGGCTCCATGTGGCGGGCGATCGCTGAGTCGTCGTAGCCGACGAGCGCCACGTCCTCGGGGATACGGCGGCCCCGCTCGCGCAGCACCTGACGGGCGCCCGCCGCCATCACGTCCGAGCCCGCGAAGACAGCGTCCAGCCCGGGATGGCGCTCCAGCAGGGCCGTCATCGCTCGGCGGCCGCCCTCCTCGGTGAAGTCGCCCGGCTCGATCAGCCCCTCGTGCACCACGCGCCCCGCGTCCTTCAGGGCCTCGCGATAGCCGTCGACGCGGCGCTGGGCGCCGTACACGTCGAGGCGGCCGGTGATGTGGGCTATCTCGCGGCGGCCCCGGGACAGCAGGTGCTCCACGGCCTGGCGGGCACCGCCGTAGTTGTCGGAGTCCACCGAGGTGAGCGTCTCCGCGGCGGACCTCGGGCCGCTGATGACGGCCGGGATCTCCAGTTGGGCGAGGAGATCGGGCAGCGGGTCGTCGGCGTGCACCGAGACCAGCAGGACCCCGTCGACCCGGTGCGCGGCGAGGTACTGCGCGAGCCGGCGCCGCTCCCGGTCGCTGCCCGCGAAGATCAGCAGCAACTGCATCTCGGTGTCGGACAGTTCGGCGCCGACGCCCTTCAGCATGTCCGAGAAGTACGGCTCGGAGAAGAAACGGGTCTCCGGCTCGGGGACGACCAGGGCGATGGCGTCGGTGCGGTTGGCGGCGAGGGCGCGGGCGGCCGTGTTCGGGACGTAACCCAGCTCCGCGACGGCCGCCTCCACCGCCGCGCGGGTGGCGTCACTGACCCGGGGCGAGCCGTTGATCACCCGGGACACGGTGCCGCGGCCGACACCGGCACGAGCGGCGACCTCTTCGAGCGTGGGACGCCCGCCACTCCGCCCCCGCGCTCCGTGGCTTGCCATGGGCCCCGCCTTTCCCCGTGTCCTGTCTCTGGCCTGCCCCGTCGCCGGCCGGACTGTCACTGGCCTGGAATTTAACAGTCCCGTCCGACAAAGTGACCGTCCAGCGGTCGGCACCATGGGCGCCACCGGGCGCCGAAACCGATCCAGTTAACGTCCCGATAACTGAACGCATCTCTCCGCTCCCATGCCCTTGACACCCCCGCCCGGACCGACGACTCTTCAACACATCACTTGTGGGAGCGCTCCCACAGTACCTGACACATACACATCCCGCACGTTCCCCGCCCGAGCCGCAGCGAGAACTAACGGGCCCAACAGTGCAGTTGGCCGGGGGGTCGGCACGTCAGGGCAACAGGAGGACGCAATGCGAGCACGTACCCGAATCCGCCGTAAGGCGGTTGTCCTCGCGGCGGTGGCGTCGCTGGGCGCCGGGCTGCTGGCCGGCTGTGCCGACGACGGCGACGACGGCGACGACAGCTCGTCGTCGGACGGCGGTGGCGGCAAGATCAAGATCACCCTCGGGCTGTTCGGCACCGCCGGATTCGAGGAGTCCGGTCTGTACAAGGAGTACGAGAAGCTCCACCCGAACATCGACATCCAGCAGACGGTCGTCGAGCGCAACGAGAACTACTACCCCGCGCTCCTCAACCACCTCACCACCAACAGCGGCCTCCAGGACATCCAGATGGTCGAGGTCGGCAACATCGCCGAGATCGTCCAGACCCAGTCGGACAAGCTGCTCGACCTGTCGAAGTACGGCAAGAAGAGCGACTACCTGGAGTGGAAGTGGCAGCAGGCCACCACCGAGGGCGGTGAGACGATCGGTGTCGGCACCGACGTCGGCCCGATGGCCATCTGCTACCGCAAGGACCTCTTCGAGAAGGCCGGACTGCCCACCGACCGCGAGGAGGTCGGCCAGCTGTGGGCCGGTGACTGGAACAAGTTCGTCGAGGTCGGCAAGGACTACAAGGCCAAGGGCCCCAAGGGCACCACCTTCCTGGACTCCCCCGGCGGCATGCTCCAGGCGATCCTCAGCAGTGAGGAGGAGCGCTTCTACGACTCCTCCGGCGAGGTCATCTACAAGACCAACCCGGCCGTGAAGTCCGCCTTCGACCTCACCGCGGAGGCCGCCGAGGCCGGACTGATCGGCAACCAGACGCAGTTCCAGCCCGCCTGGGACACCACGATCGCCAACTCCAAGTTCGCCGCGATGTCCTGCCCGCCGTGGATGCTCGGCTACATCAAGGGCAAGTCCAAGCCCGACGCGGCCGGCAAGTGGGACATCGCCCAGGCGCCCAAGTCCGGCAACTGGGGCGGCTCGTTCCTGACCGTGCCCAAGTCCGGCAAGAACACGGAGGAGGCGGCGAAGCTGGCCGCCTGGCTGACCGCTCCGGAGCAGCAGGCCAAGCTCTTCGGCGTGCAGGGCAGCTTCCCGAGCACCCCGGCGGCGTACGAGTCGTCCGAGGTGACCGGCGCGAAGAACGACATGACCGGTGACGCGCCGATCGGCACGATCTTCGCCGAGGCCGCGGAGAACATCCCGGTCCAGACGATCGGCCCGAAGGACCAGATCATCCAGCAGGGTCTGACCGACAACGGCGTGGTCCTCGTGACCCAGGGCAAGTCGCCCAAGGAGGCATGGGACAACGCCGTCAAGACCATCGACAACGCCCTGGACCAGTGACCCGTATGACCACTGGGCACGACACCGCCGCCGCGTCCCCCTCCAAGGAGGGGGGCGCGGCCCCGGCCCGCCCGTCCGGCGGCGGTCCGGTCACCGAGCAGGAGCGGCGGCGCCGGTCCCGGCTGTCCCGCCGCTGGCAGCGGGACGTGCGCTGGAGTCCGTACGCCTTCGTCTCCCCGTTCTTCCTGCTGTTCCTGGCCTTCGGCCTGTTCCCGCTGATCTACACGGGCTGGGCCTCGCTGCACCAGGTGGAGCTGACCGCGCCGACCGACATGGAGTGGGTCGGCCTGCGCAACTACACCCGGATCTTCGACGACGACTTCTTCTGGAACGCGGCCGAGAACACGCTGACCATCGGCATCATCTCGACCGTTCCGCAGCTGCTGATGGCGATGGGCATCGCGCACATCCTCAACTACAAGCTGCGGGCGTCGACGTTCTACCGGGTCGCCATGCTCGCGCCGTACGCCACCTCGATCGCCGCCGCCTCGCTGGTCTTCGTGCTGCTCTTCGGCCGCGACTACGGCATGATCAACTGGGCGCTGGGCGCGGTCGGTGTCGACCACATCGACTGGCAGAACGACAAGTGGGCCTCCCAGGTCGCCGTCTCCACGATCGTGATCTGGCGCTGGACCGGGTACAACGCGCTGATCTACCTGGCCGCGATGCAGGCGATCCCGCAGGATCTGTACGAGTCGGCGGCGCTGGACGGGGCGAGCCGCTGGCAGCAGTTCTTCCATGTCACGCTGCCCTCGCTGCGCCCGACGATCCTGTTCACCGTCGTCGTGTCGACCATCGGCGCCTCCCAGCTGTTCGGCGAGCCGCTGCTGTTCGACGCGAACAAGGGTGCCTCGGGCGGATCCCAGCACCAGTTCCAGACGCTCGGCCTGTATCTGTACGAGCAGGGCTGGGTCAACCAGCATCTGGGCCGTGCCTCCGCCATCGCCTGGACGATGTTCCTGATCCTCATCGTGGTCGGGATCGTCAACTACGTCATCTCGCGCCGGCTGCGCGCCAGTAGTTAGGAGACCGGCCGTGACGACGACACTGACCCCGGCGCCGGAGAAGCCCAAGCGGGTACGGCGCCCCAAGTCGGCCCGGGCCGGCGGGCAGATGCACGCGGGACCGATCGCGTACGTCATTCTCGCGCTGTTCACGATCGGCTCGCTGTTCCCGCTGGTGTGGACGGCGATCGCCGCGTCCCGCGACAACCAGCGGCTGGCGGAGACGCCTCCGCCGTTCTGGTTCGGCTCGAACCTCTTCGACAACCTCGATCTCGCCTGGAACGACGCCAACCTGGGCGAGGCGTTCATCAACACCACGTTCGTGGCGGGGGTGTCGGCGGCGACGATCGTGTTCCTGTCGACGATCGCCGGGTTCGCCTTCGCCAAGCTGAAGTTCAAGGGCCGTAACGCGCTGATGCTGATCGTGATCGGCACGATGATGGTGCCGCCGCAGCTCAGTGTGATCCCGCTGTACATGATGGTCGCCGAGCTCGACTGGTCCGACCAGCTCCAGGCGGTGATCCTGCCGTCGCTGGTGAGCGCCTTCGGGGTGTTCTTCATGCGGCAGTACCTGCTCCAGGCGCTGCCGGACGAGATCATCGAGGCGGCCCGGGTGGACGGGGCGAGCAGTTGGCGTGTGGTGTGGCACGTGGTGTTCCCGGCGGCCCGGCCCGCGATGGCCGTGCTCGGGATGCTGATGTTCGTGCAGACCTGGAACGACTTCCTGTGGCCGTTCCTGGTGCTCACCCAGAACGGCAACCCGACCGTGCAGGTGGCGGTGGCGGGACTGGGCCGCGGCTATACCCCGGACCAGTCCCTGATCATGGCGGGCGCGCTGCTCGGCACCCTGCCGCTGCTGATCGTCTTCGCGATCTTCGGCAAGCAGATCGTGGGCGGCATCATGCAGGGCGCGGTCAAGGGCTGACGCCCGCACTCGTCTTCCAGGGGCCGGGTCATCGCCGCTCCGGCCCCTCCTCTCTCCTCCCTCCCCATCCCCCTACTCGGTCCTGACGACCTCCAATGGGAGCGCTTCCATGCCTGATTCCGCACAGCCGGGGACCCCGGTGACCTTTCCTCCCGCCTTCCTCTGGGGCGCCGCGACCTCCGCGTACCAGATCGAGGGGGCGGTGCGGGAGGACGGCCGCACCCCGTCGATCTGGGACACCTTCAGCCATACGCCGGGCAAGACCGCCGGTGGTGAGACCGGTGACATCGCTGTCGACCACTACCACCGCTTCCGCGAGGACGTGGCGCTCATGGCCGAGCTGGGCCTGACCGCGTACCGCTTCTCGGTCTCCTGGTCGCGGGTGCAGCCGACCGGCCGGGGTCCGGCGGTCCAGCGGGGCCTGGACTTCTACCGGAGTCTGGTGGACGAGCTGCTGGCGCACGGCATCAAGCCGGCGGTCACGCTCTACCACTGGGATCTGCCGCAGGAGCTGGAGGACGCGGGCGGCTGGCCCGAGCGGGACACGGCGTACCGGTTCGCCGAGTACGCGCAGATCGTCGGCGAGGCACTCGGCGACCGGGTGGAGCAGTGGATCACCCTCAACGAGCCGTGGTGCAGCGCCTTCCTGGGGTACGCCTCGGGGGTGCACGCGCCCGGCCGTACCGACCCGGCGGCCTCCCTGCGCGCCGCACACCACCTGAACCTCGCGCACGGTCTGGGGGCGACGGCCCTGCGCTCGGTGATGCCGGCCCGCAACTCCGTCGCGGTGAGCCTGAACTCCGCGGTGGTCCGGGCGTTCTCCGACGACCCGGAGGACCTGGCGGCCCGGCAGCGGATCGACGATCTGGCCAACGGCGTCTTCCACGGCCCGCTGCTGCACGGCGCCTACCCGCAGTCGCTGTTCACGGCGACGGAGTCGGTGACGGACTGGTCGTACGTCCAGGACGGTGATCTGGCCCTGATAAACCAGCCGTTGGACGCGCTGGGCCTCAACTACTACACCCCGACGCTGGTGTCGGCCGCCGCCGCGACGCCGACGGGCCCGCGCGCGGACGGCCACGGGGTCAGCGCGTACAGCCCGTGGCCGGGTTCGGAGGACGTGACCTTCCACCAGACCCCCGGCGACCGTACGGAGATGGGCTGGACGATCGACCCGACCGGCCTGCACGACCTGATCATGCGCTACGCCCAGGAGGCTCCGGGGCTGCCGCTGTACGTGACGGAGAACGGCGCCGCCTACGACGACAAGCCCGACCCGGACGGCCAGGTCCACGACCCCGAGCGGATCGCCTACCTGCACGGCCACCTCTCGGCGGTCCGCCGGGCCATCGAGGACGGCGCCGATGTGCGCGGCTACTACCTGTGGTCGCTGATGGACAACTTCGAGTGGTCCTACGGCTACGACAAGCGCTTCGGCGCGGTGTACGTCGACTACACGACCCTGCAGCGGACACCGAAGTCGAGTGCCCTCTGGTACGGGCAGGCGGCTCGGACGGGGGCGCTGCCGGGAGTGGAGTCGCTCTAGCGGGGGGCGGGGCGCGGCGCGTGGAGGGGACGTGCCGCGCCCCGGCCGGATGGGGGGAAGACCGGCCGGGGCGCGCCCCCGTGGGTCGCGTGGGTCAGCGGTGGGCTCCGGTCGGTGCCGGGCCCGTGACCCGGGTCAGTTGTAGGCCGCGAAGGCCTTGGCGAAGGCGTTCTTGTCCTGGTCCACGGAGCTGCACGTGGCGTCCGCCGCGGGCTTCGGGCCGCCGGGGCAGGCCTTGTCGCGGGTCGCGGACCACATGGACAGCCAGCCGATCCCCTTGGACTTGGCGAAGTTCACGAGCTGGGTGGCGTCCTCGACCTTGAAGATCTCCGTGACGACGTCGTTGACGCCGATCATCGGGGTGACCGCGACGGTCTTCCAGGCGGCGCTGTCGGACAGGCCGAGGACACCCTTGATCTGGGCCTGGGTGGCGGTGGCCGCCTGCTCGGCGTAGGTGCCCATGTCGCCGCTGTACGCCGGGCCGTAGTCCATCGCCATGATGTTGACGGCGTCGATCCTCACGCCGTTCTTCCTGGCGTCGGCCAACAGGTCCACGCCGGGCTGGGTGAGGCCCTCGGGCATCACCGGGAGGGTGAAGGAGACGTTCAGGCCGGGGTGCCGCTTCTGGAGCTCGGCGATGGCCTGGGCGCGGCGGGTGTTGGCCGCGGCGTCGGGCAGCGCGCCGCCCTCGACGTCGAAGTCGACCTTGGTGAGGTCGTAGGCCTTCACGACCTTGTCGTACGCCGTCACCAGCGCGTCCGCCGAGGAGCAGGTCGTGGCCAGCTCGTTGCCCGCCGCGCCGCCGAAGGAGACGCGGACGTCGCCGCCCTTGGCGCGCAGGGCGCCGATCTGCGCGGCCACCGCGTCGCTGGCCAGGTCGGACACCCCGCCCCACTTGGGGGTGCAGCCGCCGCCGTCGGTGACGAAGGCGAGGTTGTAGTCCTTCACGCCGGTGGCCTCGGCGGTGCCGACGAGGTCGAAGGCGGGGTAGAGGGAGGTGTCGACGTAGGGGGCGAAGCCGGCGTTCGTGGGGGTACCGGTGCCGGTGGACTCCGTGGGCCTGGGGGTGGCCGTGGCGGTCTCGGTGGCGGTGGTCGTGGGGGTGGGGGTCGGGCTCTGGGTCGGGGTGGCCGTCTGCGTCGGACGGCCGGTCGGCTCCGGGGTCGCGCCCTCGTCGGCCGAGCACTTGACGCCGTCGACGACACAGCCGGTCGGGTCGCCGGAGCCGTTGACGACGAAGCCGACGGTGACGGACTCGCCGGCCTTGAGGCCGTCCTTGTCCCAGGCCGCGGGCTTCACGGTGACGCGGGAGCCGCTGACGCTGGACTCGGCGTTCCACAGCGAGCTGAGCCTGGCGCCCGCGGGCAGGTCGAACCGGAGTGTCCAGTCCGTCTTCGCCGAGCCGCTGTCGTTGGTCACGACGTACTGCGCGGTGTAGCCGGTCGACCAGTCACTGGTCCTGGTGTACGCGGCGCCCACCCCGGCCGCCTGCGCGGTGCCGGTGAGGAAGACGGCGCCGCCACCGACCACGGCCGCGGCGACGACGCCGCCTATCGCCTTGTTCCTGCCGCTGACCTTGCGCCGGTGCGTGCTCATCGCCTGCCTGCTTTCGCTGCTCACGGGGGTGGGGGTGCGGCAGCACGCTAGCGAGGTCGAATCGGGCAAACAGCCTGTTCGGGACGGGGGTTGGGGATCTTAGGGTGCGCTTAAGGAAGGGATCGGGGCCGGTTAAAGGTCGAGACCAGTCGGCCGCTGCGGCGCCTGCGCACCCGGTGTCCCCGGCGCTCGGGCGCCCGTCCGTCCAGCTGGATCCAGATCCGCACCTCGGTCCCGCCGAGCACCGACGAGCCGATCCGCACATCGCCGCCCGTGGACTCCGCGAGCCGGCGCACGATGTCCAGCCCGAGCCCGGTCGACCCGGCGCTGCCCGAGCCCCGGCCGCGGGCCATGGCCGCCTCCGGGTCGGATATGCCGGGGCCGGCGTCGGAGACGAGCACGATCACGGCGTCCTCGCCGTTGTGCAGGTCGACCGCGAAGGCGGTGCCCTCGGCGGTGTGCCGGAAGACGTTGCCGAGCAGGGCGTCCAGGGCCGCGGCGAGATCGGGTCGGGCGACGGGTATGCGCACCGGCCGGTCGACTCCGGCCACCCGCACCTTGCGGCCCTCGTCCTCGGCCAGCGCCGACCAGAACGTCATCCGCTCGCGCACCACCTCGGCCGCGTCGCAGCCGGCGCCGGGACCGGCGGCCGCCGTCTGCGGCTTGGCCTCCCGCGCGGTCCGGATGATGGTGTCGACCTCGCGCTCCAGCTGGGCGACGGCGGCCCGGGTCTGCTCGGCGGCCGGACCGTCGCCGAGGGAGGCGGCGTTGAGGCGCAGCACGGTCAGCGGGGTGCGCAGCCGGTGCGACAGATCGGCCGCCAGCTCCCTTTCGTTGGCCAGCAGTTGGACGACCTGGTCGGCCATGGAGTTGAACGCGGCCGCGGCGAGCCGCAGTTCGTTCGGTCCCTCCTCCGGCACCCGGGCGCCGAGCTTGCCCTCCCCGAGTTCGTGGGCGCCCTCGACGAGCCGCTGGGCGGGCTGCACCATCCGGACGCCGAGCCGGTCGGCGACGGCGACCGAGCCGACGATCAGGGCGACACCGACGGCGGCCAGGACCGCCCAGGCCGTCGAGACGCCGTTGCTGACCTCGGCCTCGGGGACGTACACCTCCACCACGGCGATCTCACCGGAGCTGATGGCGACCGGCTGGAGCAGGGTGGAGCCGCCGGGCACCTCGGTGGTGGAGGCGCGGCCGAGCCGCCGTACGGTCGCGATGTCGTCGTCCGCGGCGCGCTGCCGGCCGATGTCGACGGCCTCGGCCCGGTCGGCCGCGGGGATGTGCACGGCCATCTCCGCCTCCGAGCCGGCCGAGGCCACGACCCGTTCGAGCTGGTCGCGGTCGGTGGTGATGGACAGGGCGGGGGCGACCGCGGCGGCCTCCCGCTCGGCGTTGGAGAAGGCGCGGTCGCGGGCCATCTCCTTGATGACGAGTCCGAGCGGCACCGCGAAGGCGAGCACGACCATGGTGGTGACCGCGAGCGAGACCTTGACCAGCGCCCATCTCATCGCGGCGGCCCCCCGTGCGCCGGTGGCTCCAGCTTCACGCCGACCCCCCGCAGGGTGTGCAGATAGCGCGGGCTCGCGGCGGTCTCGCCGAGCTTGCGCCGGAGCCAGGACAGGTGCACGTCGATGGTCTGGTCGTCGCCGTAGGACTGCTGCCACACCTCCGCGAGCAGTTCCTTGCGGGGGACGACGACACCGGGCCGTCCGGCC
The DNA here is from genome assembly GCF_053587635.1 of Streptomyces sp. NPDC003635. Taxonomy (NCBI): domain Bacteria; kingdom Bacillati; phylum Actinomycetota; class Actinomycetes; order Kitasatosporales; family Streptomycetaceae; genus Streptomyces; species Streptomyces sp. NPDC003635. Next base: position 113,942 of record NZ_JBSFOK010000006.1, on the reverse strand, counting down.
AGGAAGGCGAGCAGGTCGAACTCGCGGCGGGTGAGGTCGAGCCGCACGCCGTCCAGCTCGGCCTGGCGGCGCAAGGGGTCGACGGTGAGGCCGCCGACGCGGAGCACGGACTCCGGCTGCGCCTCCCCCGCGCCGGCCCGGGACCGGCGCAGTACGGCCGCCATCCGGGCGGAGAGGTGCTCCACGGAGAAGGGCTTGGTCAGGTAGTCGTCCGCGCCCGCGTTCAGCAGCCGGACGACCTCCGTCTCGTCGTCGCGGGCGGTGGCAATGATCACAGGGACGTCGGTGATCCCGCGCAGCATCTTCAGGGCCTCGGACCCGTCCAGATCGGGCAGTCCGAGGTCCAGGATGACCACGTCGAAACGGAAATGGGCGACCTCGCGCAGCGCCTCGAGGGCGGTGCCGACACTGCGCACGGTGTGCGCGGCGTCGGTCAGATGCCGGATGAGGGCGGAGCGCACGAACTGGTCGTCCTCGACCACGAGCACACTTGCCATGCGCCGCACCGTACGCCATGCGGCGGAGCCCGGTCCGGGCCTGTGGACAACTGTCCCGCTGTGGACAACGGGGCGACACCCGTGGGACGCGTGAGGCAGTATGGCCCGCGATGCGCAGAGGACTCGTACACGCACTGGCTTGGTCGCTCGCCACGGGCGCGGCGGTCACGCTGTCGTGGTGGGGCGTCCACACGGTCATGGCGGGCACGGCGTACGACCCCCCGCGGGCCCTGCCCATCGCCGCGGCGGACGCGACGACGCAGGAGTCGAAGCCGCTGGCGTCGTCGACCCGGCGGGGCACCCCGTCGGCCGGTCCCACGAAGAGCCCGTCGGCGAAGCCGTCCCCGACCGACACACCCGGCCCCACCGGCACGCCCTCGCGCGCCCCGGACCCCTCCCCCACCACCTCCGGGCAGGTCAAGAGCTACGACACCGACGGCGGCCGAGTGGTCTTCGACCTCGGTGAGACCTCCGCGACGCTCGTGTCGGCGACCCCGGGCACGGGGTGGTCGATGCAGGTGTGGAAGACGGAGTCGTGGATCCGGGTGGAGTTCGCGCGGGGCGCGGACCGGGTGTCGGTGTTCTGCACCTGGCACGACAGCGCGCCTCGGGTGGAGATCGGGAACTACTGACCCAGACCCGGGTCTAGCGGAACACCGAGGCCGGCGGCGCGGGGGAGGCGACCGCCGCCGCGTCCGTGACCGGGACCGCGCCGCCGGTGAAGTCGGTCAGCGCCCTGCCGTGCTCGACCCGCCCCGGGTGCGGGTCGGAGGCGGCCCGGCGGGTCAGTTCCGCGACGGGGAGGGGCTGGCCGGCGGCGACCAGGACGGCGTTCCCGAAGCGTTTGCCGCGCAGCACGGTCGGGTCGGCGACCAGGGCCAGTTCGGGGAAGCGGGCGGCGGCGGTGGCGATCTGGCCGCGCAGATGGGCCAGCGGCGGCCCGTCGGCGAGGTTGGCGGCGTACCAGCCGCCGGGGCGCAGGGCGCGGCGGACCTCGTCGAGGAACTCGGTCGAGGTCAGATGGGCCGGGGTGCGGGCGCCGCTGAACACGTCGGCGATGACGAGGTCGGCCCAGGCGTCGGGCACCTTGGCGAGCCCTTCGCGGGCGTCCGTGGAGCGGACCCGGATCCGGGCGTTGCGGTCCAACGGCAGTTCCCGGCGGACCAGTTGGACGAGGGTGGCGTCGCGCTCGACGACCTGCTGGGTGGAGCGGGGGCGGGTCGCGGCGACGTACCGGGCGAGCGTGAGGGCGCCGCCGCCGAGGTGCACGGCCTGGACGGGCCTGCCGGGCGGGGCGACGAGGTCGATGACGTGCCCGAGGCGTCGTTGGTACTCGAAGGAGAGGTAGCCCGGATCGTCCAGGTCGACGTGCGACTGCGGCGCGCCGTCGATGAGCAGCGTCCAGGCCCGGGTCCGGTCCCGGTCGGGTATCAGCTCGGCAAGCCCTCCGTCGACGGCCTCGACGACGGCAGCGGCGGCCGGGTCTTGGCGGCGGGGGTTTCTGGACTTGCCCATTGGCCCATTATGCGGAGCCTTGAGCGGTCATGCCGCCGGGGGCGCGTGGGGGCGGCCGGGCGGGGCGGCCGGGCGGGGCGCGGTCAGTCGCCGGGGGCGGTCACCGGCAGTTGTCCGCCGCCTCGATCAGCCGCGCCGCCTCCCCGAGCGCCGCCCGGAGCACCGCGGGATCCGTGGCGAGGTCGGCCTCCTCGGGCGGGAGCAGCCAGTCGGAGCCCTCCACCGGGGGCACGGGGTCCAGACGCAATCCGCGCCCGTTGGTCTCCGTACAGGTGCTGCCCGGCATGTCCCACGCCGCCGCGGTCCCGGCCGGTACCACGAAGCCGAGGGTGTCGCAGCCGTCGTCGCACAGTACGGGCCCGACCGCGTCCCCCACCCCCCGGCGCAGGATGTCGACCGCCTCGAGACCCTGCCGCGCGGGCACCGTCACCAGGTCGCACTCCTGATTGATCTCCATCCCGGCCTCCAGCACGGAACCCCTCCTCGAACGAGCGGGTCGGGAGGCGGGCGGCTCCCGGTCCACGTGGTTCAACGTGTCACCGTGTCAACGGCTACGGCACAAGTCCGCCGCAAAGGATGGCAGTTCATGGCAGATGTTGGATGAGATATCCGGTTTGTAGCCAAACACCGCATGGCGGGTCCGGCGCAGCAGGTACGTTCTTGCCCGCCGGATCACGGGGTACGAAGCGAACAATTCGTTCAACTCTCCCCTATTCCGGCATGGTTCGACGGTTCGCACGAGAGGACCCGGCCATGACGTCGTCAGAGCTGAACCCGTCAGATCTGAACTCGACCCAGCCCTCGAGACCACCCCGGCCGAACGTCGCGTTCCGGCAGTTGCGCGGCCGACGCTCGCCGGCCGAGTTCGCGGCGGCGGTCCGCAGGGCCGCGCGCGAGATCGGTGAGCGGGTCAGCTGTGACGCGCGCTACATCGGCCGGGTGGAAGCGGGCGAGATCCGCTGCCCCAACTACGCTTACGAACGGGTGTTCCTGCACATGTTCCCGGGACGATCACTCACCGACCTGGGCTTCGCGCCCCGCGCGTCGGTCCGTGGACGCCGGGCGCGCAGCACCGAGGATGCGCCCCCCTCGCACATCGTGAGCCCCGCGCACGCCGTAGGTGAGACGTGGGCGGCGTACGAGCCGTATGAAGCGCAAGACCCGTACGACACGCACGAGAAACCCGAGGAGAGCGACGTGCTGCGTCGCGCATTCATGACCGGCGGAGGCGCCACGGTGGCCGCCGCCTCGCTCAGCCCGTTCGGGCTCGCCCTCGACGCGACGGCCGCGGAACGCCCCGCGCGGCGCGTGGGGACCAGCGAGGCGGAGGCGCTGGAGGAAGCGGTCCGCAGGATCCGGCTGCTGGACGACCGGCACGGCGCGGACGGCCTGTACCAGCGCGCGGCGGCTCCGTTGCGCGCCGCCTACGCACTGCTGGACGCCGGTACCACCCGGCACGCCGCCGGGGAGCGGCTGCACTCGGGCGCCGGGGAGCTGGCCATCTCGGTCGGCTGGCTGGCGCACGACTCGGGCCGCTTCGACGACGCCCGCTCCCATTACGCGGAGGCACTGGCGACCGCCCGGATGGCCGGGGACCCCGCGCTGGAGGCGCACGCCTTCTGCAACACCTCGTTCCTCGCCCGGGACGCGGGCCGCCCGCGTGAGGCGGTGCGCGCGGCGCAGGCGGCACAACGCGCGGCCCGCCCCCTCGGCTCCCCCCGCCTGATGTCCCTGCTCGCGCTGCGCGAGGCGGGCGGCTGGGCGGGCCTCGCCGACCGCACCGGCTGCGCGCAGGCCCTCGCCCGCGCCCAGGCCCTCTACCAACGGGGCCCCTCGGACGCCGACCCCGAGTGGATGAGCTTCTACGGCGAGGCCGAGGTGGAGGCGCTGGAGGCGCAGTGCTGGTCGATGCTGGGCGACTGGCAGCGCGCGGCACGCCACGCGGGCCGGGCGGCGCACCTCCAGGACCCGCACTTCACCCGCAACATCGCCCTGTACACGGCTGAATTGGCGGACGACCTCGCGCGGGGCGGCCGGCCCGACGAGGCGGCGGTGGCCGCCCTCCGGGTGCTCGACCTGCTGAACGAGGTCCAGTCCTCCCGGATCCAGACGATGCTGGCGGGAACGGCCCGGGTCCTGCTCCCCCACCGAAGGGCGGCGGACGTGTCGACGTTCCTGGAGAAGCACGCGAGCCTGCCGCGGGCGGTGTGACGACGGCGCCCACCGCGCTCAAGGCTCAGCCCGCGAGGTGCCCCACGTCGTTCCAGCTCTCCAGCGCCGGCTCCCCGTACGCCCAGCCCAGGACGGACAGTGACGTCGGGTTGAGGCGTATCCGGGCGGCGAAGTCGAGCTCCAGGCCGAGCCAGCGCGCGGCTATGGAGCGCAGGATGTGCCCGTGGGCGAAGACCAGGACGTCACGGTCCGCCGAGCGGGCCCACGACACCACCTCGTCCGCCCGCGCGGTGACCTCCGCCAGGGTCTCCCCGGAGGGCACCCCGTCCCGCCAGATCAGCCAGCCGGGGCGCACGGCCTGGATCTGAGCCGGGGTCATGCCCTCGTAGGCGCCGTAGTCCCACTCCATCAGCGTGTCCCAGACGGTGGCCCGCTCCCCGAACCCGGCCAGCTCGCACGTCTCACGCGCGCGTGCCAGCGGGCTGGTCCGCACCTCCACGCCGGGCAGCCCGTCCAGCGGCGCCCGGTGCAGCCGTTCCCCGAGCAGCTTGGCGCCCCGCCGGCCCTCCTCCAGCAACGGCACATCGGTCCGGCCGGTGTGCTTGCCGGACAGCGACCACTCGGTCTGTCCGTGCCGGGCCAGCAGAATGCGCGGTGCCATGGGGTCTACGGCCTTTCCAGGAATATGCGAGGCGGAACCCGTCCATCATCCCCCACCCTGTGAAGGGGCAACCCGGCGGGCGATCTCTGCGTCTATCAGGGCCGGGGGCGCCTGACGGGGGCGTGCACAGAGAACGTAAAGTGTCGGGTCCGGGCAACCGGCGCCACGACGAGAAGGGGGAGGCGATCGGATGCCGCATGCCGAGACACCAGGCATGACGGCGGCACCACGACTCCGGCTTCGCTGGTGGACCGAGCTGCCGCTGATCCTTCTGGTCTACGCCTGCTACTCGGCCGGCCGGCTGCTGGCCCGCGGTGATGTCGCCTCCGCCGTCGACCACGGCCTGGCGATCCTGCGCATCGAGAAGCTGCTGTTCCTCAACGCAGAGCACCCGCTGAACCGTCTCTTCACGCGCGAACCCTGGCTGGGTGTCCCGGCCGACTTCTGGTACGCCTCGCTGCACTACCTGATCACCCCGGTGATCCTGGTCTGGATCTTCCGGTCCCGCGCCGTGCACTACCGCGTGGCGCGGACGTGGCTGATGACGTCCACCTTCATCGGCCTGATCGGCTTCACCCTGCTGCCGACCTGCCCGCCCCGGCTGCTGTCCCCGACGCACGGCTTCGTGGACACGATGGCGCAGTACAGCACCTACGGCTGGTGGGGCGGTGACGCCAGCGCCCCCAAGGGCCTCGGCGGTCTGACCAACCAGTACGCGGCGATGCCGAGCCTGCACTGCGGCTGGGCGCTGTGGTGCGGGGTCATGCTGTGGCGCTACGGCGGCAATCGCCTCACCAAGGTCGCCGGGGTCGTCTACCCGCTGGTGACCGTGATCGTGGTCATGGGCACCGCCAACCACTACTTCCTCGACGCGGTGGCGGGCGCCGCCGTGATGGTCGCGGGACTGCTGCTGACGCCGTACGTGCTGCGCACCGCCGACCGGGTCCGGGTCCGCTTCGAGGGCCGCGGCAGCCTCGTCGCGGCGCGCTCGGCGAAGGCCGCGGCCGACGCGGCGAAGGTCGCCGCCGTCTCGCCGAAGGCTTCCACGGGTTCGGGGGCGGTCGCCACCGAGGCCTCTCCCACCGCAGAGGCCTCGATTGTCAGTGGCGGATGCCAGACTTCCGCGGGTGAGCGATTTCCACGGCAGCGCGAGTCACGGTTCGAGCCCGGAGCCGAGCCGGGTGCCTCCTCCACGGACGCGGGGGACGGCGCTCCGGCAACGGCTCGCTGAGCTGCGCGGTCCCGAGGTCCCGGCCAAGGCGCTGGACGCGCGCGCCCTGGCCGCCCTCGCCGCCAACCCCGGGTGCAGACGGCGCGCGATCCTCGACGGCGCCGGGGTGAACAAGACGGCACTGGCGAGCGCGCTCGGCGCGCCCTCGGCCTTCGGGCAGTCACAGTTCGCCCTGACCCGGGGCAACGCCTTCGAGGCCAAGGTCAAGGCGGACGGCGGCGCCGAACTGCTGCGCCTGGTGCACGAGAAGCTGGACCGCTCCGCCGAACCGCCCACCCACGCGCGGGTGCCCGATCTCACCGCGACCGGCCCCGAGGGCCGCACGGCCCGTACGGCCCTGGCGCTGCGCGAGGCGGCCGAGGCGAAGGGCTCCTGGACGCTGCTGGACCACCCGATGCTGGCGCTCGACGTGGCGGGCTCACCCGCCTTCCTGGAGCCGGACGCGGTGGTGGTGCACCCCGACGGCAGCTGGACGGTCGTGGAGATCAAGTCCTTCCCGATGCTGGACGGCTCCGCGGACCCGTCGAAGGTGGGCGCGGCGGCCCGGCAGGCAGCGGTGTACGTACTGGCTCTGGAGCAGGTGGCCGCACGGCTGGCGACGGAACCGGAAGGCCCCGCGACGGCCGGGAAAGAGGAAGCGGGCGGGAAAGAGGAAGAGGAGCCGAACGGGCCCGCGTCCGCCCCGCGCGTGCGGCACCGGATCCTGCTCGTCTGCCCCAAGGACTTCTCCAACCTGCCCACCGCCTCCGCCGTGGACATCCGCAAGCAGCGTGCGGTGACCTCGCGTCAGCTGGCCCGGCTGACCCGGATCGAGGAGATCGCCGCCGCCCTCCCCGAGGGCACCTGCTTCGACCCCGAGCTGCCCGGCGACGAGCTGACGGCCGCCGTGGAATCGGTCCCGGCGACGTACGCGCCCGAGTGCCTGTCCGCCTGCGAACTGGCCTTCCACTGCCGCGACCGCTCCCGCGCGGCCGGCGCCGTCACCTCACTCGGCCGTTCCGTCCGCGCCGAACTGGGCGGTCTCACCACGGTCGAGGACGTCCTCGCGGCGGCCCGCGGCACGGCCGGCGACCCGGCCGACCCGGCGGTGGCGGCCCTGCGCAGAGCGGCGAGCCTGAGGGCCGAGGCCCTCGGCGCCCGGGAGGCGGTCCCGTGTCCCTGATCACCGCCCTCGCCCGCCTCGAGGCGGTCAGCACCGGCCGCGCCCAGCCCTCGGCCACCGTCCGCCACCGGCACCTGTCCGAGCGCCCCCTGGTCTTCGTCCCGCTCACCACCGCCGGTGAGGCGGGCGCCCCGCTCGGCGCCCTGATCGGCACGGACCGGGACGCGCCCCGGCTGCTCGTCGTACCGCAGCCGCGGGACCGCGATCTGAGGTTCGCGTTCCTGACGGACCTGGCCGATGTCGTCCTGCCGCACATCGAGACGTACACCGAGGCGGTCGAGGCCGCCGAGCGCACCGAGACCGACCCGGAGACCGGCAAGCGGGTCAAGGTCGAGGTCGACCTGTGCGCGGACGCGCCCCAACTCCTCGTCCCGAGCCGCGCGGGCCTGGACTTCGTCCGCCTCCTCGGCCGCTCCATGCGCTTCAGGCGTACGGCGGAGCAGGACCCGGAGACCCCCTATCCGGCGCCGCCCCGGGTGCCGTTGCTCGGCCGGTGGCTCACGCACTACGGCGAGCGGTCCCGGGTGCCGGGGTCCTCGCTGCTGCTGGCCATGACCGACGTCCTGGCCCGGCACTGGGCGACCGGACAGTCCACCCTGGAGGACCAGCACCTGGGTGCGCTGCTCTCCTGGATCGACCCCCCGCAGGACACGACCGGCTCCGAGGCCGCCCTGCGCGCGGAGCTGGCGCGCGACGAGCGCGGCCAGTTGCTGTGCCCGCCCGCCGGCCCCGCCACAGACCCGGCGTTCGACAACAAGCTGCTGGCCCCCGCCATCGAACGCTACGACCGGGCCCGTACCGCGCTGGCCGCCGCCGAGGACGGTCTGCAGGCCGACGCCCGGCTGGGCGCGCTGACCGCTGCCGAGCGGGAGATCCGCGCGCTGGTGGAGAGCCAGGTCCGGCCCACCTGGGACGCGGTCTGGCAGGGCCTCGACCGGTTGCGGGAACTGCCCCCGGGCGCGCATGTCGAGGAGCGGTGGACGCGTGACCGCTGGTCGTTCACCGCCCACCGCGACCGGATCACGGCGGGCGAACCCCCGCAGCCGCGCCGCGACGACGCGGTGACGGCCGCGAACAAGCTCGCCTCGCGCGAGCGCGAACAGGCCCGTCTGGAGGCCCAGGAGGCGCTCGACGACCCGCTGGTGATGGCCGGGCGGCGGCTGGCCGGTGAGGCCTTCGTGGGTGAGGTCACCGATGTCCTCATGGCGTACAGCGAGGGCAAGCGGCCCAGCCCGCGCCCGCTGGTCACCGTGCGCACCGACGACCGGCCGCGGCTCGGCGAGCGGGTCAAGGTGTACCGCTCGCTGGGCGGGAAGCCGCAGTCGGCGGAGTTCGTGGAGGGCGACGGCGAGCTGCTGGTCCTGCGGGTGCTCGACAAGATGGGCCGGGGCAAGGAGCCCGAGGAGGGGTCCGTGCCGCAGAAGGGCGACCGGGTGTGCTTCACGCTGTTCGAACATGAGCAGCGGGGCGGGGCGAAGCTGCCGGACCCGGAGCAGACACCGTGGACGCACGGCGGGCCGCCCGGCGAGGCCGTGGCCGAGCCCGCCGACCGGCTCACCCAGGAGGACGTGCTGTGACCGCCGTGTTCGACCCGGGCCTGGCTGCCGCGCGGGCCACCGACGCGATCCTCGCGGACACCCTGCACGGCACGCACCGCGGGGTGGTCGTGGACTCCCCGCCGGGCGCCGGGAAGTCCACGCTGGTGGTGCGGGCGGCCCTGGAACTGGCCGAGGCGGGCCACCCGCTGATGGTGGTGGCGCAGACCAACGCCCAGGTCGACGACCTGGTACTGCGGCTCGCCGAGAAGAGCCCCGGGCTGCCGGTGGGCCGACTGCACAGCAGTGACGCCGATCCGTACGACAAGGCGCTGGACGACCTGCCGAACGTGCGCAAGTCCGCGAAGGCGGCGGAGCTGACCGGGCTGCCGGTCACGATCTCCACGGCCGCGAAGTGGGCGCATGTGAAGGTCGACGAGCCGTGGCGGCACGCGATCGTGGACGAGGCGTACCAGATGCGCTCGGACTCCCTGCTGGCCGTGGCCGGGCTGTTCGAACGGGCGCTGTTCGTGGGCGACCCGGGCCAGCTGGACCCGTTCTCGATCGTGGGCGGCGAACAGTGGGCGGGCCTGTCGTACGACCCCTCGTCCTCGGCCGTGACCACCTTGCTCGCGCACAATCCCGAGCTGCCCCAGCACCGGCTGCCGGTGTCCTGGCGGCTGCCCGCGTCCGCGGCGCAGCTGGTATCGGACGCCTTCTACCCGTACACGCCCTTCCGCAGCGGCACCGGCCACGACGACCGCCGCCTCGCCTTCGCGGTCCCCTCCGACGGCTCCGGGCCCGACAAGGTGATCGACGAGGCGGCCGCGTCCGGCTGGGGCCTGCTGGAGCTTCCCGCGCGGCACACCCCGCGCACGGACCCGGAGGCCGTCCGGGCGGTCGCGACGGTCGTACGCCGGCTGCTCGACCGGGGTGGCGCGGCCACGTCGGAGCGCTCGCCGGATCCGGCGCCGCTGACCGCCGACCGGATCGCCGTCGGCACCGCCCACCGTGACCAGGCGGCGGCGGTCCGTTCGGCCCTGGCGGAGCTGGGAGTGACCGAGGTCACCGTGGACACGGCGAACCGGCTCCAGGGCCGCGAGTACGACGTCACGGTGGTCCTCCACCCGCTCTCCGGCCGCCCCGACGCCACGGCCTTCCATCTGGAGACGGGCCGCCTGTGCGTCCTCGCCTCCCGCCACCGGCACGCCTGCATCGTGATCTGCCGCGCCGGAGTGACCGAGCTCCTGGACGACTATCCGTCGACGGAACCGGTCCAGCTGGGCACGGTGGTGAAGTTCCCGGACGGCTGGGAGGCCAACCACGCGGTGCTGGCACGGCTGGCGGAACACCGGGTGGTGTGGCGGCCCGCCTGAGAGCGCCCGTGTGAGCCACGGCCCATGTGACCTGGGGGTCGAGGCCCTCTTGCGCGGGCGCGGGACAATGGACGGTGGCCCGCTTCACGGGGGCCATCAGCGACGTACGAGGAGGAGAAGACATGGCGGAGCCCACGCCGCGTCGGAACGAACCGCGGCTACGCCCCGCGCCCCTGCTCTTCGAGCCCACGCAGGCGGCAGGCGACCCGGAGCACTTCTTCGACCTGGAGTCGATCGAGGACCCCCGGGCGCTGTTGACGCGGGCGACGGAGCTGACGCTCGCGTTCCGCGCGGCGGCCGACCGTGCCGTGGAGTTCCAGGCCATCGCGGCGGCCCAGCTGGCCGATCCGCGCCGCTTCGACCGGCTGACGCCCGCGGACATCGCCGAGCGCGCCGAGTGGACCGAGGACTACGCCAAGAAGATGGTCGAGTTCGGCAGAGACCTGATGCGGGGGGCGGTCGAGGGCCGGGAGCACGTCGACCCCGTGTAGTCCGGTTGGGCGGGCATATGCCAGACGGGCAAGATCCGGGCAAGATACTCCCTCCCGCACCCTCCTGTCCCGATTTCCGGCAACCCTCTGGAACGGAACGCTCACGCCGGGTAAGTCTGGATGCCATGAGCAGTTATCTCGATGTCTCCGGCGTCACCCCGGACGGAGCCGACTGGCTGGCCTCGGCAGGAACGTATCCGCGCACCCTCCAGGCCTTGTGGGAGGAGCGGCCCGACGCCCCCGTCGTACTGCCCTGCGGCTCGGTCTTCGACGTCGTCAGCACCCCCGCCGTGTTCGGGCGCCGGATGCTCGACCGGCTCTGGGACGACGGCCCGGGGTCGGGGCCGGTGGCGGTGTACCGAGGCCGGATGCTGCTGTTCGCCGCCCCGGGCACGGCCCAGCGCCTGCCCTCGCTGCTGGGGTGGGAGGAGTACGGTCGCACCGGGGACATCCCGCCCCTGCTGTGCCACGGCAACGGCGACGCGGTGACCGTCCCGGCCCCCGCCGGCACCCCCGCGCCCACCCCCTCCGGCTCCCGCTGGTTAGTGGCGCCGGACACCCGCCACCCCTGGCTGCCGGGCCCCGAGATCCTGCTCTGGGCGGCCGTACGGGCGGCCCGCGCGGCCGTGCGGATATCGATTTTTCCTCCCGCCGACCAGGATGCTAAGGTCTACGACGTCAGCAGGCGCCGCTAGCTCAGTTGGTTAGAGCAGCTGACTCTTAATCAGCGGGTCCGGGGTTCGAGTCCCTGGCGGCGCACCGACACGAAGGCCTCCCGCACACGCGGGAGGCCTTCGCTCTTGCGGCACGATTCCCGCGACCCGACAGACGCGGCTGGGGGCCTGGGGGTTACCCCCCAGAAGATGCAGCATCAGCGGGTCCGGGGTTCGAGTCCCTGGCGGCGCACCGACACGAAGGCCTCCCGCACACGCGGGGGCTCCGCGTACGCCCACGCCAGCCGCCCCGTCGCGAGCCGCGCCGCCCCCGCCGGCTACCGCGTAGCGATCCGTACCGTCCACGCTCCTGCCGGAGTCCTGCCCTCCACCTCCACCCGGACGTTTTCGCCCGGCACCGTGAAGCTCTCGCCGAGGGATACCGGGGCGTCCGCCAGGGGTGGGTAGACCGAGTCCTCCCAGCAGGCCTCGGTGTGGGGATGGGCGTCGATGACCTCGACCGGGCCCCGGCCGGACTCGGCGTCGCTGCTGACGCGGTAGACCAGGACCCCGTCCCGGCAGGCCGCCGAGTCGTTGCCGATACGGCCGCGCGCCTCGAAGGCGAGCGCGCTGCCGTGGCCGGTGCGCACCACCGCGAGCTTCGTGCCGCCGCCGAGCCCGAACGCGGGCGCCCCCGCCGCGCCGGTCGTCGCGACGCCGGGCCCCGCCCCGAGCGGCTCCAGGGTCAGCCGGGTGCCGCCCGGATCGCGGACGCAGGTCACCTGCCGGGGTTCCAGCCAGCCGAGCTTCCACTTGTGCCAGCCGAACAGGTCCGGCGCGAGACCGAACTGGCTGCCCATCAGGTCCCAGTCGCCGACGTAGGTGTCCCAGTCGCCCACGCCGTCCACCGGACGGTGGTAGAGGTCCGGCAGGTCGAAGACATGGCCCGTCTCATGGGCCAGCACGAGCCGGTCCGGCGGATGCTGTTCGAACACCGTCACGACCCGCCGGATCTCGGTGCCGTCGGCGCTCAGCGGGGTGTCCAGATTGACGACCTTGGTGGCGTCGGAGTCCACCCCAGGGGCGTCCGGATCGGCGACGAAGTACACGACGTCGTAGCGGGAGAAGTCCACCCGGCTGTCGGCGGCGGCGAGGGCGTCGCGCAGATAGGCGCCCCGGTAGGCCGGGTCCCAGTCGCGCTGTATGGCGTACGCAGTCGACGGCTGCGGCATCCGGATCCAGTCCCGCAGCGGATGCGGGCGCAGGGTGAACCTGCCGTAGGACGAACGCTCGAAGAAGCGGGTGGTGGCCGGGAAGTGGTCGGCCGTCAGCTCGGCGGGACTGGTCAGCGGGACCGAGTCGGGGAAGGACAGGAACACCATCACGGCGTCCAGCGAGCGGTCCGGGCGCGGATAGGCGGCGTTCCAGGTGTCCACGCCCTCCGAGTGGTGGGCGTCGGTGCGTCGCAGCGCGCACGGCTCGGACGAGAACGGCTCGGCGACCGAGGGCGCGGAGACCAGGGACGTCGCGGCGAGCGCGGACATCGTGGTGAAGAAGGCGGCGGTGGTGCGCAGTCGGGGCCAGGCGCGCAGCCGGTCCCCCAGTCCCCGGATCGTCGCACGGGTGAGTTCCCTGAGCGGGAGCTGACGCGGCACGTGGACCTCCGGGAGCGGTTCGCGGGACACCGCTCCCAGCCTGTGGGTGTTTGTCGTACTACGCCCTGTTTATCTGCACCGGACGAGTGAGGGGCGCACGATCCGACACCCCCGAACCGCTCACGGACCGTCACATGTGGTCGAAGGGCTGCTGAACCCGGCCAGCTGCGGGCAGAAACGAATTGTCAGATCTGCGGGCGACTCCGGGACACTGGACAGCGGCTGCACGGTCCCGGAAGCAGCCTCTATGATCGGCACACTTTCCTGACCCTTTCCTGTACTGTCCTGATCCCTTTCCTGCACGGACCCGGCCCGGCGGCCGCCAGGTCGGTCGGCCATTCCGACGAGACTTATCCGAAGATCGAGTGCACTGCGGGAGCGAGCGGTGAGCGGAACGTCCGAAGGGCCGGCGCCCGCGACAGATCTCATCGGGCCGGCTGTCACAGAGAGTAATGAAGGGTCGTCTCCTCGTACCGGGCCGTCCTGCGCACCCTTCCAGGGCGCGTTCGAAGCGGCCCCCCTGGCGATGGCCGTCGTCGACCGCGAGGGCTTGGTCACCGGCGCCAACCCGGCCCTCGGTGAACTGCTGGGCAGCAGCCCGCGGGCACTGGAAGGGGCGGTCGCCGCCGATCTGGTGGACCTGACCTCCGACGCCCGCACCTGGCACGCGTACCGCGAGGTGCTGCGCGGCCGGCAGGCCCGGCTGCGCTGCACCCGGCGGCTGAAGCACCCCGACGGGCACTGCCTGTGGGTGCAGGTCGCCATCGCGCCGCTGCCCGCCGAGGACCGCGGCGGAGTACTGCTGTCGGTCGCCGACATCAGCGCCCGCCGGGAACTCCAGGCCCAGCTGCGGCACTTGCAGAACCACGACCCGGTGACCCGGCTGCCCAACCGCACGCTGTTCTTCGAGCGGCTCTCGGCCGCGCTGGAGGCGGAGGCGTACGAGGAGGGCGGCACCGGCCGGATCGGGCTCTGCTACCTCGACCTCGACGGCTTCAAGGCGGTCAACGACACCCTCGGGCACCGAGTCGGCGACCGGCTGCTGGCGGCCGTGGCCGAACGGCTCACCCGGTGCGCGGACGAGGCGGGCTGCGCCCGGGCGAGCACCCCGCTGGTGGCGCGGCTCGGCGGGGACGAGTTCGCCCTGCTGGTGGAGGACTCGACGGGCACCGAGCAACTCGCCGATCTCGCCGAGTCGGTGCTCAAGGCGCTGCAGGCGCCCTTCGACATCTCGGGCCGGCGGCTGTCGGTGTCGGCGTCCATCGGGGTGGTGGAGCGGCACGCGGCCGGGACCAGTCCCACCGCGCTGATGCAGGCCGCCGACACGACCCTGTACTGGGCGAAGGCCGACGGCAAGGACCGCTGGACGCTGTTCGACCCCGAGCGCAACGCCCACCGCATGACCCGCCAGGCCCTCGCCTCCACGCTCCGCCCGGCCATCGAGCGCGGGGAGTTCGTGCTGGAGTACCAGCCGCTGGTGTGCATGGAGGACGGGCGGCTGCGCGGAGTGGAGGCGCTGGTGCGCTGGAACCATCCGCAGTTCGGCCTGCTGACGCCGAATCGGTTCATCGGACTGGCCGAGGAGGACGGCTCGATCGTGCCGCTCGGCCGCTGGGTGCTCGCCACGGCCTGTACTCAGGCCCGCCGCTGGCAGCTCGCCCATCCGGACGAGCCGCCGCTCTTCGTCAGCGTCAACGTGGCGGTCCGCCAGGTCTGGGACTCCGACCTGGTCGCGGACGTGGCACAGACCCTCGCGGAGACCGGACTGGCCCCGCACCTGCTCCAGTTGGAGCTGACCGAGTCGGCGGTGATGGGCTCCGGCGGGCGCCCGCAGCAGGCGCTTCAGGCGCTCAGCGACATGGGCGTACGGATCGCGATCGACGACTTCGGCACCGGCTACTCGAACCTGGCCTACCTGAGCCGGCTGCCGGTGTCGGTACTGAAACTGGACGGCTCCTTCGTGAAGGGCTTCCAGTACGACGGTGAGGGCATCGCTCCGAACCCGGCGGACGAGGTCGTCGTGGAGGCGATGATCCAGCTGGCGCACCGGCTCGGCCTGACGGTGACCGCGGAGTGCGTGGAGACCGCCGCGCAGGCGGCCCGGCTGCGCCGGATCGGCTGCGACACCGGCCAGGGGTGGCTGTACTCCCGGCCGGTGACGCCGGATCGTATCTCCGAGCTGATGCGCTCGCCGGGCGTTCAGGCGGCGGTCGGCAACCCGTAGGCGTCCGCGATGAGTTCGTAGGAGCGCAGCCGCAGTTCGCCGCGGTGGGCGTGGGAGGTGAGCATCAACTCGTCGGCGCCGGTTCGCTTGTGGAGGTCGTCGAGTCCCTGACGGACCTCGTCGACGGTGCCGTGCACGATGTTGGCGCCCCAGGAGGCGATGAACTCCTCCTCCATCGCGCTGAACCGGTGCGCCTCCACCTCCTCGGGGCTCGGGAAGAGCCCGGGCCGCCCGGTGCGCAGCCGCACCATGTTCAGACCGGTGGCGCGGACCTGCCGCCGGGCCTCGCGCTCGTCGTCCGTGGCGAGGGCGGAGACACCGATGAGGGCGTAGGGGGCGTCCAGGACCTCGGAGGGCCGGAAGGACTCCCGGTAGAGGTCGAGCGCCGGGATGGTGTTCTGCGCCGAGAAGTGGTGCGCGAAGGCGAAGGGCAGGCCGAGGACACCGGCGAGCCGGGCGCTGAAGCCGGAGGAGCCGAGCAGCCAGATCGGGGGACGGTGCGGGCTCTGGACGCCGCCCGGCGAGGTGGCCTGGATCGGCCCGGGGACGGCGTGGATCCGGCGGTAGGGGTGCCCGTCGGGGAAGTCGTCGTCGAGGAACCGGGTCAGCTCGGCGAGCTGCTCGGGGAAGTCGTCGGCACCCTCGTTCAGTCGTTCGGTGCGCCGCAGGGCGGCGGCCGTGGCGCCGTCGGTGCCCGGCGCCCGGCCGAGCCCGAGGTCGACGCGCCCCGGGGCGAGCGCCTCCAGCGTGCCGAACTGTTCCGCGATGACCAGCGGGGCGTGGTTGGGCAGCATGACGCCGCCCGAGCCGAGGCGGATCCGCTCGGTGTGGGCGGCGAGGTGGGCGAGGATCACGGCCGGGGAGGACGAGGCCACGCCGGGCATGGAGTGGTGCTCGGCGACCCAGTACCGATGGAACCCGCGGGACTCCGTGAGGCGGGCGAGCTCGACGCCGGTGCGCAGCGCGTCACCGGCGGTGCTGCCCGCTCCGACGGTGACCAGGTCGAGCACGGACAGGGGGACGGGTGCGCTGCCGTGCACAGCGCCCCGGATCTCGTCTGCCGCCATCGGTGGGTGCCTCCTGAAGTACGCCGGATGGTCCTGCGGGGCGTAACAGGAGGGAGTCTCCGCTTTATTCCCGAGGATCCTCGCGTCACACCTGGACGATCGGCTCCCGGGTGAACAGGGACCCCAGCTCAGGGGCGTTCACCCTGCGGTCGGTCAGGCGCAGGGCCTCCCAGACGGTCACCTGGTTCGCCGTGAGGACCGGCTTGCCCAGCTCCTTCTCCAGCGTCGGGATCAGGGCCGCCGTGTGCAGGGCGGTGTCGGGCAGGAGGACCGCCTCCGCCGACTCCCCGTCGGCCTGCCGCGCCAGCGCCAGCACCTGGTCCTCGGTCCAGTCCCCCACCTCCCCCGCGGTGACGATCCCCGACCCCCGCACGGCGACCACCTCGGCGCCGCCCGCCCGCAGGAACCCGGCGAACAGGTCCGCCACGTCGTCCGGGTAGGTCGCGCCGACCGCCAGGCGCCGCACCCCCAGCTCCGCCGCCGCGTGCACGAAGGCGAAGGACGTCGAGGAGGCCGGCATGCCCGCCACTCGGGCCAGGGTGCGGACCTGCTCGTGGGCGCCCTCCCAGCCGTACACGAAGCTGCCGCTCGTGCACGCCCAGACCACCGCCTCCGCGCCCGTCAGACGCAGTTGCTCCACGCCCGCCGCCAGGCGCTCGGGGGCGCCCATCTCCCGGAGCGCGTCGACCCGGTGCGCGTCCTCGCCGATGTCCGTGTGCACCAGGTCCACCCGGATGTCGCTGCCCAGGAGCTGCTCGATGCGTGGATAGTCGTCCTCGGCGGAGTGGCCCGGGTAGAGGAATCCGAGTGCCGTCATGTCGAACCTTCCTGCTGCTGTTCCACGTCCGGGGGGATCACCGGGCGGCCGGCGCGGGCCGCCGGATCGATCAGGGCCTGGTACGGCCCTACGGCCCGGGTACCCAGTCGGCGCAGCGCAGCCCACATCGTGACCTGGTTGGCCGAGATCACCGGCATCCGCAGTTCCGCCTCCAGTTGCGGGATCACGTCGTACGTCGGCAGGTTCGTGCAGCTGATGAACAGACAGTCCGGCTCCGCCGTCCGTACGGCCTTGCGCGCCATCCCCACCACATCGCTGTACGGCACCTTCCATATGTGCCGCGTCAGCCCCATGAACGCACATCCCGTCACCCTGACGCCCGCCTCGGCCACGTACTCCTGGAGCGACCGGGTCACGGACACCGTGTACGGCGTCACCAGCGCCACCCGGCGCGCGCCGAGGTCGGCCAACGCCTCCAGCAGCGCACCGGAGGTGGTCACCGAGGGCACCGCGCCCGCCCTCGTCATCGCCGCGCACATCGCCCGCTCGCCCGCGATCCCGCCGACGAAGCTGCCCGAGGTGCAGGCGTAGGCCACCACCTCGGGGGCGATGGCGATCAGCGTGCGGACGCCCTCCGACAGCGTCTCGTGCTCGCTCACCAGCCGGGCCAGGTCCAGGCTCACCTCCACCGGCACGTACGGCGTGCGGGTCAGATGCAGGGAGACCTCGTCCGGAACCCAGCGCCACAGCTCGCGGTCCAGCGCGAAGTCGAAGGGCGCGACCACACCGACACCGCGCTGCGGCCGAGGTCCGCCGAGAAAGGAGACGTCCATGGCAGGCACCCGCCTCACCGAGAGGAACAGGGGAGCAACGCACCGTACGCACCGCCCGTGTTGACGAAGGTAGGTTCGGGTGCGAGCGTGGTCAATCCGCGCATGTCAGACGCCCGGCCACCGCGAGGAAACGGCTGTCGATGAACACCCCCACGCTGCTCGTCCTGGACGCCGAGCCCCTCCCCCGGCTCGGCCGGCTCACCGGGCGGGCCCGGATCGAGCACACGGACGAGGCGGGGCTCGCGCGGAAGCTGCCGTCCGCCGACGTGCTGCTCGTGTGGGACTTCACCTCGCACGCGGTCCGCCGCGCCTGGCCCGGGGGCGGGCCGCGGCCGCGCTGGGTGCACACGGCGAGCGCCGGTGTCGATCACCTGATGTGTCCCGAACTCGCCGCCTCCGACACCGTGGTCACCAACGCACGCGGAATCTTCGACGAGCCCATCGCCGAGTACGTGGCCGGTCTCGTCCTCGCCATGGCCAAGGATCTGCCCCGGACCCTGGAACTCCAGGGGCAGCGGACCTGGCTGCACCGCGAGTCGCGGCGGCTGGGCGGCACCCGCGCCTGTGTCGTCGGCTCCGGGCCGATCGGGCGGGCGATCGTCGCCAAGCTCAAGGCCCTCGGCGTCACCTCGGCCCTCGTCGGCCGGACGCCCCGGACCGGGATCCACGGGCCCGAGGACCTGGACCGGCTGATCGCCCGCGCCGACTGGGTGATCGCCGCCGCACCGCTCACCGAGCGGACCTACGGCATGTTCGACGCCCGCCGGTTCGGGGTGATGCAGCCCTCCGCGCGGTTCATCAACGTCGGGCGCGGCCAGCTCGTCGTCGAGGAGGCGCTGGTCGAGGCGCTGTCCAAGCGGTGGATCGCGGGCGCCGCGCTCGACGTCTTCGAGCACGAACCCCTGGGTCCCGACAGCCCGTTGTGGGCGCTGCCCGGTCTGATCGTCTCCCCCCACATGAGCGGGGACACCGTCGGCTGGCGCGACGAGCTCGGCGCCCAGTTCGTGGACCTGTACGCCCGCTGGGAGGCGGGCCGGACGCTGCCGAACGTCGTCGACAAGCAACGCGGGTACGTGCCAGGACGCTGAACTTCCCACCGCTGGAGGGCGTATGACCGACCTGACCGGACTGACCGCCGTACAACTCCTCGACGGGTATCGCACGGGCGCGTTCAGCCCGGTGGACGCCACGCGTGCCGCGCTGGAGCGGGCCGAGCTGATCCAGCCGGAGGTGAACGCCTTCGTGCGGATCACCGCGGAACAGGCGCTGGAGCGGGCGCGGGAGTCGGCCGAGCGGTGGCGGCGCGGGGAGCCGGGCGGGCTGCTGGACGGGGTCCCGGTCACCGTGAAGGACATCCTGCTCACGCGGGGCGCGCCCACCCTCAAGGGTTCCAGGACCATTGCGGAGAGGGGGACTTGGGAGGAGGACGCGCCCTCCGTGGCGCGGCTGCGGGCGCACGGCGCCGTCTTCCTCGGCAAGACCACGACGCCGGAGTTCGGCTGGAAGGGCGTCACCGACTCGCCGCTGACCGGTGTCACCCGGCATCCGCTCGACCCGACGCGCACGGCAGGCGGTTCCAGCGGGGGCGCCGCCGCGGCCGTGGCCCTCGGCGCGGGCCCGCTCGCGCTCGGCACCGACGGGGGCGGCAGCGTCCGCATCCCGGCGTCCTTCTGCGGGATCTTCGCGATGAAGCCGACGTACGGCCGGGTGCCGCTGTATCCGGCGAGCGCGTTCGGGACGCTGGCGCACGTCGGTCCGATGACGCGGGACGCGGCCGACGCGGCGTTGATGCTGGACGTGATCGGCGTCCCCGACTCCCGGGACTGGTCGGCCCTCGGCCCGGCGGCCGGCTCCTTCGCCGGCGCCCTCGCCCGCGAGGGCGGGGTGCGCGGGCTGCGGGTGGCGTACTCGCCCTCGCTCGGCGGACAGGTGGCGGTGCGCCCGGCGGTCGCGTCCGCCGTGCGGCGGGCGGTGGAGCGGCTCGCCGCGCTCGGGGCGTACGTCGAGGAGACCGACCCCGACGTCACCGACCCGGTGGACGCCTTCCACACCCTGTGGTTCAGCGGCGCCGCCCGGGTGACCCAGCAGCTCGGGCCGCTCCAGCGGGAGTTGCTCGACCCCGGGCTGCGCGAGATCTGCGCCCTCGGCGCCCGGTACAGCGCCCTGGACTACCTGGCCGCGGTGGACGTCCGCATGGAACTCGGCCGCCGGATGGGCCGCTTCCACGACTCCTACGACCTCTTGGTCACCCCCACCCTGCCGATCACGGCGTTCGAGGCGGGCGCCGAAGTGCCCAAGGGCTCCGGGCACCGCCGCTGGACGGGGTGGACGCCCTTCACGTACCCCTTCAACATGACCCAGCAGCCCGCCGCCACCGTGCCCGTCGGCACGGACGGGGACGGGCTGCCGGTGGGCCTGCAGTTCGTGGCAGCCCGGCACCGGGACGACCTGGTGCTGCGGGCGGCGCACGCCCTCATGTCCGACGGAAGCTGAGCGTCTCCCCCGCCGCGCCCGAGCGCCAGAGGTCGTTGCAGGCGTCCGCCATCTCGGCAAGGCCCTCGACCACCTGGCCCCAGACGATGCCCGGCACCCAGCCGACATCGCCGTTGAGCAGCAGGTTGTTGCGCTCGTAGAACAGGGCCAGGTCGACGAGCGTGGTGCCGGGGCGGACCTCGCGGTCGTAGCCGTAGGCCTTGGTGCCCAGTTCGGCGCCCGCGAAGGCGAAATAGCACAGATCGCCGGGAATGGGGGTGACGGTCGGGTTCTCCAGCGGCGGCTCGGTCTCGGCGAAGGGCGGGAACAGGGCGTAGATCTCGTTGCGGGCGTACTTGGCGTGGTAGACGTCGCCGCTCAGGGGGAGGGCGTCCCAGACGGCCGCGCAGGTGATCGGTGCGCGGTCGTCCAGCAGTTTCGCCGTGCAGTGGATGTCCCGCTTCAGGAGCGAGACCTCGATGAACCGATCAGTCATGCCCTCCACGGTGCCCTCATCCCGCCTCGCGATCCAGGGGGCATACATCGCATGGACTCGGGTAGCCGCGCCGCCATGGCTCCACCACGGGAACATGACGAACACATATCCGGAACCACACGCCGATCGCTGCTCGCGGGGGTGGCGGCGCTCGGCGCGCTGGGCGCGGCCGGCTGCTCACGGGTGGCCACCGCCTCCACCGAGAACGGCGGGGAGCTGCTGGACCGGCTGCGGGCCGCGGGCGTCGTGCGGCTGGGCATCGCGGGTGAGATCCCGTTCGGCTACATCGACAAGGACGGCGAGCTGACCGGCGAGGCGCCCGAGTTGGCGCGAGTGATCTTCAAACGGCTGGGTGTGGACCGCGTACAGCCGGTGCCGACCGAGTTCGGCTCGCTGATCCCCGGGCTCAACTCGCAGCAGTTCGACGTCGTGGCGGCCGGGATGTACGTCAACCCCGAGCGCTGTGAGCAGGTCATCTTCGCCGATCCCGACTATCAGATGCTCGACTCCTTCATCGTCCGCAAGGGCAACCCGAAGGGGCTGAACAACTATCAGGACGTCGTGGAGAAGAAGGCGAGGTTCGCGACCGGCACCGGGTACGCGGAGATCCAGTACGCGGTCGAGGCCGGGTACAAGGAGAGCGACATCCTCATCGTCCCCGACCAGGTCGCGGGACTGAACGCCGTCGAGGCCGGCCGGGTCGACGTCTTCGCGGGGACGGCGCTGACCACCCGCGAGGTGGTGAAGAAGTCCGGCAAGGCCGAGGCGACCGAACCGTTCAAGCCGCTGGTCGGGGGCAAACCGCACGTCGACGGCGGCGCGTTCGCGTTCCGGCCCACCGAGACCAGGCTGCGGGACGCCTTCAACGTGGAGCTGCGCAAGCTGAAGAAGAGCGGCGAACTGCTGCGCATCCTCAAGCCGTTCGGCTTCACCGAGGCGGAGATGACGGATCTGACCGCGAAGGAGCTCTGCGGCGGATGACCTCAGGACTGTGGGAACTGGTGCTCAAGGGAGTCTGGGTCACCCTCCAGCTCCTCGTGCTCAGCGCGCTGCTCGCCACGGCCGTGGCGTTCGTGGCCGGTATCGCCCGCACCCACCGGCTGTGGATCGTCCGCTTCCTCGCGGGCTTCTACACCGAGGTGTTCCGCGGGACCTCGGCGCTGGTGATGATCTTCTGGGTGTTCTTCGTGCTGCCGCCGGCCTTCGGCTGGCAGCTGGTGCCCCTGTGGGCGGGCACGCTCGCCCTCGGGCTCACCTACGGCGCCTACGGCTCGGAGATCGTGCGCGGCGCGTTGAACGCGGTCGATCCGGCACAGAAGGAGGGCGGCATCGCGCTCAGCTTCACGCCCTGGCAGCGGATGAAGCTGATCCTGCTGCCGCAGGCGGTGCCGGAGATGATCCCGCCCTTCTCCAACCTGCTGATCGAGCTGCTCAAGGGCACCGCACTGGTGTCGGTCATGGGCATGGGCGACCTCGCCTTCAGCGGCAACCTGGTACGGCTCGCGCTCCAGGAGAGCGCGGAGATCTACACGTACATCCTGCTCATCTACTTCGTGATCGCCTTCCTGCTGACCCGGCTGATGCGCGGGCTGGAGAAGAAGCTGAAGGCCGGGGTCGGGAAGCGGCCGGAGAAGAAAATCGTCGCGCCTGAGCCGGTGGGCACCGGCGTCGGAGGTGGTCTCGGATGACGTGGGACTGGGGAGCGGTCGCCGACTTCATGCCGCAGTTCTGGGACGGCCTGCTGGTCACCCTCCAGGCGCTGGCGCTCGGCTCGGTCATCGCCTTCGTACTGGGCCTGGTGTGGGCGCTGCTGATGCGGGTGCCCACCCGCTGGGTGACCTGGCCGGTCGGCGCGGTCACCGAGTTCGTGCGCAACACCCCGCTGCTGGTGCAGCTGTTCTTCCTCTTCTACGTGCTGCCCGAGTGGGGCGTCACCGCCTCCGCGCTGACCACCGGTGTCTTCGCCATCGGGCTGCACTACTCGACGTACACGATGCAGGTCTACCGGGCCGGCATCGAGGCGGTGCCGGTCGGCCAGTGGGAGGCCGCGACGGCGCTGAACCTGCCGCTCACCCGGACGTGGACGGCGGTGATCCTCCCGCAGGCCATCCGGCGGGTCGTGCCGGCGCTCGGCAACTACGTGATCGCGATGCTCAAGGACACGCCGATGCTGATGGCGATCACCGTGCTCGACATGCTCGGCGAGGCCCGGCTGTTCGCCCAGGAGCAGTTCCAGTTCACCGAGCCGCTGACGGTGATCGGCGTGGCCTTCATCGTCATTTCCTATCTGGCCTCCCTTCTTCTGCGAGCCCTGGAGCGACGCCTTGTCCACTGACATCCAGCACAGTCCCGACATGAACCCCGCCGACAAGCGGTCGAACGGCGAGCTCATCCGGCTCGAACAGGTCACCAAGCGGTTCGGCGACAACACCGTCCTCGACCACCTCGACTTCTCGGTCCAGGCCGGCAAGCACGTCACGCTGATCGGTCCGTCCGGCTCGGGCAAGACGACGATCCTGCGCCTGCTGATGACGCTGACCAAGCCCGACGAGGGCACGATCACCGTGGACGGGGAGCGGCTGTTCCCGGCACCGGAGAAGCAGGTCCGCGAGGTCCGCAAGAAGATCGGGATGGTGTTCCAGCAGTTCAACCTGTTCCCGAACATGACGGTCCTGCGGAACATCACCGAGGCCCCGGTCACGGTGCTCGGCATGTCCAAGGACGCGGCCGAGGAGCGGGCGCGGGAACTGCTGGAGCTGGTCGGGCTCACCGAGCACCTCGACAAGCACCCCGGCCAGCTCTCCGGCGGCCAGCAGCAGCGGGTGGCGATCGCGCGGGCGCTCGCGATGCGGCCGCAGGTGCTGCTGCTGGACGAGGTGACCTCGGCGCTGGACCCGGAGCTGGTCGCGGGAGTCCTCGATGTCCTCAGGGACATCGCGCGCTCCACCGACATCACGATGCTCTGTGTGACCCACGAGATGAATTTCGCCCGGGACATATCCGACCAAGTACTGATGTTCGACTCGGGCCGGGTCATCGAGGCGGGAGCCCCGGAGAAGATCTTCAGCGAGCCCGAACACGACCGGACCCGGGAGTTTCTCAGCGCGGTGCTGTGATCCCGACTCCCGAGGCATGGCCCTGTCATATGCCAGAGGGTTATCACCGCAGCTGAGGGCGTCGGAATCTTGTGAACAACCGCTCACTCCAGGCCTCTTGGCGGCTATCGTGGAGTCGATTGGCTGACTGGAATCCGGCCCCACAAGCTAGCGCAGGGGGACACCGTGGCGCTGAAGCACGAGCCGACCGCGCCGTACCACTCGGCCCAGGACGCCTTGCGCGTCCTGGAGACGGTGGCACGGCACACCACCGGAATCACCGACGCCGAACTCGCCCGGCACACCACCCTCAACCCGGAGCGCCTGACCAGCCTCCTGAGGATGCTGCGCCGTGAGGGTTACGTCGAGCAGGTCGCCGACGGCGCGTACGTCACCGGGAAGGCGCTGGCCCGGCTGGGCTCGGCGCACGACCGGGAGGCCGCGCTGCGCGAGAAACTCCAGCAGACCCTGGACCGGCTGCGCGACTCGGTCGGCGCGGCGGTGTACATCAGCCGGTACGTCGACGGTGAGGTGAAGGTCACACAGTACGCGGCCGGACCAAAGACTCCGGCGGTGAACGAGTGGGTGGACTTCCGGGTCTCCGCGCACGCCACGGCGGTCGGCAAGAGCCTGCTGACGCAGCTGGACCACAACGGCAGGCGGGACCACCTCTCCCGGCACAAGATGGCCCGCCTCACCTCGCGCACGATCACCAGCGACAAGCTGCTGCTCTCCCGTCTGGAGTCCCAGCCGCCGACGGTGCCCGTCCTGGACCTCCAGGAGTACGCCATCGGCACGGTGTGCGCGGCGGTGCCGATCACCGCGGGCTCTTCAGTGGGGTGCCTGGCCCTGTCCCTGCCGGTGGAACACGCCCACCGCCTCCGCCAGGCGGCGGACGCACTCAACCGGAATGCGGCGCCTGTTCTTCTGTCGCTGGCGATCTAGGTACGTCGCGTGTCGACCGCGGGCCGGCGGGGGCTGCTCGCGCAGTTCCCCGCGCCCCTGAGTCGGCACACCTGATCTTGGTCAAGAGCACCCCCCGGGACCAGGTAGTATTTTCTTTGTCGTCAGCCGCGAGACACCAAGTCAAGCAGCTGACGTGAGTCATGCGCCGCTAGCTCAGTTGGTTAGAGCAGCTGACTCTTAATCAGCGGGTCCGGGGTTCGAGTCCCTGGCGGCGCACAGCAAGTGAAGGCCCTTCGCAGCAGCGGGGGGCCTTTGCTCATGGGCGGGGCAACTCACGCCACGGCTGGGGGTCTGGGGGTCGGCCCCCAGAGGATGCAGCATCAGCGGGTCCGGGGTTCGAGTCCCTGGCGGCGCACAGCAAGTGAAGGCCCTTCGCAGCAGCGGGGGGCCTTTGCTCATGGGCGGGG